>JAOPXC010000430.1 GCA_025965335.1 Nocardioides sp. | reverse complement strand
GCGCGAGACCTTCGGCGCCTCGGTGTTCGCGGCCCGCAAGGGCGGCACGATCGTCACCTGTGCGTCGACCAGCGGCTACCTGCACCAGTACGACAACCGCTACCTGTGGATGAACCTCAAGCGGATCGTGGGCTCGCACTTCGCCAACTACCGCGAGTCCTACGAGGCCAATCGCCTCATCGCCAAGGGCATGATCCACCCGACGCTGTCGAAGACCTATGGCCTCGACGACGTCGGCCGGGCCGCACTGGACGTCCACCAGAACGCCCACCAGGGCAAGGTCGGCGTGCTCTGCCTCGCTCCGGAGGAGGGCCTGGGCGTGCGCGACCACGAGCTGCGCAGCAAGCACGAGGCCGCGATCAACCGCTTCCGGGGCGTGTGACACCCGGTCGTTGAATCCGGGACCACTTCCATCTCCCGAGATCTCGAGATACCGGGGTGGGTTCTTTTCCGGTGATCGGGGAGGATGTGCCGGGTAGAGCCGACTCCCCACGATCTGGAAGAGGAATCTCCGAATGAGCGACCAGGGTCTATCCATCTTCGACAACGAGTCCGCCGACGCCGACCCCGACGCCGAGGTGACCCAGGTGATCCCGATGTTGAAGGAGGAACCGCCTGCGGAGCGCACCCGACCGAACAAGCCGGTGCTCCCCCCGCCGCCCGCGGCCGAGAAGTCCGCGCCTGCCGCACGACCGGCCCCGTCCGCGCCCGCCGCCGCGACGCGCGCCCCAGCCCCGGTCCAGCCGCCGTCGAAGCCGCAGGTCAGCTCCGCTCTGCCGATCGTGCGACGGGGCGGCTACGACAAGGACGCCGTCGACGCGCGCATCCGCCAGCTCAGCACCGAGAAGGCGGGTCTCGGCAGCAGCCTGACCCAGTCCGAGAAGCACGTCCTCGAGCTCGAGGGCCAGCTCCAGGCCGCCAAACGCGAGCTGTCCGAGATGGAGAACCCGTCGTACGCCGGCCTCGGCGGTCGGGCCAGCGCGATGCTGCGCCTCGCCGAGGAGGAGGCCAGTGAGATCCGCCGCGTCGCGGAGCGCGACGCGGCCGAGATCCGCGACCAGGCGACCCGCGACGCGAAGGCGATCCGCGCCGACGCCGCCCGCGAGGCCGACGACATGCGGATGGTCCAGCTCGACGAGCTCGACGAGCACCGCAGCCGCGTCGTTGCCGACGCCGAGCAGGAGCGCAACCTGGCCCGCGCCGAGGCGGAGGACACGCTCGCATCGGCACGTCGGGAGGCCGACCAGGTCCGGCTCGCCGCACAGCAGGAGACCAACGAGCTGCGGACCGCAGCGACCCGCGAGGTCGAGCAGGCCCGTGCGGCCGCCGACCGCGAGGTGCAGGAGGCCCGTCGCACGCTCGCCGTCGAGAAGGAGCGGCTGGCTCGCGAGGCCACCGATCACCACAACAGCGCAACGTCCGAGACCCGCCGCCTCGTGGAGGAGGCGGAGCAGCGGGCCGACGCCGCCGAGCAGCGCGCTCGCGAGGCGACCAGCCAGGCGACCACCCACCGCCAGCAGGCCCAGTCGGAGTCCGAGGCGCTGCTGGCCCGGGCGCGTCGGGAGGCCGAGCAGATCCTGGCCTCGGCACGCACGCAGGCCGAGTCGATCACCTCGACCGGCAACGCCGAGGCCGAGCGCGAGGTGGCCGCCACCCGCGCGGAGCTGGATCGGCTGACCAAGCGCCGCGACGCGATCACCGCCCAGCTGGCCTCCCTCCGTGACGTCGTGGCGGGCTTCGGCGAGGACGAGAGTTGAGCAAGGATCCGGCTCCCTCAGAGGAGTCGGAGGCGCTGCTCGACTTCGACGACGACGAGGCGGCCGGGGCCGGCAGCTCGGTGGACGAGTTCGGCGAGCCCGGCCCGCCCCTGCACCGCGGGCCGTTCCTGATCGGCTTCTTCGGCGGGCTCGGCTTCTTCGTCGCCTGGTGGCTGGGCGAGCAGATCGTGTCGATCGGATCGGTGCTCGTGCTGATCGTCGTCTCGATGTTCCTGGCCGCGGGTCTCAACCCCATGGTCGAGTTCTTCGAGCGGCGCGGCATGCGCCGGTCCTACGCCGTACTGACCGTGATCGTCTCGGTCCTGGCCGCGCTGGCCCTGTTCCTCGTTGCGATCGTCCCGGTCATCACCGACCAGATCGCCTCGATCACCGCCAGCGCCCCGGGCTGGCTCGACTCCCTGCAGAGGAACCAGAGGGTCCAGGAGCTGGACAACCAGTACGACGTGATCAACAAGATCAAGGACTACGTCGCCAAGGGCGACTTCGCGGGCAACCTGTTCGGCGGCGTCCTCGGCGTCGGTCTTGCCGTCCTGGGCGCCCTGGCCAACGCCTTCGTCGTGGTCGTCCTGACCTTGTACTTCGTGTCCTCGCTGGACAAGACCAAGCACGCGATCTACGGCCTGGCGCCGGCATCGCGTCGGGACCGGGTCACCAAGCTCGGGGACCGGATCATCAAGGGCGTCGGCGGCTATGTGTCCGGGGCCTTCATCGTCGCGATGTGCGCCGGGGTGTCGTCGTTGATCTTCCTGTTGGTGGTGGGACTGAGCCAGTACGCCGTCGCGCTCGCCTTCGTGGTCGCGCTGCTCGACGTGATCCCGATGATCGGAGCCACGATCGGTGCGGTCATCGTGACCGCGATCGGCTTCGCCGAGGACCCGAAGATCGGCGTCGCCTGCGTGATCTTCTACGTGGTCTACCAACAGCTCGAGAACTACGTCATCTACCCGCGGGTGATGTCGAAGTCGGTCGACGTGCCCGGCGCGGTCACCGTGATCGCCGCGCTGGTCGGCGCCGCGCTCCTCGGGGTCGTCGGGGCCCTGCTCGCGATCCCGACCGCGGCCGCGATCCTGATGCTCACGCGTGAGGTGTTCGCGCGCCGGCAGGACGGTCGCTGACGTTCGGTCCGGTCAGCCGAGCATGCCGATGAAGTACTTGTAGGGCCAGGCGGCACCACCGAAGGAGGGGCCGACCATCGTCGCGGGCACCCCGTGGCCGGCCCACGGCACCACGTTGGCTTCGTTGAGGGCATGGAACTCACCCGGTGAGGTCTCGATGCGGGAACAGCCGGTGTCCACGACGTAGTCCTGGGAGACGGGCTCAGCGCCGAACGGATCGTCGCCCGTGAGGGTGACCACGGCGTACTCGAAGGGGCGGTCGTAGTCGCACAGGTTGGCCTTCGGCGCCGCGTACGCCGAGTCCATGAAGTTCTGGCCTTCCTCGCCGCTGAGCTCGCGGGAGTAGACCAGGTGGAACGCGTTGCCCGAGTCCGTGCGATAGACACAGAGCAGGCCTGAGCTGACCTTGTTCATCCCTTCGATCAGCATGGAATCAACGGTCGGCGGAATGTCCAGGTTGGACATGCAGGTCTCCCCACCGGTCACCGTGGACACGATCCGCTCCCGCAGTGCATCGTCCTGCGTCGCTACGGTCACCGTGCCGCCGTTCACCGCGACGGTCTCCTGGACGTAGCCGTCGCCGACATCGACCGTGCCGGGCTCGAGTCCCGCGTCGAACCAGATGTACGGCGACGTCGGCGGCGGGTCGTCGACGAAGTTCATGCACGCGTCGGAGAGCATGATCGGTCGGCCGACGTACGGCACCGAATCGTCGGCGTTGACGTTGCGATGTCCGTCAGCAAGCACGGTGGCGCCGGGGCCTCCGCAGAAGTACCTCCCGGGTTCGCCGCTGCCGGTGTCCATGGGCGCCGTGCCCCAGCCCCAGTCGGCGGGCACGTCGACCTGGACGTCATGCCAGTACTCCGTGCGCCACTGCGAGGGCAGCGGGTCGGAGGTGGGGCTGTCCAGGACCTGAGCGCCGCGGTCGTCGTCGCCCGAGCGGTTCACCACCACGGCGGTGACGGCAGCCGCCGCGACGGCGAGTGCTCCGATCCCGGCGGCCACGCGGGTGCCGCGGCGACGCCGGACCG
>JAOPXC010000425.1 GCA_025965335.1 Nocardioides sp. | reverse complement strand
TCGATCTCCTTGATGTGGGGGTTGCCGCCCTCGGCCCGTGTCATCGGGCCGGGGGCGTTCTCGTTGTCGCCGACGCAGGGGTGGTTGACCGGCATCCACCGGCCCTCCCACGGGCAGGGGCGCATGTCCTCGACGGGGATCACGACGCCTCCCGGTCCAGCTCGACCCACGACGCGAGCGCCTCACGCCGGTCAGCGGCCACCTGCGCGGGGGTGCGCTTGTCCCACGAGTGCACGAGCAGAAGGGGGATTGCCGTCATGGCGTCACCTCGGGTCCGCCCTCGGCGGCCTCGCGGGCTACCTGCTGCTCGCGCCACCGGCGACTCTGCTCCCGTCCACACGCCCGGCAGCGTCGCTTCTTTCCGCTGACCAGCGTGTTCTCGGGTGTGTACTCGTGCCCCTGCGGGCAGTGGGTGACCCGACCCGCCCGGCGTCGAGCAGCCTCGGTGATCTGTCTGATCCCGCGACGAGTGTTCTCGCCCCGATCCACTAGTTCGAGGTGGCTCGGCCGGACGCAGCGACGGTGCATGCAGGCGAATCCGCCGGGACACGCCTCATCGAGCGTGTGGCAGAGGTGGTCAAGCACCAGGTCATCGACTATTTCGCCGTAGGCCAGCTCGAAGGCGACTCGGTGAGCTCCGGCGTTCTGTCCACCATCAGAGAAGATCCCGTACCCGTTCTGAGCAAGCAGGCCGCGCCAGGGCCAACAGGCATCGAGGTCGGGAGACGTCACGACATAGGACCAGAACCGCTCTACTCGGAGAAGGGTTGCGACCTCAGCCCTGACCTCTTTGGGAGCGAAGCTGTGCAGGCTCATCAGGCCTCCCAGGAATGCCGCAGCAGGCCGTGCTCATACGCCCAGGCGGGTTGCTTATCGGTGATCTCTTGGTGGCAGGACCGGCACACCGGCACCGTGTTGTCCGGGTCCGTGATGGATCCCCCGCGGGCCCTCGTGAGCGGCTCATGCAGGTCGTCCGCGCGCTGGCCGCACCACGGCACGACGCACCACGCGTCACGGCCGGGAAACCGCTCGGAGGCCATGACGGAGCGCTCCCTGTTGGCCTTCTGCCGCTTCGCAGACTGCTGGCGGATCCGAGTCCTACGCTCCGGCGGCTGCCCGCCCTCGAGGGGCTTGTGCCGCCGTAGGGGCGTGGTGCCGTGCTTGATCCCGGACCTCTTCATGACGCACCGGCCACGAAGTAAAGAGCCCACTTCTCGGGGTCTTTCGCGTTGCGGCGGAAGTCGAGGTCCTTGTCGAACCCGTCGACGTGCACCCGGCCGCCGTCGTCAGGGCGGATCGCGTCCAGGGCGCCCTTCGCCTGGTCTTCGTCCTCGGTGTCGGCTTTCTTCCGCTGCCGGGCGGCCCACAACTTGGTGGCCCACGCCGCGGCGTCGGGGTCCTCGACGAACCGCACCGTGCGGCGGTCCCGTTCGGGGACGTGGCCTTCCCAGCAGATCCCGCCGTCGGGTCCGCCGAAGGGGCAGCCGAGGCAGAACACCGAGTCGGGTTCGTGGTCGCGGGGGAGCATGTCCAGGTCGGCGTCGCGCACCGCTTCGAGCCACTGCATGGCGTCGCGGACGTTGCGCGGGTTGAGCAGCATCCCGTCGGTGCCGGGCCAGATCCACTCTTCCCCGGTGTCGCGGGCCAGGTATTCGATGCGGATCCGTTTGGCGGGGACCCCGGCGGCGATCAGCCCGGCGCAGTAGCAGGACACCTGCCACAGGTGACCCAGCTCCGGGCCGTGCAGCTTGATGTGTTCCAGCCACCGGGACGACGTGGTCTTGGTGTCCACCACGGTTTCGGTGGACGCTTCGTACCGGTCGAGGTGGCCTTTGATCCCGGCGAACGTCACCTGGTGTTCGACCAGGTCACCCGGTTCGGCGACCTGCCGCATGATGTCGGCGACCATGTCGTGCACCGCGGACCCGATGACCGCTTGAATGCTGCCGAGCTGGTTGACCGGTTCGGTGCCGGCCAGCTTGTACCCGGTGCGTTTGCGGCAGGACCGGAGGTCGGAGAACCCGATCTCCCGCTGCTGGGTGCGGGGGCGCCGCTGGTCGGCCAGCAGGAGAAGCTGGGAGGTGGTTTTCACGACACCGCCCCGGTGCAGTACTCCTCGAAGTGCTGGCCGACGGCGCCGCACTGCTCGCACACGTAGTCGTCGGCGGGCTCCGGCTCGACGGGCTCGTCATCCGCGTCCTGCGGCGCGGTCCGGGAGAAGTCGAACTCGTCGGCGAGCTGGCCGATCTCGTCCTTGAGCCGGACCTGCGTGACCTTGGATTCGACGGTCTGGCCGTCGGCGACCACAGCGGACTCGTCGACCTGCTCGACGGCGGGGGCGTCGTCGGTGACGTCGTCGCCCCACGTGTAGAAGCCGAGGGCGATCTCCGGGGCGAGGAACCGCAGGCAGTCGGTGGCGGCCCGCCACAGCAGCATCCGCTTGGGGTACTTCGTCCAGTTGTCGTTGGTCAGCAGCTTGGCTGTGCGTGCGTCGTCGATGGTGAACGTCTCGGCGTGCATCTCGCCGGTGTCCCCGCGGACGACCTTGATGGTGCAGCGGGTCGCGTCGTGGTCCCGCACGTAGGCGTGGCCGGCGGCGGGGTGCTTCTCCGGGGCGTCCCCGCAGTCGCGGCACGGCACGAACACCCGGTGGCCGCGCTGCTTGGCCAGGGCGATCCACAACTGGCCGGAGATCTGCGGTTTGCCTTTGACGACGTAGATGCCCTGGATGGACTGCATCGGCGTCAGCCCGAGGTCCTGCCCGTACAGCATCAGGGCGAGGACGTCGGACGGCTTGCCCTGTAGCCCGTCGGGCATCATCTTGGCCATGGCCAGCGCCTTGGACAGGCGGTAGGCGGCGTCAAGGTCGCCCATCTTCGCGCCGAGAGCGACGGGTCGCTTGGCGACTTCCTTGGATTCGGTGGGCGTCTCGGTCATCAGTGCCTCCCGTTGAGGAGCGTGTGGGCGGCGTCGTCCACCCGGCCGCAGGCGATGTCCCACGCGGCGGTGGACCGGTCCCAGCCGGTCAGGGAGTCATCGACCTCGGACCAGTGGGCGGGGCCGTCGTTCAGCCCGTTGCGGAGCCGTACAGCCTCGGCGAGGTCTTCGAACGCGGACCACGTGTGGTGTTCGGGTCGGTCCCCGGCGAGGGTGTGCAGCTCGGTTTCGTGGTGGGTGGCCCACTGGTCGTTGAGCCAGAGCGCGGCCAGGTCCTCGAGGCGCTGGGTGGCGGTGACAGCGACCGTCTGGGCGGTCACGCGGGCACCTGCCCGTCGCCTGGGGTTTCGCGAGAAGCCCGAACCTGCCGAGCCGCATCGGCGACGGGGCGGAGATTCGCCGCCACCATGGACAGCAGGGCGCCGATGTACTCGCTGAACTGCTTGTCCGACTCCAGCGACTCGATCAGCCCCCGGAACCCCGGCTCGTCGTCAGCGGCGCGGGCGGCCACGATGCGGCCAGCCCAACGAATGGCGGGCGGCACCTGGTTGGCGTCGTTGTCGACGCGCCCGGATTCGAGGTTCTTGAAGGTGAGCCGGACGGGGTTGCCGCTGGTGGGGTCCACGCCTGGGGTGTGGGCGAGCATCGAGTCGCACCAGGCGAGCGCAGCCGCGATGACACCGTCGCCACCGAACTCGTCGCCGATCGCCTGGGTTGCCTTGTTGGCCTTGGGCCAGTCCTGGGCGATGGCCGCATACATGGCGGTCGAGGCCAGGCTGATGATCCGCTTCCGGTTCATCGGGTACCTCCGGGTGCGGCCAGCACGGTGATCGGGGTGGACGCGGCGGCGTGCACCAACTCCGGGCGGCCTGCAACCCCGGTGAACGCGTAGGCGACGCGGCAGCACCCGTGCGGGCAGGGGCGGGGCTCCTCCATGAGGGTCAGCCACTCGCCGGGCTGGGTGGGGAGCTGGATGTGGTGGCCCCGGTGGGCGGTGCCGAACGTCAGGGCGGCGCTCATCGGGCGTCACCAGCCGTGGGCATCGTGTTGGCCACGTGAACCGCCGACATCGCGCCGTCGGGGTGGCCGAGGCGGCGGATCGTCAGCATGTCGCCGACCCTGGCGAGGACCACGAACTGGGCCGACCAGCGGTCCACCAGGTGCACCGTGTGGTTCGGCTGCGGGTTGAACCCGCGCATCCGCTTCGCCTGGCAAGGGCCGCAGCAGAACGGGGCGTCCCAGCTCTTGGCGGCGTACGTGGCGAACGAGCGGGTGCACCCGGCGCAGGAGCGCAGGTAGCTGTACGGCCCGGCCTGGACGCTCATCGGACACCTGCCACGGCGTCGTCGTCGTCGTACTCGGCCATCAGCCGAGCGGCCTGCGCGCGGGTCAACAGCACGTTGCGGACACCCCCGGCGTCACGGACCCGCTCATCGAACGCGTCGTAGCGGGCGAGCTCCACGGCCTCGGCCGGGGGCACGTTGTGGTGGGCGGCCAGCAAACCGGCGAGCAGGGCGGTGTCCAGGGACAGCCCCAGGTCGGCGGCGGCGGCCAGCGTCTCCAGGACGGCGCCGGTGGACGGCAGCAGGTACGCGGGTGCTGTGGGGGTGGCCTCGGGTTCTGCGATGATGGTCACGAACTTCTGCTCCTTCTTAAAGGGGTTGAGCGGTGGTTCGAGCGGGTCTGGCCGGGGGCATCCGGTCGGGCCCGCATCCATGCGGGGTCAGGCGGTCTTCGCGACACCGCAGCGGGGGCACACGGCCGGGTTGGCGTGCTCGCGGGCGATCTGCCGCATCTCGAACGCCGCTTCGATCTGGCGG
>JAOPXC010000377.1 GCA_025965335.1 Nocardioides sp. | reverse complement strand
CCGCCAGCGACACCAGCACAGCGTCGGCCTCCACGTCGGACACGGCCTCGTCCACCCCGAACGAGACGTTCACCAACGACAAGTGCGCGTCGGGTGCGACCAACGCCGACAGCTTCAAGGTGGGCGGCATCCTGCCGCTGACCGGCAACCTGGCCTACCTCGGGCCGCCTGAGATCGCCGGTGTGGGCCTCGCTGTCTCCGAGATCAACGCGGGCGGCGGCGTCAACGGCGTCGATGCCTGCCACGGCGTCCTGGACTCCGGTGACTCGACCGACCTGTCCATCTCCACCCAGTCGGCCCAGACGCTGATCGCGGGCAAGCCGTCGGTGGTCATCGGTGCGGCCTCGTCGAGCGTCTCGCTGAACGTCGTCGACAGCTTCGCCGACGCGAAGATCACCGAGGTCTCCCCGGCCAACACCGCGGTCGACCTGAGCGGATACTCGCCGTACTACTTCCGTACCGCTCCCCCGGACGGCGTCCAGGGCAACGCGCTCGGGACCCTGATCACCAGCGACGGCTACACCAAGGTCGGGTTCCTGGTGTTCAACGACACCTACGGCACCGGCCTTCGCAACGCGGTCGAGGACACCGTGGTGGCCGCCGGCGGCGAGTGCACCTACGGCTGCCAGGGCAAGGGCGACGAGTTTCCGGCTGGTCAGACGACCTTCTCGGCCGAGGTCAGCGGCGTGCTCGCCTCGAACCCCGACGCGATCGTCATCCTGGCGTTCGACGAGACCAAGTCGATCATCCCCGAGCTCAAGGCTCAGGGCTGGGACATGTCGAAGGTCTACCTGTCGGACGGCAACACCGCCGACTACACGACCACCTTCGCCCCGGGCACCATGACCGGCGCACAGGGCACCATCCCGGGTGCCGACCCCGACCAGGCCTTCAAGGACCGCCTGGTCGGTTGGTACCAGTCGGCCGAGAATAACCAGCTGAAGGACTTCGCCTACGGCGCCGAGTCGTACGACGCCACCATCCTCGCCGCGCTCGCCGCGGTGAAGGGCGGCGCCAACGACTCGGAGACCGTGCAGAAGAACTTCGCTGCGGTCTCGGGTGCCACCGCCGGCACGGAGTGCACCTCCTTCGCCGACTGCGTCGCCCTGCTCGACGGCGGCAGCGAGATCCGCTACACGGGTCCGTCCGGCATCGGCCCGATCGACAACGAGAACGACCCGTCCTCGGCGTTCATCGGCATCTTCACCTACAACGCCGACAACAAGAACGAGCTCACCGGCACTGTCGAGGGCTCCAAGAAGTGACCGGTCGCTCCTGACCGATCACCAGCACCACCAGCGGGGCCCCGGACCTCAGGGCCGGGGCCCCGCTGGCTTGCGTTGCCTGGTGGGTCTCGGCCCGGGTGCCCGACGGGCGGTCAGTGACCCTCGTGGCTCTCGGACTCGACGTCCTCGGCGAGCGTGCCGAGGTAGAGCTCGATGACCTTGGGGTCCTTGGCGAGCTCGCGCCCGGTGCCGCTGTACGCGTCACGACCCTGGTCGAGCACGTAGCCGCGGTCGCAGATCTGCAGGCAGCGCCGGGCGTTCTGCTCGACCATGACGACGCAGACACCGGTCTTGTTGATTCGCCGGGTGCGCAGGAACGTCTCGTCCTGGCGCACCGGGGACAGCCCGGCCGACGGCTCGTCGAGCAGCAGCACCGAGGGCTCCATCATCAGCGCGCGGGCCATGGCCAGCGACTGACGCTCGCCCCCCGAGAGGGCGCCGGCGCTCTGGTTGCGGCGGTCGTGCAGGACCGGGAACAGGTCCCACATCGCCCTGAGCCGCTCCTGGACCTTGCGGGGACGCAGGAAGAGTCCCATCCGGAGATTCTCCTCGATGCTCAGCGAGGGGAAGACGTTGTTGTTCTGGGGCACGAACCCCACGCCCATCTCCACGAGATGGTTGGCACGGAGGTTGGTGATGTCACGGTCACCCAGCATCACGGTGCCGGAGTGGACCTTCACCAGGCCGAACATGGCCTTGAGCAGGGTGGACTTGCCGGCACCGTTGGGGCCGATGATGCCGATCATCTCGCCCGGGTAGGCCACCAGGCTGCAGCCGTTGAGGATGTTCACGCCGGGCAGGTAGCCGGCGACGACATCCTTGGCCTCCACCACGGCCTGTTGGGCCGTCTGCGGGCTGGACTGGGTCTGCGTCACGACTTGCCTCCCTCGTGCTCGGCCTCGGCGGCCACTTCCTGGGCGATCTCCTGCATCGCGTCGTCGCTCAGCAGCTCATCGTCGCCCAGGTCGGTCTCGTGGTGCGCGCCGAGGTAGGCGTCGATCACCGCCGGGTTCGCCATCACGGTGTCGGCGGTGCCCTCGGCCACCAGCCGCCCCTCGGCCATGACCACGACCCAGTCGGAGATGTGGCGCACGACGTGCATGTCGTGCTCCACGAACAGCACGGTCATCCCCTCGTCACGGAGGCTCTGGATGTGGCCGAGCAGGGACTGCGTGAGCGCGGGGTTCACGCCGGCCATCGGCTCGTCGAGCATGATCATCTTCGGGTCGCTCATCAGCGCCCGGGCCATCTCGAGCAGCTTCCGCTGGCCTCCGGAGAGGCTGCCGGCGTAGTCGTCCTTCTTCTCCAGAAGCTTGAATCGGTCCAGGAGGTCCTTGGCCTTCTCCTCGATCTCCCGCTCCTGGCGAGCCCACAGCGGCTTGAACAGTGACTTCAGGAGGTTCTCGCCCTCCTGGTTCTGCGCGCCGAGCATCATGTTGTCCATCACCGTCATCCGGTTCAGGGCCTTGGTGAGCTGGAAGGTGCGGACCATGCCGGCCCTCGCGACGCTGGATGCCGACGTCTTGTCGAGCTTCGCGCCGTCGAACGACCAGTGCGCGCCGGTGCGGGCCGACGAGGGCCGGTCGAAGCCGGTGATCAGGTTGAAGAACGTGGTCTTCCCGGCGCCGTTGGGGCCGATCAGGGCGGTGATGATGCCGCGCTGGACCTCGAGGTGGTCGACGTCGACGGCGGTCATGCCCCCGAACTGGCGCACGATCTTCTGGACCTCGAGGATCGGGTCGGGCTTGGCGGAGCCCGGCACGGCGTCGACCCCCGCCATCAGGGCGCGGCGGCCGGCGGGGTCGGCCAGACCGGCCGCGGAGACGGTGGACTCAGACATTGAACCGGAGCTCCCTCTTGTTGCCGAGGATTCCTTGTGGTCGGAAGATCACCAGGAGCATCAGCGCGACGCCTACCACGATAAACGCGAACTGCGACGTCTGCTGGGTGCTCATCACCGAGTCGGGCACGTAGGCGTTCGTCGCGGCGATGATGAACGCGCGCGCCACGAAGAACAGCAGCGACCCGAGGACCGGTCCGAAGATGCTGGCCGCGCCGCCGAGCAGGAGCGCGGTGTAGCAGAAGAACGTCAGCGAGCGGCCCATCGAGTCGGGCTGCACGGTGGCCGGCAGGACGTACATGATCCCGCCGACAGCACCGAAGAGACCGCCGATCACCAGCGCCTGCATCTTGATGGCGAACACGTTCTTGCCGAGGCTGCGGATCGCGTCCTCGTCCTCCCGGATGCCCTTGAGCGTCCGGCCCCAGGGACTCGTGACCAGCTTGTACACGGCGTAGGTGCTGAGGCCCACGAGGACCCAGGCCACCCCGGTGAACCACCAGCCGCGGACACCGGTGTTCTGGTTCGTCACGGGTGCCAGGAACAGGGCCAGGACGACGCCCAGGACGCTGAGGCCGACCACGGCGACGTTGCGGGTCAGCCCCTCGAGGCGACGACCCGCGGCCACGATCCCCGTGACGCAGGCCGCCACGAGAACGAGACCGAGGATGGTCACCCAGGCGGCACCGCCGGCCACGTCGTGGTAGTTGAACGGCATCAGCTGCGTCGACCCGTTGCCGAAGGGAGAGAGCTTGGTGAACGGGTCGCGGTACTGCGAACCGGGGATGCCCTGGGCGGCGCCGGTGAAGTCGGTCAGCTTCGCCGAGCGTCCGACGTACCTGATGATCTCGGCGGCCGAGATCGTCACGATCGCGAGATAGTCGCCGCGCAGCTTCAGCGTCGGCATGCCGAGCACCAGGGCGAACACGAAGGCGGCTGCCAGGCCGATCAGGATCGCCACGACCAACGGGAGCCCGTGGGTGATCGAGATGGCGAAGCCGTAGGCGCCGAGCAGCATGAAGGCCGACTGCCCCATGTTGAGCAGGCCGGTGAAGCCGAAGTGGATGTTGAGCCCGATGACAGCGATGGCCACCGCGGCGGTCTGGGGGGAGACCGCCTCGCGGAGCATGGCGTTGAGGATCGACTGAATGGTGTCCATGACTGTTCTCCCTTAGCCGACCCGCTGGGGCTTGCCGAGCAGACCCTGGGGCCGCACGAGCAAGAGCAGGATGAGAATGAGGAGCGCGGTGGCGTACTTGAAGTCTCCTGGCATCCCGAGCACCGGAGCGAGCTCCACCACCAGGCCGATGATCAGGGAGCCGATCAGGGCGCCGAACGCCGTACCGAGCCCTCCGAGCGTCACCGCGGCGAAGAGCAGCAGCAGGATCTGGAGACCGGAGTCCCACTTGATGCCGTTGGTGACCAGCGCGTAGAGCAGCCCGGACAGGCCGGCCAGGGCGGCGGCGACCGTCCACACGAGCCGGATCACCTTGTCCACGTCGATGCCGGACGCCGCGGCCAGGGCCGGGTTGTCGGACACGGCGCGCGTCGCCCGGCCGACCCGGGTGCGCAGCAACGCGTAGCCGACGCCCGCCAGCACGACGACCGAGATCGCCATGGCGACGTACGACTGGTTGGTGAGCGTGATCGGGCCGATCTTGTGCACGGTCGGGTTGTCGATGAGGACGCGCACGGTCTGGGCGCCGACGATGTACTGGAAGGAGTACTGGAGCGCGAGGGACAGACCGATCGTCACGATCATCAGCTGGGTCAGGCCGAGGCCCCGCCGCCGGAGGGGTTGCCACATCAGCCGGTCCTGGACCCAGCCGCCGGCCCCGCAGATCACCACCACCAGCAGTCCTCCGAGCCAGATGTTGATGCCCTGGACGTTGATCAGGCCGTAACCGACCATGCCGCCGAGCGTCACCAGTTCGGCATGGGCGAAGTTGGAGAGGCCCGTGGTGCCGTAGATGAGCGAGAGCCCGACGGACGCGAGCGCGAGCAGGAGGCCGAGGCGCAGTCCGCTGGCGGCGCTCTGGATGAGTTCGTCGACCTTGCTGGTGGACGCGTCGTAGCTCTGGGTGCGGATCTCGATCAGGGCGGGCGACGTCTTGCCGAACTGCGCCTTGACGACGACCTCACCGGTGGTCACCAGGTCCTTCGGCAGGGTCGCCTCGTCGATCGTGACGGTGTAGCTGCCCTCCTGGGTGACCTCGACGCTCCACTTGCCGGTCTCGCTGGTGGTGGCGGTGAGCGGCGCGCCGGTCTCCGGGGTCACCTTGATCGTGACGTTCGGGAGGACCCCGGTCTCGGTGCGCAGCGTGCCGGAGATGCAGGCGCTCTCGCCGGGTTTGGGTGCGCAGAGGACGTCGACCGCGCCGGCGGGCGACGCGGACATGATCAGGGCGAGCGGGGCCAGCAGCAGGGTCGCGATCAGGCCGACGAGGCCGCCGACCCACCTTCGCGTGTCGGCGCTGCCCGGCGTCCGCTTGCGGACTGGGCGGCCACCGCCCCGGAGTGGGAGGCCACTCCCGTGGATTCGAGACTTCAAGTCGGTCCTCCTCCCAGCGCACCCGGCTGGACGCTGCCCGGCAGTCTAGGGGGACGGAGCCCGATTGGCGCCACATCGTGGTCTCGCCCGCGGCGCCGGAACGTGGCCGTTACCGAGACGTGACCGGCCCGGAATGCCCCGGATCCCTTGCGGTGACCCGGCGGTCAGGTCGCGGCGATGCCGGGGCCGTGCTCGATGACCCCGTCGGCGACCTGACGCATCGACAGGCGGAGGTCCATGGCGGTCTTCTGGATCCAGCGGAACGCCTCCGGCTCCGACAGGCTGAGCTGCTCCTGGAGCACGCTCTTGGCCCGCTCGACGGCCTTGCGGGTCTCCAGCCGCTCGGTGAGGTCGGCGACCTCGGCCTCCAGCTGGGACAGCTCGGCGAAGCGGCTGACCGCCATCTCGATCGCCGGCAACAGGTCGGTCTTGGAGAACGGTTTGACGAGGTAGGCCATGGCCCCGGCGTCCCGGGCCCGCTCGACCAGGTCACGCTGCGAGAAGGCGGTCAGGATCACGACGGGGGCGATGCGCTGGCTGGCGATGCTCTCGGCGGCGGCGATGCCGTCGAGGACCGGCATCTTGACGTCCACGATGACCAGGTCGGGGCGCAGCCGTTCGGCCAGCTCGATGGCGGTGGCGCCGTCGCCGGCCTGGCCGACGACGTCGTACCCGTCTTCGGTGAGCATCTCGGCGAGATCCATCCGGATCAGCACCTCGTCCTCGGCGATCACCACGGTGCGCGTGGGGGCGGTCGCGGGCTCGGTCACGGCGACAGGCTAGCGGCCCCTCGGACGCACCTGCCGCTCAGACCACGTTTCGTGCGGGGTGCTGTGCCGCCCTGGGCGCCGCCGCCGCCCGCGGCACCGCATGCTGGCTGAGGTAGAGCTCCACGTCGGCCCGTTCGACGCGTCTCCGGCTGCACTCGATGGCTGCGACGCGGGCGTTGGCCACCGCCCGCTCGTTGCTGGACCGGGTCCACCGCCAGGGCTTGAACATGCCTGCCTCCAATGCCATCCGAGTTGCCTTGCGTTTGAAACTGTAGTTGCTCGGTAGACATTAGCCAAGTGGCAGGGCCGAGGGGTCGGTGGGTACGGTTAGCGACCGTTGCGCCCCGGTAGACCAACGGCAGAGTCAATGGTCTCAAACACCATCCAGTGTGGGTTCGAATCCCACCCGGGGCACCTTGTGACGTGACGCCGGCGGCTCTAGCGGGGGCCGCGGCCGGGCTCGGCGTTGAGGGGCGGCCGTCAGCTGCGGCGGTAGGCCGGAGCGACCCCGTTGATCGCGTCGCCCATCCGGTGGATGCGCAACGCGTTGGTCGAGCCGGGGATGCCGGGCGGGGCGCCGGCGACGATCACGACGAGGTCGCCCTGCTCGACGCGGCCGATCTGAAGGAGCTGCTCGTCGACCTGGCGGACCATCTCGTCGGTGTGCTCGACCCTGTGGGTCTTGAAGGTCTCGACGCCCCACGACAGCGCCAGCTGGGAGCGCACCGAAGCCTCGGGGGTGAACGCGAGCAGCGGGACCGGACCGCGCAGCCTGGACATCCGGCGCGCGGAGTCGCCGCTCTGGGTGAAGGCCACGACGTACTTCGCGCCCACCCGCTCGGCAACCTCCTCGGCGGCCTTGGTGATCACGCCGGACTTGGTGTGCGGATCCCAGTCGATCGGGGCGAAGACGCCGGCATCGGACGACTCGATGGCGTGCTTCTCCGTCGCGGTGATGATCCGGGCCATGGTCTCGACGGTGTGGACGGGGTACTCCCCCACGCTCGTCTCACCGGACAGCATCACCGCGTCGGCTCCGTCGAGCACCGCGTTGGCGACGTCGGATGCCTCGGCACGGGTGGGAGCCGGGTTGCCGATCATCGACTCCAGCATCTGGGTCGCGACGATGACCGGCTTGGCGTTGAGCCGGGCCTTGCGCACCACCTGCTTCTGCAGGAAGGGCACTTCCTCGAGCGGGCACTCCACGGCGAGGTCGCCGCGGGCGACCATGAAGCCGTCGAACGCCGCTATGACCTCGTCGAGGTTCTCGATCGCCTGCGGCTTCTCGATCTTGGCGATGATCGGAAGAATCACGCCCTCCTCGCGCATGATCGCGCGCACGTCCTCGGCGTCCTTGGCGTCGCGCACGAAGCTGAGCGCGATGAAGTCGACCGTGAGGTGGAGTGCGAAGCGGAGGTCCTCGATGTCCTTCTCCGAGAGCGCCGGCACCGACACCGCGACACCGGGGAGGTTGATCCCCTTGTGGTTGCTCACCGTGCCCCCCACGAGCACCTCGGTGTGGACGTCCGGCCCGTCGACCCCGGTCACCCGGAGCCGGACCTTGCCGTCGTCGACCAGGATCGGGTCGCCGACCGCCACGTCGCCGGGCAGACCCTTGTACGTCGTGCCGGCCTCGACGATGTCGCCGGGCACGTCGCGGGTGGTGATCGTCCATGCCTGGCCGCGCCGCAGCAGGACCGGCCCGTCCGCGAACGTCTCGAGGCGGATCTTGGGGCCCTGGAGGTCCGCGAGGATGCCGACCCCGTGGCCGCTGGCGTCGGAGGCCTCACGCACCAGGCGATAGGCCTCGGCATGGTCCGCGTGGGTGCCGTGGCTCATGTTCAGCCGGGCCACATCCATCCCGGCGTACACGAGCTCCCGGATCCGCCTCGAGGACGCGGTCGCAGGGCCCAGGGTGCAGACGATCTTGGCTCTTCGCACGGTGCGAGCCTAGCGCTGTTTTGATCGTTCCAACAACGCGCGGTTCAGACGACCAGCGGGCGCTCCGTCGGCGGGATCGGTGACGGGAGCGTGGTGGACCCGGTGAGGTACTGGTCGACGGCGGACGCAGCCGCGCGGCCCTCCGCGATCGCCCAGACGATCAGGGACTGCCCCCGACCGGCGTCACCGGCGGCGAACACCCCCGAGACCGACGTCATGTACGCCGAGTCGCGCGCGACGTTGCCGCGCTCGTCGAGGTCCACGCCGAGCTGCTCGACCAGGCCGGCCCGCTCGGGACCGACGAAACCCATGGCAAGAAGCACCAGCTCGGCCGGAATCTCGCGCTCGGTGCCCTCGATCTCGCTCAGCCTGCCGTCCTCG
>JAOPXC010000374.1 GCA_025965335.1 Nocardioides sp. | reverse complement strand
CAGCAGACCGTCCGTCGCGTCGTGGGCCGCTGGGTCAACAACACGCATCGGCGTCGGCCGATGATCATCCCGGTCGTCATCGAAGCCTGAGTTTCGCGCGGCCCGACGATCGAGCACCCGGCGGGTCACCCGTCAGGTCGCGGCGAGCACGACGGCGACAGGCCCCGCCGGACGTGAGTCCGGCGGGGCCTCTGGTGCTCTTGGCAGCTAGGGAGTGCCGACCTTCGATCCGGTGCGAGCGGCCGAGCGGGCCGGCCCCTGCTCGACGCGGCCCGCACCCTTCGTCTTGCAGGTGGAGACGGTGACGTTGTCCACGGACCAGCCGGTCAGCCCGCCGCAGCCGTCCCGACCGAAGTCGAAGCGCAGCTGGATGTTGGCGCCCGGGGCCACGCCGACCTTGCTCAGGTCGATCTGCGACTGCCCCCACTGGCTCTCGAGCTCGCCACCGTCGGTGCCGGTGAAGCCGACCTGACCCGCCAGCGGGCTGGTGTTGGTCGCCGCCGAGGCCATCGTGGCCCCCGGTGGGTTGAAGAGGTACGCCGACGCGGGGATCAGCGTCCAGCCGGCGGCACCGTTGACCCTGATCTTGACGTTGCCGCCGTCGTACAGGGCCTCGCTGGCCATCGAGTGGTCGAACGTCAGTCGCGGGGACTTCGTCGAGGTGCCTGGCATCGCGATCACCGGGCTGATGATCGAGTCGCGACTCGAGACGTCGCCGGCTGCCCCAGAGCAGTTGCCCTCGGTGGGGTCCGGTGCGAAGGCGACGGCACCAGCGTGACCGGCCACCGTTCTCGTGTCCCAGGGGAACCCGTTGCCACCCGCGAAGACGACCTCCTGCTCGGCCGTCCAGTTGCTCAGACCACCTTGGAACCCGTCCTGCCAGACGACGTTCTGCTTGGCGCCGGCTCCGCAGACCGACGGTGCGTTCGGGTCCAGCATCGGCTGGAAGTTGCACTGCACCGGCTTCGTGCGCAGTTCCACCGCCTGGGTCATGGCGTGCACGGAGCCGCAGTCGGCTGCCGTGATCGGGACCGCCGCGGCCGGCGTGGCGCCCGGCTCGACGGTCACCTTCTTGATGGGTTGTCCGATGAGATCGGTGCACGCCGCCTCCAGCGAGTCGGCGTGGTCGGCGAAGTCGGTCGTCGGGGTCTGGTAGGCGGTCATCGCACGGAAGTAGATGTTCGCCGCCTTGTCCAGGCCGATCCCGGCGACGCTCACTCCGTTGTAGGTGCCGCCGTCCACGACCAGCGCATACCCGTGGTTGGGCACCCCCGAGTTCGAGTGGACACCGCCACCGTCGTCGGTGGCGCAGTAGTACTCCTCGTCACTGACCTTGCCCGGGTCGCCGTAGCAGGTCGGTGACCACAGGTCGCGGATCGCGCCGCCGAAGGCGGTGGCCTTCTCGCCCATCAGCCAGCGGTACGAGTCGCTCTTCACAGCCGAGGACCCGTCCTTCATGGTCACGTTGACCGGTCCGGGACTCAGCTTCGAGACGATCCGGTCGCGATCGGACTTCTTGACCATCGCGGTCGGGATGGTGATCGTGTTGTCGACACCCGCCATCCCGTTGACCGCCTCGACGGTGTTGCCGATCACGACGCCGACCGCGCCGGCGTTCTGGGCGTTCTTCGTCTTCACGGCGAAGCCACAGACCCCGCGGTCGATCAGCGCGATCTTGCCCTGCACCGCGGCCGCGTTGGTGAGGGCGCTGCACCCATTGGTCGCGCTGCCGTCGGCCGCGTCGTCGAGACCCTGCACGATGTCGGCCGTCAGCCCACTCGAGGTGAGCTGCGGGCCGAAGCTGGCGGCGCCCGCGAAGCAGATCTTCGCGATCTCGGCGGGGGAGTTGATCTTGACGATCGGGAGAGCCGGGCTGTGCGTCGAGCAGGCTCCGACCGGGCGCGGGGTCGTGATGTCACCCTCGCCAGCGTCCAGCTTGCCGTTGATCAGGTCGACCGTCTCGCCCCAGATGTCGGAGTAGGACTCGTTGAGCGCGCCCGACTGCCACTGGTAGATCAGACCGTGGGTGTACTCCGTGTACGCGTGTCCCCACTCGTGGGCGACCACGTCGTCCGCGGTCACGCCGTTGCAGTAGTTGGTGGTCGAGCCGTTCCAGTTGGCGTTGGGACAGTTGATCCGACCGTCGTTGTTGACCGTGGTCATCGAGTGGCCCAGGCCGTCGTAGGAGTCACGGGCGAAGACGTCCTTGAAGAACCAGTACGCGTCTCCGGTGAAGTTGACCTCGTTCTGCTGGTCCTGGTTGAGCGCTCCGGGGAACGGGTCGCCCTCGTTCCAGACGTTCGTGAACGTCGCGGGGTTCGACGAGCCGTTGGCTTCGACGAGGTGACGCTCGAGTGCGTCGTGGACCAGGGAGTACCTGTTGACCAGCTTCCCGGTCTGCGCGTCGATGAAGACCATGTCGCGGACGTTCCGGTCGTTGCCGACCTCGACGACGTAGACCAGCTTGGCCGTGCCCTTCTCACCGTGGGTCGCGCCCATGCGGTAGATCATCAGGTCGTTGTTGAGCGCCCGGACGCCGGAGCGATCGGTGGCGCCGTGACCCGCGGACGCCGGACGAACGGTGGCGACCGCTCGACCGGCAGCCTCGGCGGTGGACAGGGCCGGTGCGGTCGACAGTCCCAGGCCCGGCGCGGCGTAGCCGTTGGCCGACGTGATGTCACCCTGCTTGTCGAGGTTGACCCGGATCTCGGCCCCGAACACGGGCACGCCGTGGAACTTCTGCACGTAGCTCACGGTGGTGCCGTACGCGCTGCTCGACTCGGCCGCCTTCACCAGCTGGGCGTCCTTCGCGCCGAACAGGCCCGCGAAGTCGGTCAGGAAGGCGGCCGCCTTGTCGGCCGGCTTGCCGTCGTTGGACGGCAACAGGTCGCCGCCCCTGGCGACGCGAACGAACCCGACCTTGCCCGTCGCGGACTCACCGGTGACGGCGACGGCTCCCTGGGACTGGGCGCGAAGCTCCCGGACGGTGCTGCGATGGGTTTCGGGCGACGGTGTCCCTGCCGCCGGTGTCTGGAGTGCTGGGACGGCCGCGAGACCGGCCCCGAGAAGCGCAAGGCTGAGCCCTTGCCCGAGAAGTTTCACGATTTGATTTCCCTCCGAGTGTGGGTGTCTGGGTGGTTGCTGTGAAAAAGCGCCACCCCGGGCACCCTAGGGACGCGCCCCGCCCGGGTCCAGTCCCATGACGCAACGTTCTGCTGACGGATCGCCCCTGCGCGGGACCATTTCCGGCGAACGAGGACGAAAGTCGGCGGCCGTGGAGCGTCGCTCCAGCCCCGGAAGACACGCCTCGTGTGATGCGTGTGACTGGAGTGACTGTGGCCTACGTTGGTCACATGGCGACCCGTACGTCTTCCCCGCCGGGGTCGCGGAGCAAGAGCACGTCCTCGTCCGGATCAGGAACCACCGGTCGCGGCGGCTCGAGCACCCGATCCCGGAGTACCCGCAAACGCCCCGCCTCTGGCCGCGGCAGGAGCCGCTCGACCGCGAAGCGACCGGCCAAGCGTCGGCCCGCCGCGCGCTCGCGACGCCCGGCTCCTCGCGCGGTCCGCAACGGGCCCGGCCCGATCTCACGCGGCTTCGGCGCGCTGTTCCGAGGCATCGCCGCGGTCTGGGTCGCCATTGCCCACGCGGTGGGCGCCACCGCGCGCAGCATCGGCCGCAGTGCCCGCGACCTCGAGCCGGAGCACCGTCGTGACGGTGCCGGCCTGTTCCTGTTCGGCCTTGCCGTCGTGGTCGGCGCGGCCGTCTGGTGGCAGATCCCGGGCGGGGTCATGGACTTCTTCCGCACGGTCGTCGCCGGATCGGTCGGCAAGGTCGGCTGGCTCGTCCCGCTCGCGCTCGTCCAGGTCGGCTGGCGCACCATGCGCAACCCGATCCAGAACGGTCCCGCCGGCCGGCAGATCGTCGGCTGGGCCGCGCTGGCCCTGGGTGTCCTCGGCATCGTGCACATCGCCAACGGCAACCCCCAACCCGTCCTCGGCGACGCGAGCGACCTGCAGAGCGCCGGGGGAGCGATCGGGTTCGTCGTCTCGTCCCTGCTCCTCGACCTGCTGCGCACGACGTACGTCGTGGTCCCGCTGCTGGTGCTGATGTCACTCTTCGGTCTGCTGGTGATCACCGCGACCCCGATCTATCTCGTGCCCCAACGCCTCGGACACCTGCGCGACCGGATCCTCGGCCGGCACAACGACGCGTCCGTCACGACCGACGACATCGAGATCGACCCCCCGACCGGCGATCCCGCGTACGACTCGCCGGTGCTCTCGGACCGAGAGCTTCGCAAGCGCAGCCGCAGGGTCGACCCCGAGCTGATGGTGGAGAACGACGACTCCGGACTCGAGATCTTCGACCCCTTCGCGCCGGACGGTCTCGACAAGGTCGACCAACGAGGCCAAGGCAGCGAGAAGGGCGAGCTCGAGCCGCCGCCGCACTCGCCGCTCCCACAGCGCGTGGAGCAGCTCGCGCTCTCGGGTGACGTGACGTACTCCCTGCCGGCCAACGAGGTCCTCAAGCCGGGCTCGGTCCACAAGGCCCGCTCCCGCGCGAGCGACGCGGTCGTCGAGCGACTCACCCAGGTGCTCGAGGAGTTCGGCATCGACGCCCAGGTCACCGGCTACACGCGTGGCCCGACCGTGACGCGCTACGAGGTCGAGGTCGGCCCCGCGGTGAAGATCGAGAAGGTCACCGCGCTGTCGAAGAACATCGCGTACGCCGTGGCGTCGGCCGACGTGCGGATCCTCAGCCCGATCCCGGGCAAGTCCGCGATCGGCATCGAGATCCCCAACCTCGACAAGGAGATCGTGTCGCTCGGCGACGTGCTCCGGTCGAACACCGCGCGCTCCGACCACCACCCGATGGTGTGCGGCCT
>JAOPXC010000373.1 GCA_025965335.1 Nocardioides sp. | reverse complement strand
GCTACGCCGAGCGGTGGGGCCGCCGCGTCGTGGTTACTCTCGATCGATCAGCGGGTGACCTTGCCGGGGCGGTGCCGACCTCGTCAGCGTCGCTACGGGAACAACTCGGATCCGGGCCGCGCACCGCAGTCATTGCGCCGCGTACCGGCGTAACCAGTCTTCGTGCCCCATAGCGGTTGCCCGAGCCGTCGTTCCGAGCCCGGCAGTCCTGACCGTGCCCGGATATCCCGGTTCGCCTCCCGGAGGCCTGAGTCGCCTCTTAACCTTTGATCGTGTTCCTCACCCGACCCGCGCTCGCTGCGCTCCTCGCCTTCGGTACGGCCGCGGCCGGCCTGACCACCGCGCCCGCCGCCGTCGCGGCGCCTGACACCACCGCTCCGAAGATCGAAAGCTTCGACTTCACCCCGGATCGCATCGACCTCTCGACTGGCGCGAAGTCCGTCACCGTGACCGCCCGGATCACCGACGAGAGCGGCCTCGACAGCAACGACCCGTTTATGATCATCTCCTCCGAGACCACCTCGCAGACTCAGGGGTTCGGGCGGATGGATCGGGTCTCCGGCTCTGCGACTGACGGTGTCTACTCGCGCACGGTGACGATGCCCGACAGCGTCGCCCCGGGCACGTGGTCTGTGCGGCTCTACCCGCTGACCGATACCGTCGGGAACAGCAACTTTTTCACCGACGCCGCGAAGAAGCTTCAGGTCCGGTACGGCGACTCGGTGCCCGCCGCACCGACCGGTGTCCAGGCCACCGCCGGCGACGCTGCTGCCACCGTCTCGTGGACGGCACCGTCCAGTGACCAGCCGATCACTGGCTACACCGTCACTTCGTCTCCGGCAGGCGCGAGCTCGACGGTCAGCGGCGGGGCTACCAGCGCGGAGGTCACCGGGCTTACGAACGGCACGGCCTACACGTTCACCGTCGCTGCGACGAACTCGGTCGGCACCTCGCCGGCGTCGTCCCCATCGAACCAGGTGACCCCGTCCGGGCTGCCGTCGGCGCCGACGAATATCACCGCGCAGCGCGGCGATCGTTCCGCCCGCCTCGCCTGGTCACCTCCTGCTGACGACGGTGGCGCGTCGCCCAAGAGCTACCTCATCACCGTCCTCCCCGGGGGTCGCACCGTGACGGCCGCTGCGCCCGCGACCGGTGCCACGGTCACGGACCTCACCAATGGCGCCACCTACACGTTCACCGTGGCTACCACGAATGCTCGTGGCACGTCTGGGGCAAGCGAGCCGAGCAACGCCATCACGCCTGCAGGGGCTCCGCTGCGCATGGCAGCCCTGACGGCCGCGGTCAAGAAGTCGACGATCACTTTGAGGTGGACCGCGGCCGACGGCAACGGGGCGCCGATCACTGGTTACGTGGTGTCGTGGAAGAGCAAGTCAAAGAAGGTCGCCGCGACGGCCACGAGCCTCGTCCTGCGCAAGATGAAAGCAGGGCGTTACCGCTTTACTGTCCGCGCGACCAACGAGGTGGGGAGCTCGGAGCCTAGTCCAGCCCGGATCGTTCGCGTCCGCTGATTATCTGACCCGTTCCTCGCTACCACGACCTGCCCCCGGGCGAGGACGACGGTCGGGAGCAGGTCTGCGTAGATCCGAATCGTGCTCCACGTCGCTGCTCGCTGATGGGCTGTGCCGACCTCAAAGCGCGTCATACCGCCGCGAAGCGGCAGCGCCCATTCCGGCGCGTGCAGGCGTGCCGATCTGCCGATGATCCGTCGGTGTCGATTGCCTGGAGACGTGCTCGTTGCCGGGCCTCGTCGAGTCGCGCCATTACCGTGACGATGTGCCCGTTCCAGATTTCGTCCTTCGCCTACGCGAACAGATCGGCCACGACCTTCTGTGGCTGCCAGGCGTGACGTCCGTCGTCCTCAATGACGACGCGGTCCTATTGGTTCGGCGTTCCGACAATGGCTCCTGGGCGCCCGTGACCGGCATAGTCGATCCCGGCGAGCATCCGGCCCGGGCAGCGGTTCGCGAAGTGCTCGAAGAGACTGGGATCCTCTGTCTCGTCGAGGAACTGGTCTGGGTGAACGTCACCGATCCGACCGTCCACGTGAACGGTGACCACGCTCAATACCTCGACCACACATTCCGCTGCCGGTATCTCGGTGGGACCCCGTACGCAGCGGACGACGAATCGCTGGAGGTCCGCTGGTTCCCTCTCAGTGATCTACCCGCGATGAAAGCAGTCCTTCACGACCGGATCCTGACCGCTGTGGAGCACGTTGGCCCGGTAAGGCTCATCTGACGTCTCAACGAAGGGAAGCTCGTGCCGCGATCCGGGCTCCCGAGGGTGCCCCATTCCGCCGCCATCATCCCGGCGATGGACCGAACGACGGTCCAATTGCCGATGCGCTTCTGAGCAACCCAGGACCGTCCTGCCGGCCCGTCGAGCGACGCGCTCGAATGGCGCGCGGAGGTGAAGAAAATGCCTAAGGTGATGCTTATGGAGACGACGATCGCCGCAACAGCGGCCGCTGCCGCTTTGGTCTCGGGCGTGTTCGTATGGCTCCAGGTCCGCGAGATGCAGCGACAAACGAAGCTGCAGCGAGAGATTGCCGAAGCTGCCGCCCAGCCCTACGTGTGGGCGGACTTCCGCGTGTCCGCGGACAACGGCTGGGGTCTCGGTTTCGTGCTTGGGAACTCTGGCCCGACCATGGCTCGAAATGTTCGGGTGCACATCGATCCACCCCTGCCCGCCGATCAGCGCGCTAGTGAGTTCATCGATCGGGTACGGCCGAAACTTGAACGGGGATTGGCCTCGTTGGCTCCAGGCCATCAACTTGATTGGACTCTGGGTGGATCGCCTGAGCTGGTGAACAAGACGGAGCCAATGGCTCACACCATCCGCATTGAGTACGACGGGCCCTTCGGTCCTGTCGAGCCCACTGAGTTCCGGTTCGACTTTGACGACCTGCGCGAGACCACTGCTAGGCACTTCGGGACTCTTCACGCCATCCGGCAGTCCGTCGACAAGTTGACAGACAAGTTCCCTCGCTCCCAAGGGTGATAAGCGTAGTTCGTGCGGGCATGCCCTTTCAGTAGAGCCTTGGCCAGGTCAACCGGGACGTCCACTGGCTCTGTCGGAGCATTGGGCGGCTGAGTCATTCCGCCGCGATCCGGATCGGTGGATCTCCTTGGCTGCTTGATGAGCGAGCTCAGGGTCGCGGTCACGTCGATGCTGCCAGGAGCAGCTTTGGGCTCAAGCCTGGTGGCGCTGGCGGGCATCGCGATGAGGACGTTCATCGCGTAGATACCAAACGAGCCAGGTCACTGGAAAGGCCAGCCCGGCAAGCGAGGCCGGGAGGAGCGCCTGTCCGCGCTGGTGTGCGCCGAGGCCAGTAAGGACCACGAGGGCGACCGAACCACCGACTAAAACGAGGGCGAGGACCATCACGACAACAGTGTGCCTCGTTGGGCGCGAGGGCAGGTGAACCTGGCACGATCCGCTCAGACGGGAGGCGTACTTATCCTTTCGTCGGGTCAGCTCCGGGAAGCCCGTCAGCCGCGCCCAGGCCCGAACGATTGCCG
Organism: Nocardioides sp.; assembly: GCA_025965335.1. Taxonomy (GTDB): domain Bacteria; phylum Actinomycetota; class Actinomycetes; order Propionibacteriales; family Nocardioidaceae; genus Nocardioides. The sequence goes on along the minus strand of JAOPXC010000373.1, from coordinate 21,179 downwards.
CGATCCGTGACGCCTACCGGGAAGGGCCGCTCATCTACCGCTGTCGGTGTCAGCAATGAAGGGGAGTTCGAACCGATTGCCTGCGCCACCTCGTCTATAGGTTGAGGACCTCACGAGCATCGGGAGCGCTGTGACCAAGGACGACGACTTCTCTGAGTACGCCCGTGCTCGGTGGCAGACGCTCCTGCGCTCTGCTCTGTTCTTGGGCTGCTCGGGACAAGAAGCCGAAGACCTGGCCCAGACGACTCTGCTGCGGGCCTACGTTGCGTGGGCGAAGGTCGAGCGAGCCACGAACCGCGATGCGTATGTGTCCCGAATCCTCGTCAACGCTCACCGCGACAGCCACCGGCGGCACTGGTGGGACGAGAAGCCAACAGCCCAGCTTCCGGACACGGAAGAGCCCGATGAGTCAGTAGGCGTTGATGGAGCAGACGCCATCCAACGAGCCCTGGCTCAACTGACCCCGGTGCAGCGTGAGGTGGTCGTTCTGCGGTTCTACCTGCAGTTGAGCGAGCGGGAGACTGCCGACACCCTGCGGATACCCCCGGGCACGGTCAAGAGCCGACTGTCCAGTGCCCTCCATCAGCTCTCCACCGACTTGAATCTTGCCGACTTGCGCAACGGAGGCACCCAATGAACGACTTCGACATCCTGCAACGGGTCGACGAGGCCTTGGACCGTCGGGTCCCCGACTCTCCGCTGCCCATTGATGACCTTCTCCGTCGCGGCAAGGTCGCTCACCGTCGCAAGTCACGTCGGACCGTTGCGGGGGCGGTGGCAGTGACCGTGCTGACGGTCGTCGGGGGAATGGGTGCCCAGCAGGTGATCGACGATGAAGCCGAACCCAGCAAACCAGGCCTGGCCGCGACGGAACCCATGGCACCGGTTGGCGCGCAGCTCGTAGGTAGGGGCCGAGTTGTCGTGGCGGTACCGCAGTCGTGGAGTCTCGAGCAGAAGGATGAATGCAACGACCCACCGTTCACAGTGTTCTCCTACTTCGACGCTGCCCGGTTTCCGACGTGCAACGCCCCCTTCGGACAAGGCGTGTCATCCCTGCGAGTGACCGGCCTCCAAACGCCCCTAGGTAGATCATTGCTGCCGCGCATGCGAGACGCGCAGCCGCTTGGCGAGTCACCCGTCGTCCAAACCGCGCCGGCTTGCTCGGGAATGGGGTCGCGAGGGCTGACCTCTGGCCCAGTCTGTATGCAGTACTTCGCCGTTCCAGACGAGAACGTGCTCTTCTCGGTCACCGTCTTCGAGCCCCTCGGGAGAGGCGACCTCGACTCCATCCGCAACTCACTGCAACTGCTGCCTGAGGGCTACACCACCGTGCCTTACGCGATCGGCAAGCCCAACGGCACCGTGGGAAACCAATTGCTTGGACTAGGACTCGTCGCCCACGTCGTGGGCCAGGGCGGCCCACGGTCGGTCCGTGCAGCAGTCGTCCGCACGTCCCCACCGGCGGGCTCGGTGGTTGCGGAAGGCGACACGGTCCAACTTGTTGTGGAATAGAGAGCTGGATGGCGCGGACCCCGGAGCTGCGTCTAGTAGCCGCCTGTCGGCGCGGGCTTCCTTCCATTGCACCCCGGCTGGCCCCGGTCCTCGCTAGCCTCCAATTGCGCGCACCATTGACAGCGCATGAAAGCGAGGCGGGCCCATGCCGGGGATCGCGACGATCGACCGACGGTCGGTGAGCAACACGATCGCTGTTTGGGTCATGAGTGCGTCGGACGGGATACCGGGACGGAACGTCAACGTGGTCGTCGACGCAGCCACTCGTCCGGGGGCGGCACACGTCGCTTCCTTCCGGGAGTTCGCGGCACGCGCGGACGAACATTCCCCGGCCTGACTGTGCTCGACTACACCGCCATCGACTTCGAGACCGCCAATTCATACCGAGGCTCCCCCTGCGCGGTTGGCCTCGTTCGGGTTCGCAATGGCCAGCCCGTAGATAAGCGGCGCTGGCTCATCCGGCCACCCGAGCAAGTCGACTACTTCGACCCCTTCAACACGGGTCTTCATGGCATCAACGCCGAGTCTGTGAGGGACGCTGACCGGTGGAGAACCGTTCTCCCCGCGATCGTGAACTACATCGGAGACGACGTGGTGGTGGCTCACAACGCGGGCTTCGACATCGGCGTGATCCGCTACGCCTGCGCCGTGGACAACATCGAGTGGCCCGAGATGCGCTTCCTCTGCACGATGGTTCTGGCCCGCCGAGCGCTCAGCCTGCCGACGTACCGGCTGCCCTTCGTGGCGGAGTTCTGCGGCTTCGAGGTTGGCGAGCACCACGACCCCCTGGCCGACGCGCTCGGCGTCGTCGGCATCGTCAAAGCCCTCGCCGACGAGGCGGGCGTTGATGACCTGGCTGACCTTGCGGCAGCCCACCGCATGTCCATTGGGCGCATGAGCAGCGGCATCCACCAGGGCAGCGTCGCCACAGGCGTGGGCAGCCGTGGCTTCACGCCCATCGAGGTCAACCCGGACGCCGACCCAGACAGTTACCTCTACGGCCGGGTGGTGGTCTTCACAGGCACCCTCATGTCAATGACGCGCGACATCGCTCGACAAGAGTGCGCCCGAGTCGGTGCGATCCCGGAGCAAAACACGACGAAGAAGACCAACGTCCTCGTCGTCGGCGACATCAACCCGGCAGTCCTTCGCCCCGACTCCAACGTGACCGGCAAGGCTCGCAAGGCCTTCGATCTGCAAGACAACGGCCAACAGATCGAGGTCATGACCGAGGACGACTTCCTCCGGTGCCTCGACGGGAAGGCGCTCGCCCTGATCGAAGATCTGCTCGATGCGGACCCCGCTCCAAGCGTTTCACCTAAGCGCGACCCGCTGCGCTCGATACCCCTCGATCGGCGTCCGGTCCCGACACCACCGAAGCTGCCGAAGCCACCCAGAGCCCTGCGACGCCAGCGCAAGCCCGTCGATCAGATGTGCTCAGTCGAGGGCTGCAGCGAGACTGCTGCGTTCACTACACGTAGCCGACCGACCTACTGCGACGTCCACATCGCGAAGATTCTTCGGGCTGGCGGACTGGAGGCGTTGGAGTCGTTCACCCACCCGAACGACTACCTCCTGACCCGGTGCATCCACTGCGGCATCGTCGCTCACTATCGCTTCGAGTATGTGCTCGACAAGAACAGTTGGAACGAGGCGACCTGCCGGGCCTGCTACTGGCGAGGGTGGGCCGAGCAATCGCGGGCACTCGCTGGTCCATTCGCCCGGTTTGAGCCCGTGCCCTACGAGAAGGCTCAGGAAATCGCATCCTCGAACGGTTTCATCTATCTCGGCCCGCTTACGAGCCCATCCTTCCCCGACGACCCGCACCGGACCGAATGCGGTCGATGTGGACGGATCAGTGCCGAGCGCTTGGGCGACATCGCTTTCGGCTGCCCCTGCCAACCCCGCACTTAGCACTCCCCGGGGTCGCAGACCCGTCTCGAAGTACCGCCCAGGACGGAACGTCATTCGGTCGTGTGCCGGACGCGCGGACCAGCCGACGACAGAGCGTTGCCAGACGCGAGGCGATCTTGGCGGAGACAGGTCGCAGGCACCGGCTTCGCGCGAACCTCGCACGTGAGGGTTCATTGGCCGTCAGCAGAACATGTCGTAGAGAGCGTAGCCGCGCCGCCAGCCCTCCCCTGTCGGCCTGTCCCGGCTGTACTGGAGGTGTATACAAGTAGGTTCCGTTTCATGGACGCGGTTCCCACCCATGCGCAGCTTGGTTCGGGGTTGCGAGGCGTGTCAGCATCGGCGACCCGCTTCGGTGATGAGAACCGCTGGCGCGCAGCACCCGGCTCCGCGACCGAGGAGTACTGGCGGGGCGCTGCGGCAACCCAGGATCCGTTGCAGTTCACGCTGGCAGAGGCCGACGTGCATGCCGTTCTGCTCGTGCGGTCGGCGTTGGCGCATGCCGACGTAGTCGGCCGCGCCATCTCGCAACGCAGGGCCTTCCTCCCCCACTCGGTCGGACGCATCGTCGTCGAGCTCGGGCTGCGTGCGCAGTACCTCATGGATGGGGAAGCGACGCCGCTGGAGCGCGCCGAGCGCCGCCTCGACGATCTCATGTACGCCATCTCGGAGAAGGAGCGCCAACGCAGCGTCTTTGCGAGGAAGGCGAAGTTGAACGACGTCGACGTTGCCGACAATGCCGAGGTTCTCGCCCGAGTGCGGGAGCGCGTGGTGGCGCTGGGCTTCACTATCTCCAAGACGAAGTCGGGTGGCCTGAGGGTCAGCGAGAAAGGTCGCCCTGGAACGGGGACGCTGGCCGAGAAGTACCTAAGTGGCGAGTTTGCGGGAGTGGGCGAGTTCTTGGTACGCGGCCACGCAGCGAACATCCACGGCATGGAGACGGCATTGATTGACGCGACCATCGACCAGTTCGATCCGCTCACTGGCATCAACATGCCGGACCCGACGCTCGGGGACTCTCCGATCGTCGCGCTCGCACTGATGGGTGTGCCGTTAACCCTCGCGAACGCATTCCGGTCCGTCGGTGCCCGCTTTGAGTGGCCGGCTCTCGGGAAGGCCTGGGAGGCCTGGGATCGCAAGCACGAGACCCTGCTCCATCTCTGGGCTACCACAGTTGACGCTCTGCCCGACGACGTGCCACCGACGGTCATGGGCTTGTTTGGCGGGATCACCCAGGACTTGGCGTAAGAAGCGCGATCCGACCGGCCCTCTTCAGCCGACGACACAACTAGCCTGCACACCGACGGGCCTACTGCGAATGCACCGTTCGGCCGCGATGATCCAGTCCGTGCGCTGGGGAGACGACCCGTCGGCACCGCCGAATCTGTGCGTCATACCGCCGCCTATGCATCGCTTCACAGGGTTGCCAGTTTGCTGACGGAGTCCCGGAGGGCGTCCTCACCGGCCCTGACGTAGTGGTTCAGGATGGTGGTGAGCTTGTCGCCGAGGTACTGGGCGACCACCTCCCAGGACTCGCCGAGCTCCTCGTGGAACCACTTGGTTGCCGCGTGATGGCGGAGGTTGCGGTACACGATCGTGCGCGGCCACGCGTTTTCCGGGTCATTGTCGTCGACCCAGCGGCGGATGCGGTGCCACCGTTCGTTGTGCAGTTCGGGCTTCACCGGCAGGCCGGTGACCGTGTCAATGAACAACCAGTGCTCCTCGAGCGACGGCACGGGGTAGTTCCACCATGTGAGGTTCTTGTCCGGCTCGCGGGCCGCGAGGTCTGCCCGGCGCTGTCGCTCGGTCTCCTGGGCGTTCAAGACCTGTTGCAGCGTTGCTTTCGTAGGCAGGCCCAGCAGCTCCTTGACGCGGGGGAGGAGCTCGTCGTGCATCAGAGACTTGGGCAGTGGCACCTCGTGCAGCGTGTGGTTCTTCACGGGGCCGCGGAACCCGACCTGGCGTCGTGGGGTGATCCACGAGCCGTTGACGTGGAGGTAGCCGCGATCGAAGAACACGTCGATCGCGCGGAGCGCGTTCTGCTCGCCGAGGCGGAGACCGCCGAAGCCCGCCACGCGAATCTTTGTGCCGAACAACGGGAGGCGGGTCATCTGCGGGTCGGTGCCTTCCGGTCCGCAGAGCTTGTCGGCGGCGCCGGCCATCGCGCGCACTTGACGCGTCTCGGGACGCAGACGCGGATCGACGTACTGCGCCGTCGCTCCATGCAGCAAGTTCGCCCGCCCGATCTCGAGGCCGTCCAGCGGATCGATCGACCGGTCGAGCCACCCCAGCCGCCAGGCGAGCTTGCGCATCGCTGCGAGCTGGCCGCGCAGGTCCTCGCGGCCGCGCTGGGAGAAGAGCGTCTTGCTGCCCTTCTCCAACACCTTGCGACTGTGCTCGACCCGCCACTTCGTCACGGGCACGTCGCCGATCGTGGGCAGGATGTGGGCGTTGAGCCGGGACTCGCGCCCCTCCATCGTCCGGGGTTGCTTGCCTCGCTCGACGCTGTCGGCGAGGTACTCCTCACCGAGCATCCGGATCGTTCGCGACGCGCGCACATCAGCGCCGACGGGCGTCGCCTGCTCGGTGTCGAGCGCGGCCTCGGCCTGGGCGAAGATCTTGCGGGCCTCCTCTTCGGAGGCAGCGCGGCGCAGCACCCGCTTCCACGGCTCGCCCTCGCCGGCGGGCGTCCGGAAGAACACCTGGTACTTGTTGGTGCCCGCGCCGGGGGCGTAGAGGCGCACCCGCCACGGCCGCGTGCCGCCGCCGAGTGTGCGCGGCTTGCCCTGCGCGAGCAGCTTCGGCTGAGAACGCGTCGCCACGAGACCTCCTACGCTGGAAGGAACCATCGTACGCTGGTTTCGTGCATCACTCTCGTGCATCACTTAAGGAAAAGTGATGCACGTGCCACTCATGAGGAGTCACAGGAATGGCCAACCGCCTCGCCTCGGCGACGAGCCCGTATCTGCTCCAACACGCCGAAAATCCGGTGGATTGGTGGGAGTGGGAGCCTGAAGCCTTCGCCGAAGCAAGGCGCCGTGATGCACCAGTTTTGTTGTCTGTCGGGTACGCCGCCTGCCACTGGTGCCACGTGATGGCGCACGAGTCGTTCGAGGACGACGCGACCGCGGCATACCTCAACGAGCACTTCGTGAGCATCAAGGTCGACCGCGAGGAGCGCCCGGACGTCGACGCGGTCTACATGCAGGCCACGACCTCGATGACCGGCCACGGGGGCTGGCCGATGACCTGCGTGCTCGACCACGACGGGAACCCGTTCTTCGCCGGGACCTACTTTCCCGACCAGCCGCGACACGGGCAGCCGTCGTTCCGCCAGGTGCTCGAGGCGCTGACCGACGCGTGGCGGAACCGCGGCGACGACGTACGCCGGGTGGCCGGCACCCTGCGCGAGCACCTCAACCAGGCCACCGCCTCGACCTCGGGCGCCCTCACCGCCGAGGTCCTCGACCAGGCGGTCCGGACGCTCGGGGGCGAGTTCGACATGGGCGCCGCGGGGTTCGGTGACGCCCCCAAGTTCCCGCCGTCGATGGTCCTCGAGTTCCTGCTCCGGCACGCCGACCGCACCCAGTCCGTGGGTGAGGAGGGCTCCCGGTCGGTGGTTGAGGAGGTTGCGCAGCAACCGTCTCGAAACCAACCGTCTCGAAACCAACCGCCTCGGAACCAGGCCCGGCAGATGCTCGACGCGACCTGCACCGCCATGTCCCGTGGCGGCCTCTACGACCAGCTCGGCGGGGGTTTCGCCCGCTACTCCGTCGACCGGCGCTGGGTGGTCCCGCACTTCGAGAAGATGCTCTACGACAACGCCCAGCTGCTCGGGCTGTATGCACGCTGGGGCGGGCCGGTGGGGGAGCGGGTCGCCCGCGGGACCGCCGACTTCATGCTCCGCGAGCTGCGCACCCCCGAGGGTGGGTTCGCGTCCGCGCTCGACGCGGACAGCGAAGGGGTCGAGGGGAAGTTCTACGCGTGGACGCCGGCGCAGCTGGTCGAGGTGCTCGGGGCGGACGACGGCGCCTGGGCGGCGCGGGTCTTCGAGGTCACCGAGGCCGGCACCTTCGAGCACGGCGCCTCCACGCTTCAGCTGCTCGCCGATCCCGAGGACGCCGGGCGCCTGGCGGACGTGCGGACCCGGCTGATGGCGGCCCGCGACCTGCGGGTGCGCCCCGCCCTCGATGACAAGGTCGTCGCCGCGTGGAACGGGCTGGCCATCAGCGGGCTGTGCGACGCGGGACGGTTGCTCGGCGTCGAGGCGTACGTCGCGGCCGCCGAGGCGGCGGGCCGGCTGCTCGCCGAGCTGCACGTCACGGACGGACGGCTGCGCCGGGTGTCCCGAGGCGGGGTAGTGGGTCAGCACGCGGGCGTGCTGGAAGACCTGGGCTGCGTGGCCTCGGGGTTCCTGTCGCTGGCCCAGGTCACCGGCGACGCGCTGTGGCTGGAACGGGCCGGCGCGCTGCTCGACGACGCCCTGGACCGGTTCCGCGCGGAGGACGGCGGCTTCCACGACACGGCCGACGACGCCGAGGCCCTGATCGCCCGGCCGCGCGACCCCGGCGACAACGCGAGCCCGTCCGGGCTGTCCTCGGTGGTGCAGGCCCTCACGACGTACCACGCGCTGACCGGGCTCGGCCGCTACCGTGACGCCGCGGAGCGGGCCGTGGCCACGGTATCGACGTTGGCCCAGCGGGCGCCCCGGTTCGCCGGCTGGTCGCTCGCCGCCGCCGAGGCGCTGCTCGCCGGCCCGCTCGAGATCGCCGTCGTGGGCACGCCCGGGCCGGCGCGGGACGCGCTCGAGGTGGCTGCCCGGCGCAAGCCCGGAGCGGTCGTGGTGGTCGCCGAGGCCGGGAGCGCAGCCATCCCGCTACTCGAGGGCCGTACCGAGGTCGACGGCCGCCCCGCGGCGTACGTCTGTCGGGCCATGGTGTGTGACCGCCCGGTCACCAGCGTCAAGGACCTGGAGCGGACCCTGTCTCCAGCCCACTGAGCGGAGTACGTTCGCCGTCATCGGTGGGTACCCATCGGGCGGCGAAGGGCGAGGCATGGCGCAGGACAGCTACGACTACGTGATCGTGGGCGCGGGCAGTGCCGGGGCGGTGCTCGCGGCGCGGCTCACCGAGGACCCGCAGACGACCGTGCTGCTGCTCGAGGCCGGCGGCGAGGCGGACGCCGACGAGGTGATGATCCCCGCGGCGTTCCCGACGCTGTTCAAGACCAAGTGGGACTGGAACTACGAGACCACCGAGCAGAAGCAGCTCAACAGCCGCCGGGCCTACTGGCCCCGGATGAAGGCGCTCGGCGGCTGCTCGTCGATGAACGCGATGATCTACATCCGCGGCAACCGGGCCGACTACGACGACTGGCGCGACCAGTACGGCGCGGCCGGCTGGGGCTTCGACGACGTGCTGCCGTACTTCATCAAGGCGGAGGACAACGCCCGGTTCGGTGGCCCGCTGCACGGGCGCGGCGGACCCCTGCACGTGGAGGACCGGGTCTACACCCACCAGCTCAGCGACGCGTTCGTCGACAGCGCGGTCGGTGCCGGACTCAAGCGGAACGACGACTTCAACGGTGTCGAGCAGGAGGGTGCCGGGCTCTACCAGGTCACCTGCAGGCGCGGCCGCCGCTGGTCGACCAACGAGGCGTACCTCAAACCGGCCCGCGCGCGCAGCAACCTCACCGTCGCCACGGGTGCCTTCGCGTCGCGGTTGGTGCTGCGGGGCGACCGGGTCACCGGGGTGACGTTCCGCCAGGGCGGCGCCGAGCACACCGTGACCGCGAGCAGCGAGGTGCTGCTCTGCGGCGGCACGGTCAACTCGCCACAGCTGCTGATGCTGTCGGGCATCGGACCCGGAAGCCATCTGGCGGAGGTCGGCGTCGAGACCAGGGTCGACCTACCGGGCGTCGGCGCCAACCTGCAGGACCACCCGGTGGTGCCGCTCCTCTGGTACACCCGCGGCACCAGCGACCTCGGGCAGCTCAACAACGTCCGCAACTTCGTCCGCTGGAAGGCCCGCGGCACCGGCCCGCTCGCCTCGAACGTCGGGGAGGCGGGCGCGTTCTTCGCCAGCCGCGACGGGCTTGCCGCCCCCGACATCCAGATCCACTCGGCCCCGTCCGGCTTCTACGACAACGGCCTGCACGAGCCGACCAGCCGGATGTTCACCGCGGCCCCCACCCTCGTGTCGGTGCAGAGCCGCGGGTCGATCCGGCTCCGGTCGTCCGACCCGTCGTGGCATCCCGCGATCGACGCGGCGTACCTCGAGGACCAGACCGACCTCGACGCCCTGCTCGCGGGTGCCCGACGTACCTGGGAGATCTGCACGCAGGGCGCGGTGGGCGCCTACCTCGACCGACCCTGGCAGCTGCCGGACGACCCCGCGGACGAGGACCTGGTCGAGCACATCCGGACCTGGACCCAGACGCTCTACCACCCGGTCTCCACCTGCGCGATGGGCTCCGGCGAGGACGCCGTGGTCGACGCCCAGCTCCGGGTGCGCGGCGTCGAGGGGCTGCGCGTCGTCGATGCGTCGGTGATGCCGGCGGTCCCGCGCGGCAACACGAACGCCCCCACCATCATGGTCGCCGAGAAGGCCGCCGACGAGATCAGGAAGGCGCGATGACAACCACCGAGGTCACCAGGACGTTCGAGTCCCTCAACCCCACGACCGGCGACGTGGTCGGAACCCACCCGATCCACTCCGACGACGAGGTCCGGGCGGCGGTGGAGCGGGCCCGGGAGGCGGCGGCCTGGTGGTCGGCCCTGACGTACGACGAGCGCGACAGGCACCTGTCGACGTGGAAGGGCGTGATCACGCGCCGATTGCCCCAGCTCGCCAGCGTCATGCACGAGGAGACGGGCAAGCCGCACGGCGACGCGATGCTCGAGGCGGCGCTTGCGATCGACCACCTGGCTTGGGCGGCGGGCCACGCCGGCAAGGTGCTCAAGCGGCGCAAGGTCGCCCCGGGGCTGCTGATGGCCAACCAGGCCGCCACCGTGGAGTACCGCCCGCTCGGTGTCGTCGGCGTGATCGGGCCGTGGAACTACCCGGTCTTCACGCCGATGGGGTCGATTGCGTACGCCCTCGCGGCCGGCAACGCGGTCGTGTTCAAGCCCAGCGAGTACACCCCCGGGGTCGGCGAGTGGCTGGCCCGGACGTTCCTGGAGAGCGTCGGACGCCCGGTCCTCCAGGTCGTGACCGGGCTCGGCGAGACCGGCGCCGCGCTGTGTCGCGCCGGCGTCGACAAGGTGGCGTTCACCGGCTCGACCGCGACCGGCAAGCGGGTGATGGCGGCCTGCGCCGAGACGCTCACGCCGGTGGTCATCGAGGCCGGCGGCAAGGACGCCGTGATCGTCGACCAGGACGCCGACATCGACGCCGCCGCCGACGCGACGTTGTGGGGAGCCTGCAGCAACGCCGGACAGACCTGCACCGGCGTCGAGCGCGCCTACGTCCACGAGCGGGTGTACGACGAGTTCCTGGCCGCGCTGACCGCGAAGGCCCGCGGCCTGCGCGCGGACGCCACCGCCGGCTCCCAGCTCGGCCCGATCACCATGCCGAGGCAGCTGGGCGTCATCCGCGGTCACATCCAGGACGCGCTGGACCGGGGCGGACGCGCCGTCGTCGGTGGCCTCGACGCGGTCGGCGAGCGCTTCGTGCAGCCCACGATCCTGGTCGACGTTCCCGAGGACTCCGCGGCGGTCCAGGAGGAGACCTTCGGACCCACGGTCACCGTCGCGCGGGTGGGCACGATGGAGGAGGCGATCGCCCGCACCAACGGCACCCGCTACGGCTTGGGCTCGACGGTCTTCTCGAAGGCCCGCGGCATGGAGATCGCCGGCCAGATCCGCTCCGGCATGACCGCCGTCAACGGGGTGATCACGTTCGCGGCGATCCCAAGCCTACCGTTCGGCGGGGTCGGTGACTCCGGCTTCGGGCGCATCCACGGCCCGGACGGGCTCAAGGAGTTCACCTATGCCAAGGCGATCGCGCGCCAGCGGTTCAAGCCGTTGCTGGCCCTCACGACGTTCGCGCGCACCGAGAAGGCCGACCAGCAGCTCGCCTCGATGATCACCATGCTGCACGGCCGCGGGACGACGATCCCCAAGGGCTAGCAACCTCAGCGCAGCGAGTACGTCGCCAGCGAGACGCCGACGTAGTGCGAGACGAACGCCAGGATCGTGAACGAGTGGAAGACCTCGTGGAAGCCGAAGAACTTGGGTGACGGGTTCGGCCGCTTGAAGCCGTAGACGACACCGCCGAGCGTGTAGAGCGCGCCACCCGCGGCGACGAGGACCAGCACCGCCGTACCCGTGCCGACGCCGAGACGCTCGGAAGCGCCGTGCGCGAAGCCGGGCAGGAAGAACACCGCGGCCCAGCCCATCGAGATGTAGATCGGCACATAGAGCCACCGGGGCGCGTCGGTCCAGAACACCCGGAACAGCACGCCGAGGATGGCGCAGGCCCAGATCGTGACGAGGAGCACGGTGCGTTCGGTGCCCTCGAGCAGGATCAGCGCGAACGGCGTGTAGGAGCCGGCGATCAGCACGAAGATGTTGGAGTGGTCGAACCGGCGAAGGAACGCCCACGTACCCGGCGACCAGGTGCCCGTGTGGTAGATCGCGGACACGGTGAACAGCAGCAGCGCACTCCCGACGAACATCGCCGAGCCGATCCGCGTCACCTCGTCCGGCGAGAGCGCGATGAGCACGATGCCCGCGGCCAGGGTCAGCGGAGCGGTGCCGAGATGCAGCCAGCCGCGCAGCTTCGGCTTCGCGTCGGCGACGGCTTCATGAACTGTCTCGGCGAGGGAGTCGAGGCTCGCGCGGAAGGCGTCGTTCATGTCACGAAGGTAGCGGGCAGACCTGAGCCGTGGCTGAAAAGGGGATGAACCGCACATGGCTGGGCCCGCTCGGGGCACGGATAGCATTCGACTCGTGGCGGACTGGAAGCGCGGACTGAGACGGGTGCTCTACCCGGCGTACGAAGCCCGGGTGCTCCGGAAGATGCCGTCGGAGAACCTGCCGAAGCACATCGGGGTCATGCTCGACGGCAATCGGCGCTGGGCCAAGGCGGTCGGACGCGACTCGGCCCACGGGCACCGGGCCGGCGCCGCCAACATCGAGCCGCTGCTCGGGTGGTGCGACGAGGTCGGCATCGAGGTCGTCACCCTGTGGCTGCTCTCGACCGACAACCTCAACCGCCCCCCGCACGAGCTCGAGCCGCTGCTGGAGATCATCGAGGACGCCGTTTCCGCGCTCGCCGAGCAACGCCGCTGGCGCCTGCACCCCGTGGGTGCCCTGGACCTGCTGCCCTCCTCCACCGCCGCGAAGCTCAAGGCCGCCGAGGAGGCCACCAGCGACGTGCAGGGCATGCTGGTCAACGTCGCGGTGCCGTACGGCGGTCGCCGCGAGATCGCCGACGCCGTGCGCTCGCTGCTCTACGAGCACGCGGCCAAGGGCACCTCGCTCGAGGAGCTCGCCGCGGTCATCGACGTCGAGCACATCGCCGACCACCTCTACACCAAGGGCCAGCCGGACCCCGACCTGGTGATCCGGACCTCCGGCGAGCAGCGCCTCGGCGGCTTCCTGCTGTGGCAGAGCGCCAAGTCGGAGTTCTACTTCTGCGAGGCCTACTGGCCCGACTTCCGGCGGGTGGACTTCCTGCGTGCGATCCGCGCCTACGCCCTGCGTGAGCGTCGCTACGGAAACTGAGCCATCGGGACAGTCCGTGACGGAAGTGTCGTTGCCACGGCAAAATTTGGCTCCTTTCGTCACGGAGTATCGCCGCGGAGGCCGACGCTCCGGCCCGCGTGACGTTCACCCGCGCGTTCGGGCGTGTCGCTCGAAAACCCGCCGAACCGGGCGTAGTTTCCGAGTCAACGGCGGGCGGGGAAGCCTGCCGTATCGGGAGGCCCCTTTCGTGATCATCCACGACTGCAACGCACGGCAGGCTGACCCCTGCTGCGCGATCGGAGGCCGGCACTCCGGCCCCCGGGCCACGTCCCGGTCCGTGTCTGGTAACTAGGGCCGGGGCGACGAGTGCGCGCGCCGTCCCGTGAGGGGTGAACCGTGCCGTCGCAGGCCAAGAAGACCCAGGTGACCCAGCGCTCCGCCAAGGCTCCCACCCGAGCCGCCCGCAGCGCCCGTACTTCCCGCACCGCCACCGAGAGCACCACCCGTACCTACGTGCTCGACACCAGCGTGCTGCTCGCCGACCCCGGCGCCCTGCGCCGGTTCGCCGAGCACGAGGTGGTGTTGCCGGTGGTCGTCATCACCGAACTGGAGGGCAAGCGACACCACCCCGAGCTGGGCTTCTTCGCGCGCAGCGCGCTGCGGATGCTCGACGAGCTTCGCATCGAGAACGGCCGTCTCGACGAGCCGGTCCCGGTGGGCGACGAGGGCGGCACCGTCCGGGTCGAGCTCAACCACACCGACCCCGAGGCCCTCCCGTCGGGCTTCCGCCTCGGAGACAACGACACCCGGATCCTGGCCGTGGCCTGCAACCTCGCCAACGAGGGCTACGCGGTCACGCTGGTCTCCAAGGACCTGCCGCTGCGCATCAAGGCATCCGCGGTCGGGCTCGACGCCGAGGAGTACCTCGCCGAGTCGATCAGTGACTCCGACAGCGGTTACTCCGGCATGGCCGAGCTGGAGGTCGCCGCGGATGACCTCGACGAGCTGTACGACGACGGGGTCCTCGACCTCGCCGAGGCCCGGGAGATGCCCTGCCACCAGGGCCTCGTGCTGCTCTCCGAGCGGGGTACGGCGTTGGGCCGGGTCGGTCCGGACAAACAGGTCCGCCTGGTCCGGGGAGACCGCGAGGCCTTCGGCATCCACGGTCGCTCCGCCGAGCAACGGATCGCCCTCGAGATGCTGCTCGACCCCGAGGTGGGCATCGTCTCCCTGGGTGGCCGCGCCGGCACCGGCAAGTCCGCGATGGCGCTGTGTGCGGGCCTGGAGGCGGTCATGGAGCGTCGCCAGCACAAGAAGGTCGTCGTCTTCCGGCCGCTCTTCGCGGTCGGCGGTCAGGAGCTCGGCTACCTGCCGGGGTCGGAGTCCGAGAAGATGTCGCCGTGGGGACAGGCGGTGTTCGACACCCTCGGCGCGATGACCTCGAAGGAAGTCATCGACGAGATCCTCGACCGGGGCATGCTCGAGGTGCTGCCGCTGACCCACATCCGCGGCCGTTCCCTGCACGACGCGTTCGTGATCGTCGACGAGGCCCAGTCGCTCGAGCGCAACGTCCTGCTCACCGTGCTGTCGAGGATCGGCGCCAACTCCAAGGTGGTGCTCACCCACGACGTCGCCCAGCGCGACAACCTGCGGGTGGGCCGGCACGACGGCGTGGTCGCCGTGATCGAGAAGCTGAAGGGGCACCCGCTCTTCGCCCACGTCACGCTGACCAGGTCCGAGCGCTCGCCGATCGCGGCCCTCGTCACCGAGATGCTGGAGAACGTCACGCTCTGAACGTTCCAGCGGCCCACGTCGTCGGTCCAGACGATGACGATGTGGGACCGCTGGGATCTCTGGGGTTCCTGTGACTAGTGAGGTCCTGTATGGCGTGAGTCATCACACCAATTCGGCGGTTTGGTTTGCACGCCGCCGCAGTGTCATGCAGGGTGGGCCGTAACCAATTCGTGACCTGCGCGGACAACCGCCGGGTCCGTTTTGCCGTCAATGTCGTCTACCCGTGGACTCATCCCCTGTGTCGAAGCACGCCAAGCACACCCCGCAGCACCGCAACGCCCCGGTCCGGGCGATCTCGACCGACGCCCCCAGGCGCGCCATCCGGACGACGGTGCTCCTGTCGGGGGTCGCGATGGCGGCGACCGGCGCGGCCGTGTCCACCGGCGTGATGACGCAGTCCGCCGGGGTGAGCGACGGCGCCCGGGACGTCGGCGACACCCTGGTGCCGGTGGCCGGCAAGCCGGCGAACAGGGCCGAGCTCGCCGCGCGTACCGCGTCCGTCTCCCGCTCGGACCGTCGCGACGCCGCGGACCCGACCAAGGAGGCCGCCCTCTCCTCGGCCGAGGGTCGGGCCATGACGCGCACCGAGAACCTCTCCGCCGCGGACCCGCGGGTGATCGCCCAGGCGCTGCTCCCGGAGTTCGGCTACTCCCAGGACCAGTTCTCCTGCCTGGACTCGCTGTGGACCCGCGAGTCCGGGTGGCGAGTGAACGCCGACAATCCCAGTTCGACGGCCTACGGCATCCCGCAGGCGCTTCCGGGTTCGAAGATGTCGTCGGCCGGGGCCGACTGGGCCACCAACCCCGTCACCCAGATCCGGTGGGGGCTCGGCTACATCAAGGACCGCTACGGCAGCCCCTGCTCCGCCTGGAGCCACAGCCAGTCCTACAACTTCTACTGACCAGCCCGCCACCGGAGCCGTCAGCGGCAGACGAACACCGTGACGTGTCCCGCGTACTCGCGCGGACCGTCGAACTCCGGCAGGTCGGGACCGAGCCCCTCGTTGCTCGACGCCAGGTAGGCCACGGCGGCCGCGTGGTCGGGGAAGACAGCGCGCGGGCGCAGGTCCTCCCGACGTACGTCGTCGAAGTGCCGTAGCAGTGCCGGCTGGGCGTTCTCGCTGCTGAACGCCGTCACCAGCGGCGAGCCACCGGCGTCGCGACGCAGATCGGCCACGTGCTCGTCACCGTTGGTGACGGCGAGGAAGCGTCCGCCGGGCCGCAGCACCCGGCGGATCTCCGCGAGCCCCCGGTCGACATCGGACACGTGGTAGAGCATCCACATCGCCGCTACCAGGTCGAAGGACGCGTCCGCGAAGGGCAGGTCCTGGACGTCGGCGAGCCGGGCACTCACGCCGCGTGCGGCCGTGAGCTCGACGAACCGTTCTGACTGGTCGGTGGCGATCACGGTGGCGGCCGGGTTGTCCGTGGTCAGCCGCTCGGCGAACGCCCCGGTCCCGCAGCCCACCTCCAGGATCGCTCGAGGTCCAGAGGCTCGGACCACCGCCGCGGCGATCTCGACGGGTTCGCGGCCGTCGGCGGCGGGGTGCCAGACCGCCCGGCGGGTCTCGAGGTTGGTCTCGGTGGCGTACTGGCGGCGTACGGCGTCGGGGTCGCGCATCGGCTCCGTGGTCACGGGTGGGTCATGTCCTCCACGTCGAGTGCCTCGTCGAGCTGTTCCTCGGTGAGCTCACCGCGCTCGACGAACCCCAGCGCGAGGACCGTCTCGCGGATCGTGGCGCCGTCCTTCAGGGCCTGCTTCGCGATCTTCGCCGCGTTCTCGTAGCCGACGTACTTGTTCAGTGGGGTCACCACCGATGGCGACGACTCCGCGTAGGTGCGCATCCGGCCGGCGTCGGCGGTGATGCCGTCCACGCAGCGCTCGGCCAGCAGCACGGTCGAGGTGGACAGCAGCCGGATCGACTCGAGCAGGTTGCGGGCGAGCACGGGCATCGCGACGTTCAGCTCGAAGTTGCCGCTGGCCCCGGCGACGGTCACGGCGGTGTCGTTCCCGATCACCTGGGCGCACACCATCAGCGTGGCCTCGGGCAGCACCGGGTTGACCTTGCCGGGCATGATGCTCGACCCCGGCTGCAGGTCCGGCAGGTGGATCTCGGCGAGCCCGGTCGTCGGCCCGGAGGACATCCAGCGCAGGTCGTTGCAGATCTTGGTGAGGCCGACGGCGATGGTGCGCAGCACGCCGCTCAGCTCGACCAGCGAGTCCCGCGTGCCCTGGGCCTCGAAGTGGTTGCGGGCCTCGGTGAACTCCTGGCCGGTCCGCTCCGACAGCACCGCGATCACCCGGGCCGCGAACCCCTCCGGGGTGTTGATGCCGGTGCCGACCGCCGTACCTCCGAGCGGCACCTCGCGCACCCGGGGGAGTACGGCGTTCAGACGCTCGCCCGCATAGCGCAGCGTGGCGGCGTAGCCACCGAACTCCTGGCCGAGCATCACCGGGGTGGCGTCCATCAGGTGGGTGCGCCCCGACTTCACCAGGCCGGCGTACTCCGCCGCCTTCGCCTCGAGACTGGCTTCCAGGATGGCCAGAGCCGGCAGCAGGTCCTCCGCCACACCCAGCGTGGCCGCGACGTGGATGGCGGTCGGGAACGTGTCGTTGCTCGACTGGCTGGCGTTCACGTGATCGTTGGGATGCACGTCCACGCCGGTCCGGGAGGCCAGGGTGGCGATCACCTCGTTGGCGTTCATGTTGGAGCTGGTGCCCGAGCCCGTCTGGAACACGTCGATCGGAAAGGCGGCGTCGTGCTCCCCGGCAGCCACCGACCGGGCCGCGTCGGTGACCGCCGTCGCCTGCTCGGGGCTGAGGATGCCGAGCTCGCCGTTGACCGTGGCCGCGGCGGCCTTGACCTCGCCGATCGCGTGGACCAGCCGGGGCTCGATGGGGGCGCCGCTGATCGGAAAGTTCTCCAGCGCCCGTTGGGTCTGCGCCCGCCAGAGTGCGTCCCGAGGCACCCTGACCTCGCCCATGCTGTCGCGCTCGGTGCGGTACTCGGTGTCATCGTCGGCGTCGGCGGGAGTCACGCCCCGAAAGTACCCTCCGGGCGCGGTCTCAACGAGCGACCGGTCGTCACGCCGGCGCCTCCGGGACGCGGGCGACGTAGAGCCAGTAGCGCTCCTCGCGGTCCTGGAGCAGGACTTCCTGCGGCAGCGCCTCCGCGGAACCGAAGACCTCCCGCAGCGAGGACTCGAGCTCGGGCGCCTCGCTGGCCGACCACACGACGAGCGCGCCGCCCGGGCGGAGCACGGTCCGCGCCGACGTCAGGAACGGTGGACGGTACAGCGCCGCGTTGGTGTCGTGCACGAGGTAGCCCGGACCGTTGTCGACATCCAGCAGCACCAGGTCGTACGACGACGGGCCGGCCTCGGCCAGCGCGAGGGCGATGTCGGCCACGACCACGACGACCCGCTCGTCGGCCAGCAGCGCGGGACCGTGCGGGATGGTGCCGTCCCGCATCCAGTCGACCAGGGCCTGCTCGAGCTCGACGACGGCGACCTTCTCGACCCGCGAGTCGGCGAGCACCTCGTGCATGGTGAAGCCGAGCCCCAGCCCGCCCACCACGACGGCCCGGGGGTCGGCCACGACAGAGAGCGAGGCCGCGGCCAGGGCCTGCTCGGTGCTTGTCTCCAGGGTGTCCATCACGAAGACCCCGTTGGCGCGGAGCTCCAGGCTGACCGGCGCCCCCTCGGGTCGGCGTTCGCGAAGCACGAGCTCACCGTGCTCCGACTCCAGCCGGGCGAGGTCGACGTACTCCACCGGCCCATCTTCTCCGATGGCGCCTGCGATCAGTCGAACAGCTCGCTGAGCCAGCTCTCCTTGCGTTTCGGCTTGCGGTAGCCGTGCTGCTGACCCCCCGAGTCGCCGCGGGAGTCGTACGCCGGAGCCGGCGCCTGCGGGGCGGCAGCGGCGGGTGCCTGCTGGGAGTACGACCGCTCGAGGATCTTGTCGAGCTCGCCGCGGTCCAGCCAGACGCCGCGGCAGGTGGGGCAGTAGTCGATCTCGATGCCGCTGCGCTCGCTCATCGTGAGCGTGGTTCCGTCGGTGGGGCATTGCATGGGTGGTGACCTCCGGTCGTCACTCGGCTGAACGCGCGGCGGTGGCGGAGGGTTCCGGAACGATGAGCGTCGGCTGCGGAACTCCATCCTTCCGGGTGGGTTCGCGACTTCCGGGGCACGGGTATTTGCGGGGACATCACTCCCACATGGTCTGGAGGGACCCATGACCACGAGTCAGGACGCGAAGGACAGAGCCCAGGAGACGGCGGCCCAGGCCACCGATGAGGGCAAGAAGGTGGCCGACACGGCCAAGACCGAGGTGCAGAACGTGGCGGCCGAGGCGAGGGCCCAGGCGAGCGGCTTGCTGGACGAGGCCGTCACCCAGGTGAACGACCAGTCCCGCACGCAGCGGGACCGCCTCATCGCCACGCTGCAGACGTTCGGCGACGACCTCGAGCAGATGGCGAGCCAGGGCGGACGGTCCGGACCCGCGACCGACCTGGCTCGGCAGCTCGCCGGGACGGCGCGCGGACTGAGCAGTCAGCTGGACGGGCGCGAGCCGGCCGAACTGCTGGACGAGGTCCGCCGGTTCGCCCGGCGGAGGCCGGGCATGTTCCTGCTGGGCGCGCTCACGGCCGGGATGGTCGCGGGTCGCCTGGCGCGAGGCGCCAAGGCCTCGACCGACGGCTCCGGTGGCCGAGACTCCGCTGTGCCGGGTCGGGCGAGCGGCGCGACGCCGGCTGCCACGCCGGTCGGCGCTCGCGGGCCGGTCTCCGCGTCGCCGAGCCTGCCTCCTCGGGAGACCGGCGTCGGCGGGGCGATGGGTGACCCGCTCACCGACCCGCTGGATGCGGACCTGCCGGAGAGGACCGCGCCGTGAGCACGGCACCCGGGAACCAGCCCGGCCCGAGCGGGCCCCGGGACCGCGACGAGCGCAGCCTGGGCGACATCGTCGGTGACGTCACCCAGAACCTGTCCGCGTTGATCCGCCAGGAGGTGGACCTGGCGAAGACCGAGATGAAGCAGGAGGTCGCCAAGGCAGGCAAGGGCGCAGGTCTCCTCGGTGGTGCCGGTCTCGCCGGGTACTTCACCCTGCTGTTCCTCTCGGTGACGTTGACGTTCGTGCTCGACGAGTTCGTGCGCGACTGGATCGCAGCCCTGATCGTCACCGCAATCTGGGCCGTCGGCGCCGCGATTCTCGCGCTGAGCGGCAGGAAGGCGATCAGGGAGAGCAACCCGCAGCTGCCGGAGACGCAGCAGACTCTGAAGGAGGATGTCCGATGGGCCAAAGCACAGAAGAGCTGAGCAGCCAGATCGCCGGCACCCGCGAGAACCTCGCGGCCGACCTCGACGCCCTGCAGGACCGGGTCAGCCCGTCCGCGATCGTGGAGCGACGCAAGGCCGCGGCACGCGGGCGCGTGCGCTCGGTCAAGAGCAAGGTGATGGGTACCGCCCGGAGCACCCGTGACTCCGCGACGTCCTCGACGTCCGGCGTCGCGGACAGCGCGAAGGGGACCGCCCAGGGGGCCGTGGACTCAGCCACCGACACGGTCGAGGGCAGCCCGCTGGCCGCGGGACTCGTCGCGTTCGGCGCCGGCATGGTGATCTCGGCGCTGCTGCCCGCGAGCGAGGCCGAGTCGCGGGCGGCGAACAAGCTCGTGGAGACGGCCAAGGAGCAGGGCCAGCCTCTCATCGAGGACGCCAAGTCCATGGGCCAGGAGATGGGCCAGCAGCTCAAGGAGTCGGCCGCCGACGCCGCGCAGGAGGTCAAGGGCTCCGCGCAGGACTCCGCTCAGCGCGTGAAGGAAGAGGGCAGCTCGTCCGTCGAGACCGTGCGGTCCGGGACGCAGGCTGGCGGGAGTGGCGACTGAAGGGTCCGCTGCCCTCGGGACGTCATACGGAGGGGGTATCCGCTGACACCTTCCGTATGACGTCACCAGGCGCCCGACGGCCGCCGATCGTCCACCGTCTCGCGATCGGTGGGGTCGTGCACAGTCGCAGCGGCGCTGGCTCCGGCGCCATGCCGGGTTGTCGCACGGTGTCGGCATGCCGCGACCACCGACGTACGACGACCCTCGCTTCACGGCCGCACGCACGCTCGCCGACGCGCAGGGTGGGGTGGTCGCGCGACCGCAGCTGTACGCCCTCGGGGTGACTCGAGGGGAGATCCGAGGGCAGGTGCGCGCGCGGCGTTGGCAGCTCATCGGCGACCAGTCGGTGCTGCTCCACAACGCGGCCATCAGCGAGGTCGGAGAGCGGTGGGC
>JAOPXC010000407.1 GCA_025965335.1 Nocardioides sp. | reverse complement strand
TCGGTGACCCCGACGCGCTGGCAGAGGGACGTCGTTCGTGGTGTCGCCGCAGTGCGCGCTCTGCGTCCGTGACCGCGGCGGAGCCCTACGAACTCGTCCTCACCCCAACCGGCGGTCCGCGCCATCCGGGCCAAGCTGCCCGAGACCGTGGCGGCAGCCGTGATCGGGTTCTAGCCAGTCGAGCTAACGAACTGGATTCCCGAGGCCGCAGCGGTCGCGGCACCGGTCAGGAGGCCGCGGCCGTCACGAGCTCGACGACCCTCCTCTCCACCGCGGAGGTCCACTTCTGGAGCGCGTACGACACCGGCCACAGGTCGCCGTCGTCGAGGTTTGCGGTGTCCTGGAAGCCCAAGGTCGAGTACCGGTAGTTGAACTTGCCGGCGTCCTGGAAGAAGACGACGACCTTGCCGTCCGCGTTCGCGTAGGCGGGCATCCCGTACCAGGTCTTCGGCGACAAATCGGGGGCGGTTGCGGTCACCGTGACATGCACGCGCTCAGCGAGCGCACGATCCTCCGGTTTCATCTTCGCGATCGCGTCGAGGACCGCCTGCAGGCCGTCGGCCTTCTTGGCCCCCTTCTTGCCCTCGGCGCGCAGCTCGGCGGCGCGCTCCTTCATCGCAGCGCGCTCCTCGGCGCTGAAACCGTCGGACTCGGTCTTGTCGTTCTTCGCGGGCATTCTCGGTTCCCTTCGACGCTGTGCGGTCCGGCGTGGTGCCGGCCGCACTCAGAAGGCTAGGCGTGGCCACACCGTGGCGCTTCTCGATTCCTGATCGGAACAGCGGCGGCTTTCCGCCGCCGCAGCGCGTGCGTCACTCAGGGCCAGGATCCTCACGCTCTGAGTGGCGATGGCGCAGTCGCCTCAGAACAATTGGGGGACGAAGGTCTGCTCGTGCATCGGCGGCCGGACGTATGGGATGTCGCGCATCGCCGGCAACTCGACGGGCTCCGGAGCCACATCCTCGTACTGGAATTGCGATAGCAGGTGGTTGATGCAGTTCAGGCGTGCGGCTTTCTTGTCGTCGGAGGGGACGACCCACCAGGGAGCCTGCTTGGTGTCGGTGTACTGGAAGGTGGTGTCCTTCGACATCGAGTACTTCACGTACAGCTCGTGCTCCGCGAGATCCATGTCCGAGAGCTTCCACCGCTTCAGGGGCTCCGCGTTACGGGCCTCGAAGCGCTTGGTCTGCTCCTCGTAGCTGACCGAGAACCAGTACTTGAGAAGCACGATCCCCGAGCGAACCAGCATCCGCTCGAACTCCGGACAGCTGCGGAGAAACTCCTCGTGCTCGTCAGGCGGGCAGAAGCCCATCACCCACTCGACGTTCGAGCGGTTGTACCAGCTGCGGTCGAACAGCACCATCTCACCGGCCGCCGGAAGGTGCTCCACGTATCGCTGGAAGTACCACCGGGTGCGCTCCCGCTCGGTCGGCTTGGGCAACGCCACAACCCGGACGGTGCGGGGACTGGTGCGCTCGGTGATGCTCTTGATCACCCCGCCCTTGCCTGCGGAACCCCGTCCTTCGAAAATCACGAGGACCTTCAGCCCCTGGGACTGCACCCAGTACTGCAGCAACACCAGCTGCTCCTGGAGGCGCTCCATCTCCAGGTCATAGACCGAGCCCTTGAGCTTCCCCTTCTTGCTGTACCGCACATTTCCTTCCGGCGGCTCGGCCAGCGCTACGGCGTCGTCGGCGCCCTCAGGCGGTCGCGGTTCCCGGGCAACGTCGGTGCCAGATCCCGTGTCGCCTTGTTGATGCTGGGCCATGACACACCGTAGTCCCGATCGCGCCTCCACGTCAGGCGCGGCGAGTCTGCTTGCGTCTCCTGGACGCATGTCTTCGTCCCGCGCGAACATGGCGGGCCATGTTGCTGGTGAGCACACACCCGGGAGCACGCCTGGGTTTCGTCACGCGGCCCAGCCATGGTCAGGCGGCCGGCAGCGTCACCGTGACCGTGGTGCCCGCGCCCAGGCGTGAGCTGACCTGGATCTCGCCCGCGTGGCGCTCCACGATCGTGGCGACGATGGCCAGGCCCAGGCCGGTGCCCGGCTCGCGCAACGCGTCGGGGTTCGTTGTGCGGAAGAAGGCACGGAACAAACCGACCTGGTCCTCGTCCGAGATGCCGAGGCCGTCGTCGGACACCCGCACGATCACCGCGTCGGTGCGGCGGGACACCGCGATGGTGACGGTGCCGCCAGTGGGGGTGTACTTCAATGCGTTGCTCACCAGGTTGCCGAGCAACCGGTCGATCTCCGAGGGATCTCCCGCCACCACGAGCTCGGTGGGCTCGAGCTCGACGTGGAGCGTCAGACCTTTCGCCTGTGCGGTCGAGCCGACAAGGGAGACCACGGCCAAGGTCGCGTCCTGCAGGTCGACGGGGACGCGCACCAGCGGATGCGCCGGATCGCTGACCCGGGCCAGGAGGAGCAGGTCGTCGACCAACTTCTGCATCCGGTTGGTGCCGCGGGCCATCGCCTCCTGGTAGCGCGAGGCGCCATCCTCGAGGTCGAGATCGCCGAGCATTTCCAGGTTGCCCGAGATGACGGTGAGCGGTGTGCGTAGCTCGTGGGACAGGGTGGTGATCAGCCGGCTGCGGTAGTCCTCGAGCTGCTGCAGTTCCCGCACGAGGTTGCGCTCCCGCTCGAGGGCCTGCGCCATCATCAGCGCAGTCCCCAGGTCGTGGCCGATCTGGAGGGCTGAGTCAATCTCGACCGGTGACCACTGCGGGTCCTGGGCGCGCCGGACGAGGACGAGGAAGCCGAGACACTCGGCTCCCGCCCCCAGCGGTACGGCGAGCGCCGAGGTGAGGCCAAGCTCCTCCAGCTGGCGCCGGGCCTCGTCGAGCAGCGGGCCGGCCCCCGACGCCGCGGACAGGCTGGGCTCCACGCCCTCCGCGATCACCAGCACCTGCTGCTCCTCCCAGAGTCGCGGCGCCAGCAGGCGGGCCAGGTCGACCACGCGGTCCGAGAGCTCGACCACCGCCCCCTCGCGCGCCCGGGCGTAGCCACGACCGGCACCGTGGGGTTCGAGCACCTGGATCCAGGAGCCAGCGGCCCCGAAGCCCTCCACGAGCGGTTGGTGGGTGTGGCTGAGCACCGCCTCGAGGGAGGCTTGGGCGGGCATCGAGGCCGAGCGGACGAGGCGACGCGCCGCCTCCGCGTGGGCGATCTGCTGCACCATCTCCTCACGCTCGAAGGCCGTGATCACCGCCCGCTCGGCCTGGGCGGCGTAGCGCTCGAGCAGGCTCCGCTGTGCCGCGTCGGGACGGCGGCCCGAGGGTGGCCTGTCCACCGAGAGCACGCCCACCAGCTGACCATCGTCATCGGTGAGGAAGCCCATCAGCACGTCCAGGGGGTTCCAGGAGTCGGGGCCGTCCGCCC
Source organism: Nocardioides sp. (assembly GCA_025965335.1). GTDB lineage: Bacteria > Actinomycetota > Actinomycetes > Propionibacteriales > Nocardioidaceae > Nocardioides. The sequence continues at coordinate 1,335 of JAOPXC010000407.1, read as the reverse complement.
ACTCGCTCGCCATGGTCACCCAGTGGCCCTCGAAACCACCGTCGTAGTCCTCGGCGGCGAGAAAGCGGAAACGCCCCCAGGTCTCGGCCTGCTCCAGGATCGGGTCGAGCACGGACACCGGGTCGGCCTGCCCGAGGTACTCGCGGAACTCAGCGGGTCCGGTGTAGGCCATGGTGACGAGCTCCCCGTCGAGCACCACCGAGAGCGCGGCGACCTCGAAGCCGATCATCTCGGCCACGGACTCGACCATCAGCTGCAGCACCGCCCGCGCCGAGGAATCGGACCAGCCGGTGTGGTCCGGGTGGCTGTACATTGCCACCGCCTCCGGGAGGACGGCCTCGTGCGGGCCGTGGGCGACGTCGCTCACGGCGGCGGGGTCGGGGTGCCGGTCGCCCGCAGACGTCGCCCCGTGTCCGTCCGCCACCAATGCCCCCTCCGTCAACCCGAACACGCATTCTCGTGCATGCGGACGCCCCAGCGGCACCGTTCGAGAATTCCGCCGCGTTTGCAACTGTGCTGCCCGACCCGTCGGTCCCCGGGGTGCGACGCTTGCCCGGCAAGACCAACCGCTGCCGGCGACGCGGGGCGTTCGAGCGCCCCGCTCCTGCTTGTCATGAGCGGGTGCCCGTTGATGACGAGCGTTGCCGGGAACTCGGATGCACTGGGCGTGGAAGCGATGTCACCATTGATCATGACTGGGCGAGCGCTGAGTTTCGGGTCGGCGGCATCGGCCTATGAGCAGTTTCGACCTGGCTACCCCGACGAACTCGTTGATGAAGTTCTGACGTACGCCGGTCGGCCAGTCCGCACCGCCATGGAGATCGGCGCGGGCACTGGCAAAGCCACGCGCGTGTTCGCCGGACGTGGAATCGCGGTGACCGCCACGGATCCAGACGCAGCAATGCTCACCGAACTGCGCAAACACGTGCCCGCAACAGTTGCCACAGTGCAGGGCGCACTCGAGGATCTCTCACTCACCTCGACCTATGACCTGGTCTTCGCAGCGGCTTCTCTGCACTGGACCGAGCCGGCCCATCGGTGGTCGCGTGTGGCCGCGCTGCTCAACCCCGATGGGATGTTCGCGTCCTTCGGTGGACAGATGTGTCTGGCCGACGCAGCCGTCGAGGAGGCCGTCCGCGCCGCAAGATCGCAGTTCCTGGTCGACGACGATGTTCCATCGCCTGACGGGACGCCGGCGCACAGCCCGATGCAGTGGCCCGGGACCGAGTTGGCTCGGTCGAACCGATTCATCGATGTACGTCAGTCCACCATCGAACGCCGGACGACGATGTCGGCTCGCGACTACGTTGGCCACCTGTCGACGATCTCGGCCTA
>JAOPXC010000367.1 GCA_025965335.1 Nocardioides sp. | reverse complement strand
GGTGAGGCAGGGCAGGGCGGCGACCCCCGCCGGTCGAGCCTGTCGAGACCCGGTGAGGCAGGGAGGTGGCCCCGCTGGTCGAGCACGTCGAGACCCGGTGGGGTAGGGCAGGGCGGCGACCCCCGCTGGTCGAGCTCGTCGAGACCCGGTGAGGTAGGGCAGGGCGGCGACCCCCGCCGGTCGAGCCTGTCGAGACCCGGTGAGGCAGGGCAGGGCGGGTGACCTTCGCTGGTCGAGCCTGTCGAGACCCGGTGAGGCAGGGCAGGGCGGTGGCCCCCGCCGGTCGAGCCTGTCGAGACCCGGTGAGGCAGGGCGGTGGCCCCGCTGGTCGAGCCCGTCGAGACCCGGTGGGGTAGGGCGGTGGCCCCGCTGGTCGAGCCCGTCGAGACCCGGTGGGGTAGGGCAGGGCGGTGACGGTTGGCGGTCGGATGCGGGGGTCTCGACGCGCTCAGGCCCCCAGGGGACCTTCGATGCTCGACCCCCGGCGTTCAGTTGGCGTGCAGCGCGGCGTTGAGCTCGACGCCGTCGCTCTGCCACGGCACGGCCTCGATCGAGCCGGTGAGCGAGTTGCGGCGGAACAGGACGTGGCTGGCGCCCGAGAGCTCCAGTGCCTTGACCACCTTGGGCTTGCCGTCCATGTCCCTCATCGTGACCTTGGTGCCCGCGGTGACGTAGCAGCCGGCCTCGACGACGCAGTCGTCCCCGAGCGAGATGCCGATCCCGGCGTTGGCGCCGATCAGGCACCGCTCGCCGATCGAGATGACCTGCTTGCCGCCACCGGAGAGGGTGCCCATGATCGACGCCCCACCACCGACGTCGGAGCCCGCGCCCACGACCACTCCCGCCGAGATCCGCCCCTCGACCATGGACGTCCCGAGCGTTCCGGCGTTGTAGTTCACGAAGCCCTCGTGCATCACGGTCGTGCCCTCGGCCAGGTGGGCGCCGAGCCGCACCCGGTCGGCGTCGGCGATCCGGACACCGGTGGGCATCACGTAGTCCACCAGCCGCGGGAACTTGTCCACGCCGAAGACGGTGACGTGCCGGCCGCCGGCGCGCAGCCGCGCGCGCGTGGTCTCGAAGCCGTCGACCGCGCACGGTCCGGCGGAGGTCCACACGACGTTGGCGAGCAGCCCGAAGATGCCGTCGAGGGAGATGGAGTGGGGTACGACGAGCCGCGACGAGAGCAGATGCAGTCGCAGCCAGACGTCCTCGGTGCTAGCCGGCGCCGCCTGCAGGTCGGCGATCTCGACCAGACGGACCTCGCGGGTCACGCCGCGCTCGTCGTCCTTGCCCTCGAGAGCGGTGAGCTCCACGGGTGCCGACGCGTCGCCAGGCCGCTCGCCGAGGGCGGGGGACGGGAACCACACGTCGAGGACGGTGCCGTCAGGGGTGGTCGTGGCCAGGCCGTGGCCCCATGCGTTCTTCACCCGAACACCCTAGGAGACCGCGGCGTCGGGTCACTGCCCGGTCCGGCCGTCGACGCACTCGCGGAGCAGGTCCGCGTGACCCACATGGCGGGCGTACTCCTCGATCATGTGGACGATGATGTCGCGCACCTCGACGGGCTGACCGTCGTAGGAGAACGTCTCGCCGAGGTCGTCGTACCGGCTGTAGACCTCGCGGGCGTGGGCCACCTCCCGATGCCAGGACTCCCAGGCGTCCGCGACCATGTCGTCGGAGTCCGTGGCCGCGTTGAAGTCGAGGTCGGGGTCCGCTTCCGTGCGGTAGAGCCGCGGCAGCTCCGTGTGTCCCTCGAGGGCGCGCCGGAACCAGTGGTGCTCGACGCGAGCGAGGTGCCGGAGCAGCCCGAGCAGCGACATCGTCGAGGGCGGGACCGAGCGGCGGGCCAGCTGCTCGGCGGTCAGCCCCTCGCACTTCATCTCGAGCGTCTTCCGGTAGCGGTCGAGGTAGTCCGCCAGGATCGCGCGCTCACCCACGGCGACGGTGTCGGTCTCGCGGGGGTCGTCGTCGGGGTCGACCCACATGTCGGGGTAGCGCTGACCGGTCATGTGCCCAACCAATCCATTCGCCTGCGGCTCGGCAACCGATTAGCGTCCGCAATGTGAGCGCCGGGGAACTCCTGCTGATCATCGGACCGCCGGCCGTAGGAAAGATGACGGTGGGGCGGGCCGTGTGCGCGCACACCGACTTCAGGCTGTTCCACAACCACCACACGATCGAGCCGTTGCTCGAGATCTTCGGGTTCGGTACCCCGCCGTTCGTCGCGCTCAACGGCGAGTTCCGCCGCCGGGTGATCGAGGAGGCGGCCGCGGCCGGCACCCGGTTGATCTTCACCTTCGTGTGGAACGTCGAGGACCAGGACGACGCCGACGAGGTGCGGCGACTCGTCGCGCCGTACGTCGAAGCCGGCCTGCGGGTCGCCTTCGTGGAGCTGTACGCCGACCTCCCCACCCGCCTGGAGCGCAATGTGGGGGAGGAGCGGATCGCGGAGAAGAAGTCCAAGCGGGACCTGGCCTGGTCGGACGCCCACGTGCGTGAGCTGGACGCGGCCTACGTCATGAACACGCGCCCTCACCGGCCCACCCGGGCCGACGACGTCCTGGCCGACTTCCCCCACCTGAGGCTCGACAACAGCCGGCTCACGCCGGCTCAGGCGGCCGCCGAGATCACCGCGTGGCTGGGCGCCCGCCGCGACTGAGCGGGTATCTGATTCGCGCGGCCGCTGGCGGGCGCCGTACGCTGTGCCCACAGGCGTTCGAGCCGTCATCAGCGGCAAGCCTCCGGAAGAACGGGTCCGCAAGGACCTCACTAGACCCGGACGGGTAGGCCCGTCACAGCCGTGAACGAGCGGCCTTGATCTCGAGAGCAAACTCGACCAGCGAGAGCAAGGCAAGCGAGGTGGTACCGCGGCGTCAGTCGTCCTCGTGGCACAGCCCGAGATGAACGACGTACCGCAGGAGAGCCGCCGATGACCTATCCGAAGGTCGCCACGAACGCCGACGACGCCCCCGAGGGTGTCGTGGTCCCGTCGAGCCCGAAGTTCCCCGAGATCGAGAAGCGGGTGCTGGCCTACTGGAAGGACGACGACACGTTCCAGGCCAGCATCGACCGGCGAGACCCGGGTGAGAACGGCTCCAACGAGTTCGTCTTCTACGACGGTCCTCCCTTCGCCAACGGCCTGCCGCACTA
>JAOPXC010000353.1 GCA_025965335.1 Nocardioides sp. | reverse complement strand
GACCCGTTCGTCGACTGGAGCCGGGCCGAGCTCGTGGCCGTCCGGTCGACCTGGGACTACACGTGGCGGCTGCCCGAGTTCCTGGGCTGGGCGGGTGCCGTCGGCTCGACCCTGCTGCACGGGGTCGGCGTGTTCCGCTGGAACACCGACAAGTCCTACCTCGTCGAGCTCGCCGAGGCCGGCCTGCCGCTCGTGCCGACGGCGCTGGCCGGCGACGTGGCCGAGCTCCGGGCGGCCGTCGCGCGGTTCACTCCGGCGGTGGTGAAGCCGCGTGTGGGCGCCGGCGGTCGCGGGCTCGTGGTCATAGAGGAGGTCGAGGGCTGGGCGCCCGACGACCAGGGCCCGTGGGTGGTCCAGCCGCTCGTCAGGTCGGTGCAGGACGAGGGCGAGATCTCGGTGTTTGTCCTCGGTGGCCGTCCGGTCAGTCAGGTCCGCAAGGTCGCCGGCCCCGACGACATCCGGGTGCACGAGTGGCACGGCGGCACCGAGCATCCGACCCCGCTCGCCCCCGAGGCTGCCCGGCTCGCCGTCGACGCGATGGCTGCGGCCGGCACGATCCTCGGCACCGAGCTCGTCTACGGGCGGGTCGACATGATGCGCCACGAGGGCAGCCTCGTGGTGAGCGAGATCGAGGTCACCGAGCCGGGCCTCTACCTCGACCTGGTGCCCGAGAACGCCGAGACGTTCGCGGACGCCATCGCCGCGCGCCTCTAGCCCGATGCGCCAGGTGCCGCCGATTGCGGGCTCGGACGCGGCCCGGCGGGTCGCCGGGTCGGACGAGCGGCGGCACGCGACGTTCCTGGCGCTGACCGCGTCGGCGTACTCGCTGTGCCACCACGTCGGTGCCCTGCCCGAGGGGCTCGGGGCGGCCTGGTCGGGGACCCGGGTCGCGGACTGGGTCGACCTGCTGGCGCCGCTCCTCGTGCTGACGCCCGCCCTGCTCACGCTCGCTGTCGCGCAGGCGGGTCGGGCGACGTTCGCCCTGTTCGCGCTGGGATCCTGGCTCTATGCCTCGGGGCACGGCATCCACCTCGCCGCCAACTCGATCGGCAACGAGGCGCCCGGCGACACCGCCCACCTGTGGGACGAGTACGTCGGCCACTACCTCTGGTACGCCGGCGTCGTGGTCGTCGCCGCGACCCTCGCCTGGACGATGCGCGGTCGCCCCCGGCCCCGTTGGCCACCCGCCTACCTGCTGGCGGTGACCGTCGGCGCCACCTGGGCCACGAACGCGGTCGGCGGCCACCTGTGGGTCGGAGGCCTGATCGTGGCCGTCGTCGCAGCCTGGCTGGGCTGGCGTCGCCGGCGTGAGCAGCTGGTGCTGATCGCGGTGGCGGCAGCCCCGGCGGCCCTGCTGCTCACGGCGCTGCAGCTCTGACCCGACAGTGGTGAGCCGGCACCCGTTGTGGGACCGCGAACGGGTGCACCGACCGGCATCCGGTGCGGGCGGACCGCATAGCCTCCCCGGGTGACGAACGTCCTGCTGGCCACCTTCGCCCTGCTCCCCGACGGCGAGACGGGTGGCGACCTCGTGGTCGCCGCCCTCGCGGACCAGGGCATCTCGTCGCGCTGGGTGAGCTGGGACGACGCGACCGTCGACTGGGCCGCGGCCGACCTGGTGGCCGTGCGCTCCACCTGGGACTACCACCGTCGCCGCGCCGACTTCCTGGCCTGGGCGCGGGCCGTCGAGGGCGAGACCAGGCTCCTCAACGGCGCCGACGCCTTCGAGTGGAACTGCGACAAGGCCTACCTGACCGACCTCGACGACCTGCCCGTCGTACCCACAGCCCTGCTGGACGACGCGACGCTCGTCCGCGGCCTGCAGACCGCCTTGGACCGCTTCGGCGCCGTCGTGATCAAGCCACGCACCGGGGCCGGTGGGGTGGGCGTCGTGGTTGCGGAGAGCACCAGCGACCCCCGCCTGGAGGGGTTGACGGCGGCACCCTGGGTGGTGCAGCCGCTGGTCGAGTCGGTTCGCACCGAGGGTGAGCGCTCGGTCTACGTCTTCGACGGCACTGCGGTCTGCCAGGTCGACAAGCTGCCCGGCGGCGACGAGATCCGGGTGCACGAGCTCTACGGCGGCGCTTCGCTTCCGGGTGCGCTGGGCGCCGAGTCCGAGGAGCTCGCCGAGCGGGCGCTGCGGGCCGTCGCGGCCCGCCTCGGTCCCGCTCCGGCGTACGCGCGCGTGGACATGATGCGGTACGACGGCGGGCTGGCCGTGAGCGAGGTCGAGCTGATCGAGCCCGGCCTCTACCTCGACGTCGTTCCCGAGAACGCGGCGCGTTTCGCCGAGCTGGTGGCGAGGCATCTGTGAGCCCCCTCCAACCTTTTCGGGCTCCCCGGCGTTCTCTCGGGTGACAGGAAAGGGGTGCGAGTGTCGGACGACGAAGCATCGTTCACGCGTTGGGCGGGCGACCGCCAGCTCGCGCTCCTGCGTACCGCCGTCCTCCTGACCGGGGACCACCACCGGGCCGAGGACCTGGTCCAGGAGGCCCTCACCAAGGTCGCGGCGCGCTGGCGCCGGCTGCGCGAGGACAACCCGGAGGCCTACGCCCGGCAGGTGATCGTGCGCGACAACATCTCGTGGTGGCGCAAGCACCGGCGTGAGGTCGTCTCCGAGGTGGAGGACGCGCGCGCCGTACCCACCGGCGAGAACGCCACGGACCGCCGGCTCCTGCTCGACGATGCGCTCGCGGCGCTCACCGTGCGGCAGCGGACCACGATCGTGCTCCGCTACTACGACGACCTCACCGAGCGCGACACCGCCGAGGCGCTGGGCGTCGGCGTCGGCACCGTCAAGAGCCAGACCCACCTCGCCCTGCGTCGCCTCCGCGAGGCCGCGCCCGAGCTCGCCCTGCTGCTGGAGGACCTCCGATGACCGGTTCCGCCCTGCGCGACCTGCTGCACGAGCGGGTCGACGACCTGTCCATGCCCGATCTGTCCGCGCCCGCCTGGCGCGCCGGCCAACGGGTGCGCCGTCGGCGTCGCCTGGGCGCGGTCGCCGGCGTGATGAGCGCCGTGGCGGCCGTCTCCGCCGTCGTCGCGGTGACCGACGCCTCGGCGCCGAAGCCGCGCCCCGGGCCGGCGCCCGCGACGACCTCGCCCGCCGCGGTCGGCACCGAACCGAACGCGATGGTCGACGGGACGCCGGTGTGGTGGAGCCCGGACTCGGCGGCGGAGGACACCCTGGCGCCGCCCTCCGGGAACGGCGAGCTGCCCACGTCCATCGACCTGACCCAGGCCGCTCCCGACGTGGGGACCGCCCCCGTGGCCCGGGCCGTCGCGGCGGTCTCGGTGTCCAACGACTCCGGGGACGACCGGCTGGTCCTGGTGACGCCGGACGGCTATCGCACCCTCGACGTCTCGCGACTCGGTCAGGTCACCAAGTCCAACGGCTACCGCGTCGACCCCACCGGCGAAACCATGCTGTCGCCGTCGGGTGCGGCGCTCCTGTTCCCCCAGGACGGCCACCTGATGGTCTACACGCTGGCCACGGGGGCCTGGGACCGCCTGGACACCGGAGCCACCCCGACGGTCGGTGCGTACTGGCTCACCGACGACCGGATCATCCTCCCGTTCGGGGATCAGAGCATCGCTCGGTCAGGTGGCGCGCTCAGGCACCCGGACCTGCTCTCCCTGAGCTTGCCGTCCATGAGGCCGCCGGCGGCGGTCGGCGAGGCCACGGCGTACGGTTCGATCCACAGCAACCCCGCGCGCACCTCCACGGCGCAGGCCTTCGCGTACGGCGCCGTGGTCCCGGTCCCGTCCGGCGCCATCGGGAACCCGGAGACCGTGGTCGTGCAACCTGCGACGGGCCCGGCCATGATCCTCGCGATCATCGGGTCCAGCTCCGACCGCTCCAAGCTCTGCTGCCCGGTCGTGGGCTGGACCGACGACCGGACCGTGGTCTACGAGTCGCGCGGTGCGGATCCGAAGCTGATCGGCTGGCGGGTCGGCACCGACCACTTCGAGCTGGTGGCCCGGATCGTCGGCCTGGGGACCGGCGAGTGGTACGTCGCGAGCTTCGCGGACCTCTCCTGACGGGACCCGATTTCTTGCACTCTCGGGGGTCGAGTGCTAAACATGATGCTGGCACTCTCGTCATGAGAGTGCCACCAGATCCGGACCGGTTGGTTGAGGTCTGCAGCGTCGGCGGGAAGGGTCCGCCGGAACGGCCAGGTCGTCCGTCGCGGGCAACGAATCGGATCCAACTCTCTAGCGTGAAGGAATCGCAGGAGTTATGGCGAAGCTGATTGCTTTCAATGAGGAGGCCCGACGCGGCCTCGAGCGTGGCATGAACACGCTCGCGGACGCCGTCAAGGTCACTCTCGGTCCCAAGGGCCGCAACGTCGTCCTCGAGAAGAAGTGGGGCGCGCCCACGATCACCAACGATGGTGTGTCCATCGCCAAGGAGATCGAGCTCGAGGACCCCTACGAGAAGATCGGTGCCGAGCTCGTCAAGGAGGTCGCCAAGAAGACCGACGACGTCGCTGGTGACGGCACCACCACCGCTACGGTCCTGGCCCAGGCGATGGTCCGCGAGGGTCTGCGCAACGTGGCCGCGGGTGCGAACCCGATGGGCCTCAAGCGTGGCATCGAGGCCGCCGTCGTCGCCGTGTCGGAGCAGCTGTCCAACATGGCCATCGACATCGAGACCAAGGAGCAGATCGCTGCTACCGCCTCGATCTCGGCCGCGGACACCACCGTCGGCGAGATCATCGCCGAGGCGATGGACAAGGTCGGCAAGGAAGGCGTCATCACCGTCGAGGAGTCGAACACGTTCGGCCTCGACCTCGAGCTGACCGAGGGGATGCGGTTCGACAAGGGCTACATCTCGGCGTACTTCGTCACCGACCCGGAGCGCATGGAGACGGTGCTCGAGGACCCCTACATCCTCATCGCCAACCAGAAGATCTCCAGCGTCAAGGACCTGCTGCCGCTGCTCGAGAAGGTCATGCAGTCCGGCAAGCCGCTGCTGATCCTTGCCGAGGACGTCGACGGCGAGGCCCTCTCCACGCTCGTCGTCAACAAGATCCGTGGCACCTTCAAGTCCGTCGCCGTCAAGGCTCCAGGCTTCGGTGACCGCCGCAAGGCCATGATGCAGGACATCGCGATCCTGACCGGTGGCCAGGTCATCTCCGAGGATGTCGGCCTCAAGCTCGAGTCGACCGGCATCGAGCTGCTCGGCCAGGCGCGCAAGGTCGTCATCACCAAGGACGAGACCACCGTCGTCGAGGGTGCCGGTGACGCCGACCAGATCCAGGGTCGCGTCAACCAGATCCGCGCCGAGATCGAGAAGAGCGACTCCGACTACGACCGCGAGAAGCTGCAGGAGCGCCTGGCCAAGCTGGCCGGCGGTGTTGCGGTCATCAAGGTCGGCGCGGCCACCG
>JAOPXC010000332.1 GCA_025965335.1 Nocardioides sp. | reverse complement strand
CGGCCGCATCCGGGTCGCGGTCGTCGGTGGCGGGCAGAACTGCGAGCACGACGTCTCGGTCGCCTCGGCCGCGTCCGTCGCCGGCGCGCTCGACCCCTCGTCGTACGACGTCCTGCTGCTCACCATCGGACGCGACGGCCTCTGGCGTGAGGCGACCGGCCGACCCATCGGGCTGGCCGGTGCCCTGCACGTCCTCGGCCGGTGCGACGTCGTGGTGCCCGTCGTACACGGACCGCGCGGCGAGGACGGCACGCTGGCCGCGCTCTGCGACCTCGCGGGACTGCCGTACGTCGGCTCCGGTGTCGGGGCCGGCGCGCTGGCGATGGACAAGTGGGCGACCAAGCTCGTGGCCGGCGAGCTCGGGATCGCCACCGCACCGGGCGTCCTGCTGACCCGCCCCACCAGCGCCACCGTCCGCTGGACGCACCCCGTGGTCGTGAAGCCGGTCGCCGCCGGCTCCAGCCAGGGCGTCTCCCTCGTGCGGTCGGCAGGCGAGCTACCGGGCGCCCTGGACGCGGCGCTCGCACTCGACGGTCGGGTCCTGGTCGAGGACCTGGTCGAGGGACGCGAGGTCGACATCGCCGTACTCGGGCGCCCGGACGGCTCCCGGGTCGTCTCCCCGGCGCTCGAGATCGTCGTCGACGGGATCTTCGACTTCGACACCAAGTACGGCGGCGGCGCCGACTTCCGGCTGCCCGCCGAGCTCGGCGAGGTGGAACGCAAGGGGCTCGAGGACGCCGCGGTCGCGATGTACGACGCACTGGGCTGCGCGGGAGTCGCCCGCATCGACTTCTTCGTCACCGGGGCGGGGCCGGTGCTCAACGAGGTCAACACGATGCCCGGCCTGACCGAGCAGTCCCAGGTGCCGAAGATGTTCGCGGCCGCCGGGCTCCCCTATCCCGACCTGCTCGACACCCTGGTGCGCGACGCGGTCGCCGGTGGTTGAGCACGGCTCGACCACCGCGCGGAGCTCGGGGATCGACGCGCTCCGCGGCATCGCGATCGGACTGGTGATCCTGCGGCACGCGTTCCCGACCCCGTTCGTGGGAGCCGGCGTGGTCGGGGTGGTGATGTTCTTCGCGCTGAGCGGCTTCCTGATCACCGGACTGCTGGTCGACGAGCTCGACCGGACGGGTCGGGTCGACCTGCGCCGCTTCTACCTGCGTCGCGCCCGCCGGCTGGGCCCGGCCCTGCTCCTGCTGGTGGTCGGCGTGGTCGTGGTGACCCTGGTCTTCGACCCGATCGGCGACCGCGACCGGCTCGGTGGGACGGTGCTGGTCGCGCTGACCTGGACGGGCAACCTCCCGTTCGGCCACCCCAGCGACGCCACGTTCCACCTCTGGACGCTGGCTACCGAGGAGCAGTTCTACCTGTTCTGGCCGGCTGTGCTCGCGGTCGCGGTCGCCCGCCGCCGGGTCGGGACCGGCCTGCTGCTGGTGGGGGCCGCCTGCCTGCTGGCCTGTCTCGCGACGGTCTGGTGGCTGCGCGCGGCCCCGGACCTGGCATACCCCCTGCCGACCGCGTGGGCGGGCTGCTTCGTGATCGGCGCGGCGACCCGCGTGTACGCCGGCCGGCTCGTCGTGCCCCGCTGGGCAGCCGGGGCGGCGCTGTCGGGGCTGGCATTGCTCAGCGTGGTTCCATTGCGAGGTCACGCGCTCACCTATCTCGCAGGAGGTCCCGCCATCGCCGCGCTCACCGCGGTCGTGCTGCTCGCGTGGCGCGGCCGGACCGAGGCCTCCGGCCGGACCACGCGGGCGCTCGTGTGGCTGGGCACGGTGTCGTACGCCGCGTACCTGTGGAACTACCCGCTCACGATCTGGCTGCGTCCGCAGCTCGGTGACACCGCCGGGCTCGTCGCGGCCGCGCTCACCCTCGTGGCCGCAGCGTTGAGCTGGCGCCTGGTCGAGGGGCCGCTCCAGCGCCGGTGGACGTCGCGGGCCCGGGAGCCCGTGACCGCATGAGGGAGCCGTGGCGGGCCTGGGCGCCCGATCTCGCGGTCGGCCTGGTGGTCGCGTTCTTCGGGCTGTTCGAGGCGGCGACGACCGATGTGTACTCCCCCGACTCCCGGCTCCCGCTCGTGTTCGTGGCCCTCGGCGCGGCGGCCTCGGTGGCTCTCACCCGGCGGGCGCCCGGGGCCGCGCTCGCGCTGGTCTGGGCCATCTGCTCCCTCCAGGTGCTCAGCAACGTGCCGGTCATGGTCGTACAACTGTCGATCGCCGCTGTCGCGTTCGGCACTGCCCGCTGGGGCAGCGTCGCCACGGTCTGGCTCAGCGCCGTGTCGATCCCGCTCGCGGCCGTGGTCGCGGCCCTCCTTGTGGCGTCCGCGGGTCCGAGTGGGCTCGTCGACCGGATCGGCAACAAGAGCCTGGTCAACGACCTCTACGGACTGCGCGACACCTGGCGGGTGGCAGGGGCAATCGTCGGCATGACCGTGCTGGGCGCGCCGTGGCTGGCCGGCCTCGCGCTCCGGTTCGGGGCCCGGGCCCAGATCGCGCGGGACTCGCAGGTGGCCGCCGAGCGGGACGCGGCTCGCGCGCACACCGAGTCCGAGCAGGCCCGCGAGATCGCCCGGCTACGCGATGAGCAGGCGCGGCTGGCACGAGACGTGCACGACGTCGTGGGCCACTCGCTCGCGGTGATCCTCGCCCAGGCCGAGTCGGCGCAGTATCTCGACGACGTCGACACCGGCGCTCTGAAGCAGACGATGGCCACGATCGCGACCTCTGCCCGGGCCTCGTTGCAGGACGTCCGGACCGTGCTCACCGCAACCCAGCAGCCGAGCGGCGCCCGCACCGGTGGGCTGGACAGCCTGATCGAGGGCGTCCGAGCCAGCGGCCACGACGTGGTCTCGACCGAGGTGGGGACCCCGCAGCCGCTCCCTCCCGAACTCGAGGTGGTGGCCTACCGGGTGCTGCAGGAGATGCTGACCAACGCCATCAAGCACGGCCGCCGCGACTGCCCGGTCGGCGTCGAGCGGCACTGGGAGGGCGAGCTGCGGATCGAGGTGCGCAACGTGATCGAGATCAACGAGCACGAGACGGACCCCGAGCCGACGCAGCCGATCGCCGCCGCCGGCCAGGGGCTCGACGGGATGCGCCGCCGGCTGGAGGCGGCGGGTGGCCGGCTCGACGTACGGCGCCGCGAGGAGCCGGCGGGACCGACGTTCACCGCGACCGCTTGGGTCCCGGTGCGTACCGTCGTGGCGTGATCACCCACCAGAGCCGCTTCCCCTGGCATGGCCGGTCCCCCCGGATGAACGCGGGTGTGCCCGGGTGACCGACCCGATCCGCGTGCTGCTGGTCGACGACCAGGAGCTGTTCCGGGCCGGCGTCTCGGTGATCGTGGACGCCCATGAGGACATGGAGGTCGTCGGATCGGCGGGCGACGGGCTCGAGGCCGTCCGACTCGTCGACGAGCTCGAGCCCGACGTCGTACTCATGGACATCCGGATGCCCGAGATGGACGGCGTCGAGGCGACCCGCCAGATCTTCTCGCCCGACCGCGCGGCCCGGCGCGCCCGGCCGGTACGGGTGGTGGTGCTGACGACGTTCAACCTCGATGACCGGGCGGCGACCGCGATCCGGTACGGCGCCAGCGGTTTCCTGCTCAAGGACACGACCCCGGTGCTGCTGCGTGACGCGATCCGCACCGTGCACGCCGGCAATGCGGTCCTGGCGCCGGAGGACCTGTCCACGCTGCTCGACGGCCAGTTCCGGAGGCGGACTCCGGCGCCGACGGCGTACCTCACGCTCACCGACAAGGAGCGCGAGGTGTTCAGTGCCGTGGCGCGGGGGTTGTCGAACACCGAGATCGCGGCGATGGTCTTCGCCAGCGAGTCGACGGTGAAGACCCACGTCGGCGCGATCCTGCGCAAGCTGACGCTCCGCGACCGGGTGCAGATCGTGGTCTTCGCGCACGAGCACGGGCTGGTCTGACGCGGGTCCGCACCGGTCGCTGACGGGATAGTCCGTGACAAAACTGTCGTGATTCGGGTCTTGTGACGACAGTTTCGTCACGGACTATCGCTCCGGTCGCTCCAACTCGGCGTACTCGAGAAGGCGGCTGGGCCGGAAGCCGTCCCAGCTCGCGGCGACGCGGGTGGGGTCCAGGAGGTAGCCCATGTCCACCTCCCAGGTGTGGCCCTCGGCGTTGCGGCGCAGCAGGTAGCCGAGGCCATGGGTGCGGTAGACCGCGGCACCGGCAGCGTGTACGGCGGCGAGCAGCTGGGCGTCGACGAACTTGCGCACGCTGCGGAAGCTGCCGACCTCGTGGAGGAGCTCGCGGTCGACCATCAGGGTGCCGCCGGCCACGAAGTTCGCGTAGCGCTCGCTCGAATGGCCCCGCTTCACGGTCATCCGCTTCGGCGCGAGGTAGTGGAACTCGGCCGGCATGCCGACGAGCTGGGCGCCGCTGTAGGCCCGGGCGAGCAGCAGGTCGGCGATCGCGTCGGGTGCGTACCAGTCGTCGTCGTCCATCTTGAGTACGACGTCCCCGGACGCCGCCGACGCCGCGGCCGCCAGCACGTCACCGAACAGCGTCGTCCCCGGCTGGGGCACCACCTGCACGGCCAGGGACCCGACCAGCTCCGCGATCCGCGCCGGGTCGGCGTCGAAGCCGTGCGGGGCGAGGACCAGCTCGAGCCGGTCGACGCCGCGCTGCTTGGCGACCTGGCGCAGCGCGAAGTCCAGCTGCTCCGGGCGCCGGGTCGCCAGCACGATGCTCACGGAGGGATGGGTGGCGACCCGGACACCGGCCCGGTCCCCAACCGCGCGGCGCCAGGCGAACGCCGAGAACGTGTTCAGCGCGGCCCGGCGCAGGACCACGCTGTGCTCCTCGCGGGCCAACGGGTCGTCGAGGTCGACCGGCGCGGTGATCGCGGCGGCGACCACGTCACCCAGCGCCCCGGCCGGGGCGGTCGTCGCCGTCAGGGGAATCCCTGCCATCGCCAGCCCCGCGACCGTGCGGAGCGAGCCTGGGTCGGCGAAGGACACACGGACCCCGGCGACCGGCCGCAGCGAGCGGACCAGGTCCTCGGTCGCGCCGCCGCGCAGGTCGAGCGATGCCAGGTCGACGGCGGCTGCGGTCGGGGCCGCGTCGAAGCCGGTCGGGTTGAGGACCCTTTCGTCGAGGGGGCCGAGAGCCAGGGGCCCGGACGGGTCGGTCAGCACCAGCGGTGCGCGCCCGGTGACGGGGTGCTCGGGTTGCTGCTGGCTGCCGGGCAGCAGCAGGACGTCCGCCGGCACGTCGTCGGCGACCGGGCCGCCGTGCTGGACGAAGAGTCCGCGGTTGCCGACGCGGTCCGGCCAGACGGACTGCCGGCCCAGCTCGGCCACGACGTCAGCGACCGACACCGGCCGCTCGAACCGGACCACCACCAGCCAGGTCCCGTCCCCCGCGCGCCGCGAGCGGACCGACGTACAGGCCGGCCAGTCGGGCCTGGGCGCCAGCGCCAGCGCGCCGTCACCGGACGTCATCGCGACCGCGATCGTCGCGGACCGCACGCC
>JAOPXC010000313.1 GCA_025965335.1 Nocardioides sp. | reverse complement strand
CGGGCGGGCAGCACCTGGTCAACCTGGTGAACTACGGCTGGTCCACCTGGCCGTGACCCACGTGTCCCCCCGAGACCGAGCCGGCCGTCGGCGGGGGCGGTCGGCGACGGCCTGACTCGCGCCGGCTCGCGTGCCCGAAGAACTGGTTGCCGTGCCGCGGCCAGTGAGCGTGGTCGAGACCCCGAAAGAGAAGGCACGGTGGTGGGGTGCGGCGCGGCACGCAACGGCGGACGAGATACTTCGTCTCGTGGACTGGCTGGCCGTCGCGGAGCTCGCCGACGAGGGCTCGTACGCCCGCGGCCAGGACTACGCCCGGCGCGGCCTCGTCGAGCTCACCGCGGTCACGGCCGACTCGGTGTCCGCCCTGGCGCGCGGCACGTCGACGTACGACGTCGTCCTCGGCGACCGCACCTGGTCGTGCACGTGCCCGGTCGGGATCCGCGGGGACGTCTGCAAGCACGTCGTTGCCACGGCGCTGACCGCGGCCGGTCAGGTCGAGCCCGAGGCCCCAGGCCCGCAGGTCCGGGCCGACGACTCGGTCTCGGTCGTCGCGGACTGGCTGACCAGGCTCACCCGCGAGGCCGCGATCGACGCGGTTCGCGAGCTGGCGACGCACCATCCGGACACCGTCGACGCGCTGGCGCGGCTGGCCGCACGCGACCGCGGTGACGTCACGGCGTACGCATCCCTGGTCGACTCGCTGAAGACCCGCCGCTTCCTCGACTACCGGGACGCGAACGAGCACGGGCGCCACGCGCATGCCGTGGTGGACGAGCTGACCGACGCGCTGACGCCGGGCACCGCCGCCGCGCTGCTGCCGCTGCTGGAGACCGGCATCCGGCACCTGATCCGGGTGGTCCTCCGCTCGGACGACTCCAGCGGGATCCAGAGCGACGCCGCCGGACGGCTCATCGACCTGCACGCCGAGGCCGCGGGGCTGGCCGGCCCCGATCCGGTCAAGCTCGCCCGCTGGCTGGTCCGGACGGGGGTCGACGAGCAGGACTTCTGGGAGCTCGACGTGGTCAGGTACCAGCAGGCGCTCGGCGACCGGGGCCTCGCGACGTACCGCAAGGAGCTGGACAAGCGGCTCGCGAAGGAGCCGGCGTCGTTCCTGGCGACGAGGGGCCTGCAGCGCCTGGCCGTTCTCTCCGGGGACGTGGCCGAGATGGTCCGCCAGGTGGGTGGCGACCTGGCCGGGCCGCATGCCTACCAGCGGCTGGTCGACGCCCTGCTCGAGGCCGGCCACCCGGACGAGGCGCTCCGCTACGCCCGCGAGGGCTTGGAGTCGAAGCTGGTCCCGCACCAGACCGCCCAGCTGTACGACGCCGCGGTCCGCCTGCTGCGCGAGCGCGGGGACGACCCGGAGATCCTGCGGCTGCGCCGCGAGCAGCTGCAGCGGATCCCGAACGAGTCGTCGTACGCCGTGCTGCGCAAGGCGGCGGAGCAGCTCGGCGTGTGGCCGGAGGAACGCCTCGCGGCTCTGGACGTGCTGCTCGCCAGCAACCGCCGGTCGTGGTTGGCCGCGCTGCTCGCCGACGGCGACGTGGCCCTGGCCTGGGAGTCGAGCCGCGACATGGACCGCGACGGCTCGATGGAGCTCGCCCTGATCCGGGCGCGGGCCAAGACCCACCCGGGGGACGTGTTCGACGCCTACGTCACGCTCATCGACGTGACCCTGGCGACGTCGGGCGAGCGCAACTACCGGCAGGCGGTCGCCCACCTCGGCGAGCTGCGACGAGCCGCCCAGGCCGCCGGGCTCGACGAGCGGTACGCCGACCTCGTGCAGCGCCTGCTGGAAGAGAACCAGCGCCGACCGAACCTGGTCCAGAAGCTGCGCCAGCTGCCTAGCTGATCCAGGATCACCCGCGCCGGTGGCGAGGCCCGTTCAGGCCCTCTGGTCCGCCTGGAAGACCCGCAGCGCCGACGAAGCCAGCTCCAGTTCAACAGAGAGTCGCTCCAGAACAGCCGCCGCCGGACCGAGATCCCGGGCTGCCCCGACGACCTCCAGCTCGTCGCACACCGCGGCAAGCCGCGGCGCTCCCAGCATGAGGGCTCCCCCCCTCAACGAGTGCGCAACGTGGACGAGCTCCTCCGCGGAGGCCGCTGCGATCGCCTCGCTGATCCGGACGAGGTCGATGCGAGAGGACTCGAGAAACGAGGTCACCGCTCGCTCGAGCAGCTCGGTGCCGCCCGGACCCAGGCTGCGGAACGTTTCGAGATGGGACTGGTCCAGCACCAGGCTCGGGCCCAGGGTGGTCTCGTCCGCAGGCTCGCCCGCATCGAGGCCGGAATCCCCCACCCAACGTTCCAGGATGGCTGCCAACGACTGGGCGTGGACGGGCTTGCTGACGAAGTCGTCCATCCCGGCGGCGAGGCACCGCTCCCGTTCGCCCTTGACGGCCGACGCGGTCATGGCGATGACCGGGATCCGGCCACGACCGTCCTCCCGGGCCCGGATGGCGCGGGCGGCGTCGTACCCGTCCATCTCGGGCATCCGGCAGTCCATGATCACGGCCGCGAACGGTCGACGGTCCAGAGCGGCCAGCGCCTCCAACCCGTTGCCGGCGACCTCGGCGGTGTAGCCCAGCTGTTCCAGCATGCCCACGGCCACCATCTGGTTGACGTGGTTGTCCTCAACGACCAGGACGTGGCCACGGTTGCGTTCCGGGGACGCCCCGGGAAGCCGGGTTCTGACGGGGCCCCCGGGACTGTTCGAGTGCGTGGCGTCCTGGAGCGCCGCGTGGAGCTGGGAAAGATGCACTGGCTTGCTCAACCAGGTGGAGATGCCGGCGTCGCGGGTCTCCTCGAAGCTGACGTCCGGGCTGGAGGTCAGCAGCACCAGCCCGATGCCGGCGAGCTCGGGCGTCCCGGAGATACGTCGGGCCAGCTCGATGCCGTCCATTCCGGGCATGCACAGGTCCAGGAGGGCCAGGGCGTACGCCTCGCCGCTTGCCGCGGCGTCCGCGAGGCGAGCCAGCGCGGAGGTGCCGTCCTCGACGACCTCGGCCCGCATGCCCCACGCACCCAGTTGCTCGCTCAGGATCACGCGGTTGGTGTGGTTGTCGTCGACGACGAGCACGCGCAGGCCCGCCAGCCCGTCGGTCTGGCGGTGCGGCACGATCGTCAGATCCTCAGCGAGTCCCAACGGGAGCGTGAACCAGAACGTGCTGCCGCGACCGACCTCGCTGTCGACGCCCAGGCGGCCGCCCATTGCCGTGACCAGCTGCAGCGAGATGGCCAACCCCAGGCCGGTCCCGCCGAACTTGCGCGTCGTCGAGGAGTCGGCCTGGGAGAACGGGTCGAACAGCCGTTGCTGATCCACCTCGTCGATCCCGATCCCGGTGTCGGTCACCTCGAAGCGGGCCACGACACCTCCGGCGGTCCGGTCCTCCAGGTGAGCGCGGACCACCACCTCGCCCTCGGGAGTGAACTTGACGGCGTTGGAAGCCAGGTTCAACAGCACCTGGCGGAGCCTGGACGGGTCCCCGCTCAGGCCCAGCGGCAGCTCGGGAGAGCAGTACGCCAACAGCTCCAGCCCCTTGTTCCGGGCCGACTCCGCCACCAGCTCGGCGGCTTCCTCCACCACCTGGACGACGTTGAAGTCGATGGTCTCCAGGTCGAGCTTCCCGGCCTCGATCTTGGAGAAGTCCAGGATGTCGTTGATGATCCCCAACAGCGCCTCGCCGGCACTGTGCGCGCCTTCGGCATGGCGGCGCTGACGCTCGTCCAGCTCGGTATGGAGCAGCAGGCCGGTGAGTCCGATCACGCCGTTCATCGGAGTCCGGATCTCGTGACTCATCGTGGCCAGGAAGTCCGACTTCAGCCGCGACGCCTCCCACGCCTCGGCACGCGCCACCTCGAGCTCCTGGGTCCGCCCGGCAACCTGCGTCTCCAGATCGCGGGTGAAGTCGACCGTGCGGAGGACGACCAGCACCTGGCGTGCGGCCACGGCGCACAGCAGCAGCACGGCCAGGCCGAGCCGGAACGGGCCGGCCGTGACGTCCACGGTCACCAGGACCACGATGGCCACCAGCACCGGCCCGTACGGGATCAGGTCGAGGGCCAGATCGGCGACGCGGTGGGGCTGCGCCGGCGCCTCGGCCTGCGCGGTCGAGGGCCGGGTCCAGGGAGCGAAGGCAATCAGCAACCAGGCGCTCAGCCATCCTGTCACCAGCAGCGTTCCGGTGAGGCCGGTCTGCCCTGCGTGAACCTGCTCCACGTAGATGCTGTCCGTCACCGCCAGGACGGTGAGGCCTCCTGCCAGCAGCAGCCACGGGCGACGGTCGCCGACCGGGCGGCGCATCCCCAGCGCAAGCACCAGCGAGACCATCAACACGTCCACGGCCGGGTACGCCATCAAGGTGACTTGGGTGAGCCAGGGCTCACCTTGCGCGTCACTCGTCACACTTCCCAGGACCGTGTTCCAGCTGACGAAGAGCGTCGCGAGGGCGATCACGGCCACGTCCAGGAGAACCGCGAGCGAGGATGCCCCACGACGACCGCCCCGACGGAACAGCAGGAGCGCCGCCACAGCAGGCACGCAGTAGGCCAGGAAGACGAGGTCGGCAAGCGACGGGAACGGGTACACGTGGTCACGAGTGATGCCGTACGTGGTCCAGAGAAGCTGTGCCAGAGCCCACAACCCTGTTGCCAGCGCCAACAGCGCCCAGGCCGCTCGATCCGTGGGGATCCTGCGGGCCGCAGCCGTACAGCTCGCGACCGCGAGGATGACAGCGAACGAGACGGAGATGTCGCCCACCGTTTGCGCCGACCCGGTGCCCGGGTTGCGTAGCACGTACGCAGCGACCAGCGCCACCCAGACCACCGAGATCCCGCTCAAGAGCACAGGAGTGCTCAGGCGTGGGGTGTTTCTGTTTCCGGGGGCATCGCCCTCGGGTCGCACACGAGTCACCCCGGCCCCCGATCAAGTTGGCCTTTTGCCGGACAACAGCGACAACTCTTGGCACGGTACCTGACACCGAGCCGACGCATGCCGGTAACCGTTGACCTGCTTTCTCACGCCCAGAAGCCCTACCTGCACTTCGACGGGACAGCCCGTGAGGCGATGACTCCGGCTGCCCGGCGTGGTCAGATCGGGTATGACCAACTACCTGAGCCCGTACCTGCACTTCGACGGCACTGCCCGTGAGGCGATGACCTTCTACCAGTCCGTCCTCGGCGGCGACCTGCAGCTGATGACCTTCGGCGAGATGGGGATGGAGGGCGAGCACGCCACCCGGATCATGCACGGCGCCCTGACCGTCCGCGACGGCGTCGTCGTGATGGGCGCCGACGAGCCGCCCGGCGAGACCCTCGTCCACGGCAACGACTGCACCCTGGCCCTCGCCGGCGACGACGCAGACGAGCTGCGCACCTGGTTCGCCGGCCTCAGTGAGGGCGGCGAGGTCCACGTGCCGCTCTCGAAGCAGATGTGGGGCGACGAGTTCGGCCAGGCCGCCGACAAGTACGGCGTCACCTGGATGGTGAACATCGCGGGCGAGTCCGCCTGATTCAGGCTGGGAGTAGGGCGCGCACCTCGGCAGGCAGGTCCTCCGAGTCTCGAGTCAGCGTTGTCCCCGGGACGGCGCCCTCGATCTCGGCGATCTTGTCCTGCATCACCCGCATCTGGTTGTCGTCCAGGTCGCGGATCAACGTCGTCGTCGGTACGCCGGCAGCCTGAGCCACGTCCTGCGCGTACTTCACGGGGTCGTTGCCGTCCGATGCCGGTGCGTACCTCTGCAAGGCCTGGGTGATGTTCAGGTCGCGGTAGCTGGCACCTCGCAGGAACGTGCCGATCGCGTCGTACCCGGCTTCCCTGCTGGGAAAGATCAGGAAGTGGTGCCAGTTGAACTTGCCGGCGTATTGACCGAGGTCGGGGCCGCCCTGGACGCCGGTGAGGTTCCCGGGGTTGTTGTTCAACCACGCGAAGGTGCCGGCGTGGTTTCGCATGTGCGGCTGTCCCCTCAGGACGGTGCCGTCCGCGTGGACCA
>JAOPXC010000312.1 GCA_025965335.1 Nocardioides sp. | reverse complement strand
CCACCGAGATCCAGCTCAAGAGCACAGGGGTGCGGGTGCTCAGGCGTGAGGTGTTTCCGGTTCCGGGCGCATCGCCCCCGGGTCGTTGAACACGAGCCATTCCGGCCCCCGATCGGTTGGCCTGCGCAAGTAAACAGCGAAGACTCTTGGCACGTTACCTGACACCGAGCCGACGCGGGTCCGGCAGACCTGCCGCTTCAGGCCCAGTGGAGCTGTACGACGTGCGGGGGACGCGTGTAGGTCAGCACCGTGGGGGTTCCGGCAACTGCCGGAGCGGGTCGAGTCCTGCTTCGGCGAAGCGCAACTATCGGCAGGCGGTCGCCCCACCTCGGCGAGCTGCGACGAGCCGCCCGGGCCCGGGGACCCGGCACCACCTCACGTCGGCGGCAGCACCCGGATGCCCTGGTCGGCGAGGTACGCACGAGCCCGCCCGATCTCACGGTCGTCGAAGAACCGGTTCCAGTGCTCCACCAGGTCCTCCTCGTGGACGGCGTTTCGGAACCTCCGGAACGCACCCTTCCCCTCGATCGCCGTCTCCAGCCGCCGGCGCAGGTCGGCGTTGGGTTGCCGGGCCGCGAACTCCGCCATGTCCTCCCACTGCGCGCGCGAGTGGGGTCGGTCCAGCGCCAGCCACCGGTCGGGCTCCTCCTCGAGGTCGATGAAGTCGTCGTCGTCCTCGCTCACGTACATCGGGTCGACGAGCATCCACGGGATGACCTCGCCCGAGCGCAGGTCCAGGTAGCCACCGGGCTCCATCGGGTCACCCGACAGCGCGTCGGCCAGCTCAGACAGGTCCACGGACAGGTGTCTTGCCGCCAGCGGGGTGCCCCGCAGCTGGGCGAGCAGGTCCTCGGCCAAAACGTCGTCCCCCGCCAGGCCGCGCTCTTCGATTCGGTTGAGGACTGCCAAGGCGAGCGCGTCCCCGCGTCCGGGTTCCACCGCCAGCACCACCTGCAGGCCCAGGCCGACGTGCTGCAGCAGCTCGTCCACGTCGCGGCCCTCGATCGCCGCCAGGATGGCCGGTACGTCGCGCCGCACGGTCGCGCCCCGCAGCTCCTTCAGGTCGACGGGCTCCCCGGGCCCGGCCGCCGGCCAGGCGCCCATAAGCATGGGGTGCGGCGTGGCCGGTCGTCGCGGCATCGACCCCTCGAGGGTGTCGTCGTCCCACCGGCACCCGTACTGGTCCGGAATGCTGCCCCACCCCCGGCTCACGGTCGGCGTCTTCGGCACCAGGCCCAGCACCTCGAGCGGGTCCACCTTCGCCGCCTCCACCGTGCAGGCGTGCATCCAGTCGTCGCCGAAGTCGAAGACGTACATGAACTCGTCGCCGGGCCCGACCCGATCCGCCACCTTCGTCCGGTCCAGCACCAGGGGCGTCGACGAGGACGGCCCGAACGGCGAGCCCTGCACCTCCTTCCCGAAGACCTCGTCGGTGACGAGCGTCCCGTCGGCCAGCGTGAACTGGCACAGGTGCGCGCGGTCCCACCGGGCGAAGGCGTCGTCGATCGCCGTCGCGAGGTCGGCGAAGGTGTGCGCGGGCCCCACCACCAGCACCCGGCCCGGGTACGGCCAGAGGTCCTCGCCGCGTCCACCGAGGAGCTCCACCCGGACTGCCAGCCACGTTCCCGCCATGGACCGGACGCTACCGACTGGCTGTCCGTGGAGGAACAGGTGCGGCCGTCTGGCCGCGCCCGGCTTGCCACTCCCGGGCACGCTGGCAATCGGAACGGTCTCGGAGCTAGAGACGAGCCAGGTGAGGGCCGCGACCCAGGCAACAGCCAGGGTGGTCGACAGGACTCGGGGTCCGAAGGCCTGACGGCCCTGAGACAGAGCTCTCTCGCCGCGACTCTCGTGCCGGATCCTGGCTCCGCTCCACGGCGCCGCGGGAGTCACGCCGCGTCGCCCAGCGCGTCGGCGAGCACTCGACACACCGATGCCGCTGGCTCCGCGAGCAGCTCTCCGAGCCGAGCCAACACGTCCCGATCTGCCGGCCGTCCCTGGTCGGCCAAAGTGACGAGCAACCCCGGCGCGAGCATGGCCGCCCCGATGCACGCCCACGGATCGACCGCGTCGATCTCGTCGAACGGCGCTGAGCCGGCGCCGTCAAGCATCAGACGCGCAACGCTCAGGACGGCCGAAGCCCGCTGCTCGGCGGTGGGCATCGATTCGTCCGTGAACCCGGCGGCGTCGCAGAGAACAAGCATCCAGATGCCCGTCGGGACGTCGGTGAGCAGTCCGTGCACGTTTCCCGACTTGATGGCATCCGTACCGCCTCGCGATCGCAGGGTGTCGACCCAGCTCGGCGGGTCGAGCGCGACCGCGTGGGCCACCGTCTCCGCGATCACGAGCGGCGCGCTCTCGAACATCACCCCATCCTCAACCGGGACCAGGCGGCCGATCACGCACTCGCCCGGCATGACCAGCGCCGCACTGCCGATGTTCGCCGTCCGGACGGTCTCCCTGGTTCGGAGGTCCTGCCAGCTGACCGTGCCGGCGTCGCGGGCCAGCAGCCGGTATCCCCCCATGGGCGCCGCCGCCCAGTCGCGGATCCGGTCCGCCCCCGCCACCAGGTCAGCCGGGGCGACCCGGTCGAGAAAGTGCGTCAGCCCGCCCAGCTCGTACAGATGGAGCTGCCGGTAGACCCAGTCCTGGTCCATGACCCGGCAACGCGCATCCACGGTGTCGACGCCAGGGAGGTTCTGCGGGCCGCCCCGCAGCTCGATCGCGGTGGCCAGCGCTCGGTGCACGCGGTTGCTCGCGACCACTCCCGGCGCGTCCGGAAGATGCTGCAGCGCCTGGGCCAGGATCCACCTCGACGTCGCCCAGCCCGGGAGCACGGACCGGAACAGGGCCAGCTCGAAGAGCCTCCTGATGCGCCACGGCCGCCAGAACCCCAGGTCGTCCGGATGGGCCTCCATGATCTGCAGCGCTGCCTCCGCGTCGCCACGCAGCTCGGCATCATCGGCGGCGCGAACCAGCGCGAGGTCTCGCGACAAGGACCCAGACCCACGGGCCGAACGGGACCGCTTCGGCCGTCGGTTGCGTGATTTCGGCATGGCTCAAGGGTTCGCCGCCGAACCGCTGCTCGCCAGAGGGCATTCGCAATCTGTGGAGAACCCGGGCACGCTCCGCCGGATCGCCGCTGGACCGACCCCTACCCAATACGCCTGCGACAAGGAGCACCGGCCGGATACGTGATGTCCAACAGGACGGGTGACCCGTGGGCTCACCGCCGCGGTGAGCTGTCATCGCGCGGCGCCACAGCGCTGCCGATGTGGGGAGATCAGCCGGTCGCCAGCCGCACGAGCGTCGCCCAACCACGCGCGGTCGCCGGCTGCCCACATGCCACTTCGAGCAGCCTGTTGGCGTGCGGCCGGCGCCCGCCCTCCCGCGGTCGCGCGGTCAACAGCTCGCGCTCGAGCACCTCGACCAGCGCCGTCCGCCCCGGATCGCCCAGGCGGTCGGGATCGATCGGTGGCGCGTCGTGCCGCAGGAACGACACCTCCAGCTCCAGCGTCTCGGCGTCGTACCCCGCGAACCTGTCGACCGACGTCAGCTGCTGCAGCCAGCCCTGCCCACGCACCGCCACCGGCTCGCGCCGTCCGATCAATGCGGCGATCCGGTCCTCGAGGTCGTCCACGACCTCGTCGATGGCGCGCTCGTCGGCATCGAACGTCAGGTTGCCGGTCGTCAGGTGTGACCGGACCTCCGTCGCCCCGGCCGCCTCGGCCGCCGTGATGAGACCAGCTCGGTCGATGCCGCCCCGACCGAGCATCACGTTTCGGACCAACCCGACCCAGCGCATGGGGAAAGTCTGGCAGGGCTGAGGCGACTCCCAGCCACCGTGCGGTGCGCCAGAGGCCGACTAGATGAACAGGGCACGAATCACGTCAGGCAGCTCCTGCGACTCGCGAGTCAGGGTCGTTCCCGGGACGGCGCCCTCGATCTCGGCGATCTTGTCCTGCATCACCCGCATCTGGGTGTCGTCGAGGTCGCGGATCAACGTCGTCGTCGGTACGCCGGCAGCCTGAGCCACGTCCTGCGCGTACTTCACGGGGTCGTTGCCGTCCGATGCCGGTGCGTACCTCTGCAGGGCCTGGGTGATGTTCAGGTCGCGGTAGCCGGCGCCTCTCAGGACCGTGGCGATCGCGTCGTACCCGGCTTCCCTGCTGGGAAAGATCAGGAAGTGGTGCCAGTTGAACTTGCCGGCGTACTGACCGAGGTCGGGGCCGCCCTGGACGCCGGTGAGGTTCCCGGGGTTGTTGTTCAACCACGCGAAGGTGCCGGCGTGGTTTCGCATGTGCGGCTGTCCCCTCAGGACGGTGCCGTCCGCGTGGACCA
>JAOPXC010000303.1 GCA_025965335.1 Nocardioides sp. | reverse complement strand
GCCCTGTGCGGTCAGCAGTGCGGTGGCGTGGCCTACATCGACGTCTTCGACGACGCCAACTTCCACGCCGACTACCAGCCGGCGTGGGTGTTCGCCGACGGGCTCGCCAACGACACCAAGGCGATGGCCGAAGCCACCACCCACGAGGTGGGTCACAACTTCGGTCTCGTCCACGACGGCAATGCATCCCAGAGCTACGACGCCGGACACGGGGCCTGGGCGCCGATCATGGGCGTTGCCTACGACCGCCCGATCGGCCAGTGGAGCAAGGGCGACTACGCCGGGGCGAACAACCAGGAGGACGACCTCGCGATCATCGCGTCGGCGGGTGCACCGCTGCGTGCCGACGAGTCCGCTGCGCTGCCCACCGGCACGGCCTACATCACCAGCCGCACGGACACCGACACCTATCAACTCGACTCCTGCCTGGGACCCGTCACCCTGACCGCGAAGCCGGCGCCGACGAGCCCGAACCTGGACATCAAGCTGAGCCTGCTCGACGCCACGGGTGCCATCGTCACGAGCGACGACCCGCCGTCTGCCGCAACGTCGTTCGACGTCGCAACGGGGATGGGGGCCGCCATCTCGACGACCGCGCTCGGCGGCACGTACTACGTGCAGGTCGACGGGGTCGGCAACGGCACGCCGGTGTCGGGGTACGACGACTACGGGAGCATCGGCGCGTACACGCTGGCCGTCGCCGGCTCATGCATCCCGTTGACCACCACACCGACAGCACCGACGTCCTTCGCGGCGGTGGTCAGCGAGTCGGCCCGGACGGTGACGCTGTCCTGGGCGGCACCCAGCAGCGACGGTGGCAGTCCCGTCATCGGCTACGAGGTGCTGCGGGACTCGTCGCTCCTGACCGCCACAACTGCGGGCACCACGAGTCAGTTGGTCACCGGCCTGGTCCGCGGCACGACGTACACATTCTCGGTGCGTGCCCTCAACGCAGCGGGCCCGGGACCAGCCGCCACGACCAGAGTCAAGGTGCCGGCTCTGAAGCCCGGGGCTCCGGCGATCGGCCGAGCCGCGAAGGGTGCGAAGGGCGGCACGACCACGGCCACCGCGACCTGGCGGCCGCCGGCCGACGACGGCGGCGCCCCGGTCCTGAAGTACCGGGTGGTGGCCTACCGGCTGAACGCGGGTGGAGCCGTGGCGGGCAGCGTGAAGAGCAATCTGCTGGCCCCGACCGCGCGTCGCCTGAAGATGAAGCTCGCGGCGGGACGCTGGCGGTTCGCGGTGCAGGCGCGCAACACCGTGGGACCCGGCCCGCTGAGCGCCAAGTCGAACGCCGTCAAGGCCCGCTGACGGACGTCCGACCGGTCAGCGTCAGTTGTCGGCGGCCTTCTCGGCGCCGCGTCGCCAGCGGATGCCGGCCTCGAGGAAACCGTCGATGTCCCCGTCGAAGACCGCCGAGGGGTTGCCGACCTCGTAGCCGGTCCGCAGGTCCTTGACGATCTGGTAGGGGTTGAGGACGTAGTTGCGCATCTGGTCGCCCCACGAGGCCTGGACGTCACCGCGCAGGCCGTCGAGGTGGGCCTTCTCCTCGGCCTTCTTCAGCGCCAGGAGCTTGGCCTTGAGCACGACCATCGCACTGGCCTTGTTCTGCAGCTGGCTCTTCTCGTTCTGGCAGCTGACGACCGTGCCGGTGGGGATGTGCGTCAGGCGAACCGCGGAGTCCGTGGTGTTGACCGACTGACCACCCGGACCGCCCGAGCGGTACACGTCGACGCGGATGTCCTCGTCGGGGACGTCGATCTCGTCGGTCTGCTCCAGCACCGGGACGACCTCGACCGCGGCGAAGCTGGTCTGGCGACGGCCCTGGTTGTCGAAGGGGCTGATCCGCTCCAGGCGGTGGGTGCCGGCCTCGACGGACAACGTGCCGTAGGCGTACGGCGCGTGGATCGCGAACGTCGCCGACTTGAGGCCCGCCTCCTCGGCGTAGGACGTGTCGTAGACCTCGACCGGGTAGTTGTGCTGCTCGGCCCAGCGGACGTACATCCGCATCAGCATCTCGGCGAAGTCGGCGGCGTCGACGCCACCGGCTCCGGAGCGGATCGTGATCAGGGCCTCGCGGACGTCGTACTCCCCGGCGAGCAGGGTGCGGATCTCGAGGCTCTCGACGGCCTTCTTGATCCGGCCGAGCTCCTTGTCTGCCTCGGCGAGCGCCTCGGCGTCGTCCTCCTCCTGGCTGAGCTCGACCATGATCGCCAGGTCGTCGACGCGGCCGCTGAGGGCGTTGAAGCGGTCGAGCTCGCCCTGGAGCAGGGAGAGCCGCCCAGTCACCCGGGTCGCGTTGTCCTGGTCGTCCCAGAGGTCGGGTGCGGCGACCTGCTCGCCGAGGTCGGCGATCTCCGCGCGCATGGCGTCCAGGTCGAGCACCTGCTCGATGGTGTGCATCGTCGCCTGGAGCTGCTTGATCTCTTGGTCGTATTCGGGGCCTGCCACAAGGATCAAGGTTACGGGCTGGGCGGACGGTTGCGCGAAACGACTGCTGGCGTCAGGTCCCGAC
>JAOPXC010000294.1 GCA_025965335.1 Nocardioides sp. | reverse complement strand
GTTCGACGGCGCATAGGTCGCGTCGCCGCCGTACCGCACGGTCAGCGCGTGCTGACCGGGCTGGAGCGCCGTCCCGGGGATGACCACGTCGGCCGTCCCGCCACTGAGCGCGGCGTCGCCGAGCACGGTGTCGCCGTCGAGCACGGTGACCGTGCCGGTCGCCGTACCCGGGGTGACGCTCACGCTCACCGACCCGTCGGCGCCGTAGGTCATCGGCTGGGCGGTCGCGGAGACCGAGGTCTCCACCGGGAAGCCGGGCAGGTCGATGCCCACGACCTCCGGGTCGTGGTCGGAGGCACGGTAGGGGTTGGCCTGGTAGAAGTCCGTGACGTTGTAGTTGTAGCGGGTGTACTCGAACGCGACCGACTCTCCGGAGTTGATGTTCCAGACGTCCGCTCCGGTCACCATGCCCAACGCGGCCGCGTTGGCGAGGACGTGGTCGAGCGAGCCGGAGAGGCCGCTGAAGCTGTAGGTCTCCTCGCCGGCGGTGTCGGACTCGATGGCGGTGTACCCGGCGCCGTAGAGGACCTGCATGGGGTCCTCCATCGAGTAGGAGTTGAAGTCGCCGGCCAGGAAGACGGCGTCGGTGCCGCGCTCGCTCGCGAACGAGCTCGCGAACGTGGTGAGCGCCTGAGCCTGTCCGACCCGGTCCGGGTTGGCGTTGCCCTGACCGGTGCCGTCGTCGACGCCCGAGCCCTTGGACTTGAAGTGGTTGACGATGACGGCGAACGCGTTGGCGTCGCTGGTGTGGGCGGGCTTGAACGCCTGGGCCAGCGGCTCCCGGGCGTTGCCGAAGTGGGTCTCGTCGATCAGCACCTTGGCGGCCCCGACCAGGGTGACGTCCGCCGGCCTGTAGATGAAGCCGGTACGGATCACGTCCTCCTGTGCGGGGGCCGGAAGGTCGGCGGCGGCCGGCGAGGGGGCGTAGTCCCACACCGCGGACCCGGCGGCGGTGTTCAGGGCAGCCACCAGCGTCGAGATCGCGAAGTCACGGTCCTTGCCGAACTGCACGGAGTTCTCGAGCTCCTCGAGCGACACGATGCTGGCGCCCAGCTTGTTGATCGCGGTCACGATCTTGGCCTGCTGGCGCGCCAGGTTCACGGGGTTGGCGGCACCGCGCGGACCGTTGGGCGCGCAGGTGTTCGCGGTGACGGGGTTGCCGTCCCGGTCCTTGTACGTCGTGCAGGTTCGTCCGCCGCCCAGGGCGACGAACTCGTCGGCCGTGGTCGGGAAGTAGTTGAACACGTTGAACGTCGCCAGCCGGATGTCGCCACCGACGTCCGCAGGCGCCGGGGTTCGGGTGTTGGCGAACGTGGCCGTGCCGGCACCTTCGTCGGTGACCTGCGTGGTCGGCTGGAGCTTCCAGACGCTGTTCCGGAACTCCAGGATCACCGGGCCGGTGAACGTCACGGGCGCACCCACGCGGATCGGGTTGCTCGTCGACAACCACGGGAGCGGCGTCGCCTGGTTGGCGGCGGACAGGAAGTTGAGGCTCGCGCCGTCGTCGAGGGTGATGGCGCGCGCCGCGTTGTCGGCGGTCACGGCCGCGATTGCCGCGGTGTCCTGGGCGTCCGCGACCTCGGTGGGAGCGATCAGCGGGGTCGTGCCCGCGGCCAGCCCGACCTCGGCGTACTGGTTGGTGGCGAACGTGTTCGTCACCGTGAACGGACCGCTGGGGGCGAGGACCTCGCCCTCGTGCGCCTCGCGGGCAGTCCCGGTCTCGGGGAGCGTGGTCGCCAGCGCCGTGACCGGGTCGTGCGCCGTCGCCAGCTCGGTCACGTCGGTGGCCGCAGCCGGGGTGATCTCGGTCGTGCCGGCGAACTCGCTGACCACTCCGGCCACCTCGAGGAAGTCACCGATCGAGTAGGCGGACTCGTCGACGTTCTGGCCGTAGACGAACACGCCGTCCGATGCACCGGGGGTGGCGTCGGTCGCGCCGCCGGTGCCGGCGGTCTGGATGTAGAGGCCGTTGAAGCCACCGGCCGGGTAGAGCGCCGTCACGACGCCCTGCGTGGTGGCGATGTCGCCGACGTGGGGGGACGTGGCGGTGTCGGTGCCCTGGATCTCGGCGATGCTGCCGGTGAACTCCTCCGGAGCCGGGGGTGTCACGTCTCCGACGTTCTGCGGGGCAGGCGCGCCCTCGCTGAAGTCGGCGGCGTTGTTGTCGGAGTCGGCGCCGGCGGCGCTGCGCGAGGCGGCGGTGCTGTTGGTCAGTGCCACCCCCGTGTTGACGGTCTCGTACGACGCGGCCGTCGTGCCGTAGCCCACCATGTCGAGCAGCGCAGCGTTGCCCGCGAGGTTGCCCGTCGTCGTGAACGCGGTGGTGGTCGGCACCAACAGCACCACACCACCCGTACCCGACATCGAGATGGTGCCGGTGGCGTCCGGCGTCGGGAGGGCAGCGGACGGCGTGGCACCGGCCGCCTCCTGGACGAGGTAGTGACCACCGGCGGGGACGGAGCCGGCCAGCGGCGTGACCTGGGCGGAGGTCCCGGTCGCGCTGCGGTACTGGACGGACATGCCGGCGACGGAGATGGCCGAGCCGGTCGGGTTGTACAGCTCGATGAAGTCGTTGGTGTACTGCGCCCCGGCGTTGCCGCCACCGCCGTACACCTCGCTGATGACCAGCCCGGTGCCGGCCGGGTTGGCGACGGCGGACGGAGCGATCGCGAGGCCGCTGACGGCCACGGCGAGGCCGGCCGCCGCGGCCAGTGAGCTGCGCGCGATGGGCGCGCGGGAGAACCGAGACATGGGGATTCCTCCGAGAGAGTGATGCGGGAGTGGAACCGGGGGTGAACGCACCGGGGACCCGCAGCAGCGGGCCCCCGGTGATGGTCAGCGCGAGCGGACCCAGAACTTGACGGTCGTGCTCGCCTGCTTGGTCG
The DNA here is from genome assembly GCA_025965335.1 of Nocardioides sp. Lineage (GTDB taxonomy): Bacteria > Actinomycetota > Actinomycetes > Propionibacteriales > Nocardioidaceae > Nocardioides. The sequence continues at coordinate 7,530 of JAOPXC010000294.1, read as the reverse complement.
AATCGTTGCCGAGGTACTTGACCCGGATCTCCTTCTTCCCGGTCGTGCGGAACGACGGGAGAGTCACGGTCGCCTTGCCGTTGTTGAGCGTGGCCTCGTAGGCGTGGCCGTTCACGAAGACGCTGACCTTGCCCGCGGCGGGGGCGTCGCCGGCCCGTACCGAGACCTTGATCCGAGGCTTCGTCCGGTCGACGACGACGTGGTCAGGGGCGACCGAGGCGGACACAGAGGCGACCGTCTTCGGGACGTCGAACTCGACCGGCACGGTCACGACGGTGCCTGTGGTCAGGCCGGTGATCGTGAGCTGCTGGGCACCGTTCGCGACACCCTGTGGGACCGTGAAGCTCACGGAGGCCGTGCCGACCTCGTCGAACTTGCCGGTCCCGATCGTGTTGTCGACCGGGAACGTGCCGAGCGTCACGTCGCCCGCGCTGACCGTGATCTCGCTGTCGGTCTTGTCGTTCGCGCCGGTGAACGCCAGCGAGGAGATGTCGAAGGTCACCGGGTCGCCCGGCCCGTAGGCGGCTGGTGCCGCGACGGGCCAGGTGACGCCGACGGCGTGCTGCCGGGAGTCCACCGCGAGCGGAGCGCTGTCGGCGAACGCGGCCATGAAGTCGACCATCGCCTGCAGGTCGGTCTGACCGGTGTCCTGCTTGGGGGTGCCGGCACCCAGCGCGCCGAAGTTGTCACCGCCTGAGGCGAGGAACGAGTTGACCGTCACCGAGTAGCTGGCGGCCAGGTCGATCCGGTGACCGTTCAGCCACATGGCCTTGATGTGCTCGCCCGCAGCCGCGGCCGGGTCATAGGTGTAGCGGAACCCGTTGGACGTGCCGAGCCGCAGGAACGGCCGCGATGATCCGGCCGGCTGCCACTGCTGCTCGAGGGCCTGCCGGATCTGGTCGCCGGTCAGCTGCTCGTTGACCAGCGTGTTGGCGAACGGCTGCACCGTCGCGGCCTGCTTGTAGGTCAGGACCGCCGGGTAGCCGTTGGCGGCGTCACCCCTCATGTCCGCGCGCAGGCCACCGGGGTTCATGAACGCGATCTGCGCAGCACCGGTCGTCGCGGAGCGGGTGGCCCAGCGCTGGGCCTCGGCGACGACGTTGCCGAGCGTGGACTCGCCACCGCGGTTCTCGACGAGCTGCGGCACGCCCTGCGCGTCGTTCTGGGAGACGCGCGCGCGGTTGAACGGCCCGCCGATGTCACCGAGCGGCTGCGCGCCCAGCACGTCGGACTGCGCCACCGCCTCGTCGACGATCTGCTTGACCGTGGGGTCGGCGGTGTAGTTGGGCGTGATGACCGTGGTCGGCGGCGTGCCCGAGGTGGTGCTGGTCGTCAGCGGCAGGATGCTGCCGGCCACCGAGACCGGGTGCCCCGTGCCCGGATCGACCGAGAACGTGAGCTGGTTGAGGTTGTAGCCGTACTGACCGGCGGACACGACCGGGCGGTCGGTCACCGCGCGACCGGCCCAGTCGGCCACGGGGAAGGAGCAGTTGTAAGCCAGGTGGGTGTGGCCGGAGATGATCGCGTCGACGTTGGCATTGACACCGCTGATGATGCTGCCGAAGTCCGACGTGGGGTCGTCGTCCATGGTGGCACAGTCGGTGCTCCCGGCGCCCTCGTGCACGAGCAGCACGATGAGGTCGACGCCGTCCGCCTTGAGCGCGTCCGCCTCGGTGTTCACCGACGTCGGGATGTCGGTCACCTTGAGGTCCGCGATGCCGGCCGGCGAGACCAGCTCGGGCAGGTGCTCGGTCACGGCACCGATGAAGCCGACCTCGACGCCACCGAAGGTCTTGACGTACGTCGGGTCGAGGGCCGGGTCGTTGTTGGACTTCATCCGGACATTGGCGCCGATGTACTTCCACGTCGCGCCACCGTCGGGATTCGACGCGGACTCCGGCGCCATCACCCGGTTGATCAGGTCGTTGTAGCCCTGGTCGAACTCGTGGTTGCCGACCGCGGAGACCTCGAGGCCGGACGCGTTGAGCGCGTCGATCGTGGGCTTGTCATCGGCGATGAACGACTCGAAGGTCGACGCACCGATCAGGTCACCGGCCGCAGCGAACACGGTGTTGGGGTGCGCACCGCGGATCTCGTTGACCGCCCCGGCGAGCACCGCGGCTCCGGCCTCGACGCCGTTGCTCTTGATGCGGCCGTGGAAGTCGTTGATGCCGAGGACGTTGATCTCGACGGGAGCCGCGGAGTGCGCCGCCGGCGCCACGAAGGAGAGCGGGGCCGCGACGACAGCGAGGCCAGCGGCAACGATCAGGGCGCGCGCGCCCCTCCGAGCCCGAGGTGTGAAGGACACGTGGAAACCTTTCGGCGGTTCAGCGACTGGGGTGACGCGCAGCACCTTAACCCCCTCCGAACGGCAAACTTCCAGCCTCTGGGTGAACGGGGCGCAACTCTTTCGGCAAGTCGCGGGTGCCGAGCACAGGACGTCTGGAAGGTGTCCCGGCCGCAAGGGCAGATGTCGCCAAGGTCACGCGTCGAGGCAGTTCAACTCTCGCCGAATGCGCCGTTCCGGATCAGGCCGTGCGGAGCGCGTGCCGCTGCTTCCAGACGTCGCGGAAGAACTCGAAGCCCGACCACAGGGTCAGGGCGACAGCCACGGCCAGGCACGCCTGGAACGCGTAGAAGCAGACCTCGCCCGCGGTCTGGAGCCCGTGCGGGAGGTCGGGGTCGCGCAACGGCAGGCAGAGCCCCCCCAGGGCCAGGGCCTGGAACGTGGTCTTGAGCTTCCCCAGGTCGGCGGCGGCGATCACCACGCGCTTGAGGATCGAGAGCCGGAGCAGGGTCACGCTCCACTCGCGCAGCAGGACCAGGATCGTCACCCACCACCAGACGTCGCCGACCAGGGAGAGCCCGACGAACGCCATCCCGGTGATCGCCTTGTCGGCAATGGGATCGGCGATCTTGCCGAAGTCGGTGATCAGGTTGCGGGAGCGCGCGATGTCGCCGTCGACCTTGTCGGTGATCATCGCGATCAGGAACAGGGCCCAGGCGACGGTGCGCCACAGGATCGAGTCGCCACCGTCCATGAGCAGCGCCCAGGCGAAGAACGGGACCATCACGATCCGCAGCGTGGTGAGCGCGTTGGGCAGGTTCCAGTTGGAGATCTCGGCCTTGGTGGTCGTCAACGCCGGACCCCCGTTGCCTCAGCGACCAGGTCCACGCCGTCGGTCGCGACCACGGTCGCCGTCAGGAGATCCCCTACCCGGACACCGGGCGGCGGCGCGTCGATCGTGGTGCTGCCGTCCACCTCGGGACCCTGGTGCGCCGCGCGTCCCTCGACGATGCCGTCCTCGAGAGACTCGACGAGCACGTCGACGGTCTCGCCGATCCGCTCCTCAGCCCGTTGCGAGTTGAGCTCCTCGACGAGCCCGGTCACGTGCTCGGCCCGCGCGCGCACCTCGTCGTCGTCGAGCTTCCCGTCGTACGACGCGGCCTCGGTGCCGTCCTCGTCGGAGTAGCCGAACACTCCGGTGACGTCCATCCGGGCGGCCACGAGGAAGTCGCACAGGGTCTCGAGGTCGGCCGCGGTCTCACCGGGGAACCCGACGATCACGTTGGCCCGCACCCCGGCCTCCGGTGCGAGCGTCCGGATCCGCTGCAGCAGGTCGAGGAAGCTCTCCGGGTCGCCGAAGCGGCGCATCCGGCGCAGCACGGTCGCGCTGGCGTGCTGGAAGGACAGGTCGAAGTACGGCGCGACGCCGGGCGTGCCGGCGATCGCCTCAACGAGTCCCGGCCGGGTCTCGGCGGGCTGGAGGTACGAGACCCGCACCCGCTCCACACCGTCGACGGCCGCGAGCTCGGGCAGGAGCGTCTCGAGCAGGCGTAGGTCGCCGAGGTCCTTGCCGTAGGACGTGGAGTTCTCGCTGACCAGGAACAGCTCGCGCACGCCCTGGCTGGCCAGCCACCGACCCTCCTGCAGCACGTCGCTCGGACGCCGGCTCACGAACGAGCCGCGGAAGCTGGGGATGGCGCAGAACGAGCAGCGCCGGTCACAGCCGCTGGCCAGCTTGAGGGGCGCCATCGGTCCCCCGTCGAGCCGGCGGCGTACGGCGCGGGGGCCGGTAGCGGGACCGCCGACACCGACGTCGGTCCCCACGCTGGTCCCGGTGGTCGAGCTTGTCGCGAGCGCATGTCCCGGCACGGACACCGTCGACGCATCGCGGTCGACCGGGGAGATCGACAACAGCTTGCGACGGTCCTGGGGCGTGTGCGCGTGGTGGATCTCCCCCGCCATGATCGAGCGGAGCCGGGCGGCGATGTCGGGGTAGTCGTCGAAGCCCAGGACGGCGTCGGCCTCGGGCAGCGAGTCGGCCAGGTCCTTGCCGTAGCGCTCGGCCAGGCAACCCACGGCGACCACGGACTGGGTGCGGCCGCCCGACTCCTTCAGCTGAGCCTTGAGGTCGGCGGCCTGGAGCAGCGTGTCGACGGAGTCCTTCTTGGCGGCCTCGACGAACCCGCAGGTGTTGACCACGACGGTGTCCGCCTCGGCCGGATCGGCAACCAGCAGGAAGCCGTCCGCCTCCAGTCGGCCGGCCAGCTCCTCGGAGTCGACCTCGTTCCGGGCGCAACCGAGGGTCACCATCGCCACCGTGGTCCGGGGGCCGGTAGCGGCTGGGGCGGCGGCGGGGCTGTCAGTCGAAGTCATGATCGTTCCGAGTATGACGGGCCGGGCCACACGCGGACGAACTCGCGACAACCGCGACGTTCCCCCGACCCTCGGATGGGTACGGCGGGCGCCGGTTGGCCGGTAGGCGCTACTCAGCGTCCGGCTGAGACCGGGAAGATGTCCTGTGCCGGCTGGCCGGTGCTCCCGAGTGGGCCACGGTCCTCGCCGTCAACGGTCACCACGAGCGAACCGTCGCTGGTCTGCACCCGGACGGGAGGCGCCACCTGGAAGCTCCTGCTCTCGCCGAACGCCAGCGGCCCCTTGTAGACGACCTTGTTGGCGCCGTCGCGGAGCAACACCTGCGCGCCCCCGCCGGCTGCGGTCAGGACGACCGGGACCGGGTCACCCAGCAGCGTGTTCACCCCGTTGTCGATGCCGCGGGACCCGTTGAGGGTCGGGGTGTCGCGATGCAGCTCCACCGGGCTGTCCATGACCAGCCGCGCGATCGACCAGGCCAGCACCAGCGCCATCACCGCGGCCACCAGCACCGACCAGTTCGGCCCGCCGCGGGTGCCGCGGATGGATCCATGGCCGCCCGTGGACAGCTCCGCCTCGAACACCCGCCGCGGGTCGATCGGGGCGTCGGCGTACTTCTCGTCGTACGACGTGAGCAGCGGCGCCGCCTCGATGCCCAGCACCCGGGCCAGTGTGCGCACATGGCCGCGGGCGTAGAAGTCCCCGCCACACGGCGCGAAGTCGTCGACCTCGATCGCCTCGATGACGTGCGGTCGGATGCGCGTGCGTTCGGCCAGCTGGTCGACCGTGAGCGCGATGCGGGTCCGGGCGGCACAAAGCTGGGGCCCGATCACCGGGTCGGCCGCGGGCTCCACCGTGCTGAGGTCAAGGGGTGCCGCGTCGATGACGATCGTCTCGACACCGTCGGCGGCGCTCGGCTGGACGCGGTCGCCCCACAGGACGGTGTCCTCGATCAGGTTCACGCTTCCCGGTCGCCTCAGCTCACGTGCCTCGGGCAGTCGGCGGGAACCGTCGTCGTTGTCGTCGAGCCGGAGTGCGGTGGCGCCGAACGTGATGTCGCGACGCACCTCCGCCCGGCTGGCGACCACCGGGTCGCGCAACGGACTCGGGGTTGCACTTGCCACGAGCGGGAAGCTGGGCATCGGGTCCGTGGGCTCGTCCGCCGCTTCGCGTTCGGCGGGGCTGACGGCGACCGCTGGGTCGGGCTGGGCCCGCCGCTGGAGCCGTGCCGAGACCGCGCCGATGGCCAGGGCGAGCGCAGGACGGGGGTCGTGCCACCGGGCGGCCGCTGACGGGCCGGCCGCGAGCGGCTCCTCCGTCCCCGCATCGACACCGAGGTGGCCGGGCTTGTCGTCCTCGAACTCGTCGGCGACGTGCTCGTGACCGAGGGCCTCGCGCACCTCGGCCGCGTCGCCGGCCAGGGCCGACAGCGCGGCGGTGAGGTCTCCTCCGGCGCCGATCACCCGGGTGGAGAGCGACAGCCGCACGGCGACGACGTCGTCCTCGTCGACGACCACGTTCAGCGAGCCGTCGTGCCAGGGGCCATGAGCCGGGAGGTGCTCCACCGCGTCGATCGCGTCCCAGGCGATGCCGCGCCAGACGCGGTTGCTCCGGATGCGGACGCCTTGCCGGTCCGCCACCAGGAGCGGCGACCGTGCGTCGACGAACGCGAGCAGGTGGGCCACGGCGATGGCGCCCATGACCAGGCACAGCAGCCAGTCCAGCAGCGCACCGGTCCCGGTGGCTCGGGCGAGGTAGGCGATGGCGACCGCGGAGGCCACCGCGCCGATCCCGGCGGACAGGCCGGCGTTGCGGCGCACCTCGACGGTCTCACCCGGCCGTGCGTCGAAGGTGTCCGGGAGTTCCGACCGGTCCGGTCCGGAGTCGCCGGTGGGCATCTCAGTCACAGGTCCCCCTGCAGGGTGGCGATCACGCTGTCGATCTCATCGGGCTTGACGAGCACGTCCCGCGCCTTCGAGCCCTCGCTGGGGCCCACGACGCCGCGGCTCTCCATGATGTCCATCAGCCGTCCGGCCTTCGCGAAGCCGACCCGCAGCTTGCGCTGCAGCATCGACGTCGACCCGAACTGCGTCGACACGACCAGCTCGACGGCCTGGATCACGAGGTCCAGGTCGTCGCCGATGTCGTCATCGAGGTCGCGCCTGCTCGCGGCGGGCGCGGTGACGTCCTCACGGTAGGACGGCTCGAGCTGGCTCTTGCAGTGCTTGACCACCTGGGCGATCTCGGCCTCGGTGACCCAGGCGCCCTGGACGCGCACGGCCTTCGAGGACCCCATCGGCAGGAAGAGCCCGTCGCCCTGGCCCACGAGCTTCTCGGCACCCGGCTGGTCGAGGATGACCCGGCTGTCGGTCACCGACGAGGTCGCGAACGCGAGCCGCGAGGGGACGTTGGCCTTGATCAGTCCGGTGACCACGTCGACGCTCGGGCGCTGGGTGGCGAGCACCAGGTGGATGCCCGCGGCCCGGGCCAGCTGGGTGATCCGGACGATCGCGTCCTCGACGTCGCGCGGGGCGACCATCATCAGGTCGGCGAGCTCGTCGACGATCACCAGCAGGTACGGGTACGGCGTGAGCTCGCGCTCGCTGCCCGGCGGCACCTGCACCTTGCCCGCGCGGACGGCCTTGTTGAAGTCGTCGATGTGACGGAAGCCGAAGTTGGCGAGGTCGTCGTACCTCATGTCCATCTCGCGCACGACCCAGGCCAGCGCCTCGGCGGCCTTCTTGGGGTTCGTGATGATCGGCGTGATCAGGTGCGGGACGCCCTCGTAGGCGTTCAGCTCGACCCGCTTGGGGTCGACCATGATCATCCGGACCTCGTCGGGCGTCGAGCGCATCAGGATCGACGTGATCATC
>JAOPXC010000292.1 GCA_025965335.1 Nocardioides sp. | reverse complement strand
CAGCGCTTGGGGACGACGACGAACGTGCTGAGGACGTAGCGCATCTCGTGGTCGGGGATGTCGTAAGCCTTGTGCATCTGGTTGATCCGGCGGATCGCGGCGCGACCCTCGGGGGCCTCGAAGCCGTGGAGGAACGGCTGCTCGAGCAGCAGCGCGGTGTCGTCGTACCTCTTCTGGACGCGGTTGTTGAACTCGCCGGTCTCGTCGAGAAGCCGCCCGATGCCGGGTACGGCGTACGTGCGGAAGAGCGCGAAGCTGAGCGCCTGGTTCATGTCCCACGGGAACTCGTACATGACGACATTGCGGTAGATGTCGACGAAGTCGGTCGCCGGGTCGAGGGCGTCGTTGGTCGTCTTCCAGTGCGACCGCCTCGTGGGCCGGAACCTCATGGCACCAATCTAGGCCCGGGCGGATTGTGGAACGGGCCGCCGGACAGGGCTAGCGTCGAGTGTCGAACCGGAACCACCGAGGGCGCGGGCACCTCACCCTCCCGGGTCAACGACGAGAAGGAGCGACTGATGGCTGAAGCATTCATCTTGGAGTTCAAGGGTGTGTCCGCCGACAAGTACGGGGCGGTCACCTCGATCCTCGGTCTCGACCCTGTCACCGGTGCCGGCGCCTGGCCCCAGGGCCTGCTCAGCCACACCGGCGCCGGCGGCGACGGGGACCAGCTCGTCGTCTTCGAGGTCTGGGACTCCCAGGCGGCCCAGGAGGCGTTCATGCAGTCGCGCCTGGGGCCGGCCCTGGGCCAGGCAGGGTTGCCCGAGCCGGCCCGGGTCCAGTGGCTGTCCGTGCTGGGGAACTACGCGCGCTAGGCAGGGGCCCGTCAGGGCTGCGTCTCGACGACCGCGGACCCGTCCGCGCCGATCGACGCCTGGTCCGGTGACCCGGGAAGGCTGAGCGGGAACTCCAGCGGTGCGTGCAGGCTGACGCTCACGCTGGACGAAGCCGGATCCACACTGACGTCGAACGTCAGGCCGGGGTACTTCGCGTAGCCCCCGGCGCTACGGAGGTAGGCCTGGACCGCGGGACGTACCTGGGCGGCCGTGAGCTCCAGGCGCGGGTCGCGCAGGCCGCCCTCGTAGATCTCCCGACCGGTGGCGCCGGCATCGGCACCGCTGAGGGCCGCACCGTCCGCGAGGGTGTCGAGGCCCTGACGCTGGAGGTAGGCCGCGGTGGCGTCCACGACCAGGGCGACGGCCATCGCGAGAACGACCGCGAAGCCGATGATCATGACGGTGACCTGGCCGCGCTCGTCACGGGGGCGGCGCATCGCCCGCCGCCTGGTCCATCTCCTGGAACTGTCCGATCGGCACGGTGTGCGTCGCCTCCAGCGCGAAGCTGGGCGCGTCGCCGCCGAGCACCGCGGGCAGCATCGGCAGGTCGACCCGTGACGCGATCCGGACCGTGATGACCGAGGTCCCCTGGTGGCAGTCGGAGGGGTACGGCGTGCAGGTCACCGTCACTTCCAGCGGCGCGTCCGCCAGCCCCTGGTCGGCCAGGGCCTGCCGCGCCACCGCCTCGGCCCGGCGGCGCCCCTCCCCGTCGGTCGGCGCGAGCGCGTAGGCCCGGCCGGCGGCTCGGGCGGCGGCGCTGACGCCGAAGCCCCCGCGCTGGACCTCGAAGGCCGACATCACGATCCAGAGCATCGGGACCAGCAGCAGGAGGCCGAGCCAGGTCAGCTCGACGAGCGCGGTGCCGTCCTCGCCCCGGGACCGGCGGCCGCTCACGGGGCCTCCTCGATCGCCCGCCCCGACACCTCCAGGTCGATCGACGGGCCGCCGAGGCCGAGCGCGGGGACGCTCGCGTGGACGGTGATCTCGATCGCGGGGGCGCCGCCGACCAGGACCTGCCTGACCCGGATGTCCTGGGCGTAGCGTCCGGAGATCGCGCCGTCGATCTGGTCGCGGGTCAGCGCGACGCCGTCCCCGGGACCGCGATCGGCGGTGGCGGCGTAGCGGGCCCCTTCGGATGCGGCCGCCGCCAGGGTGTTGCGGACGAGCAGCACCAGCGCCACCTGCAAGATCCCGAGGACGATCGGGATCAGCACGGCGAGCACGAGCACGAAGTCCACGACAGCCGACCCGCGTTGTCCGCGGAGGTCCCGCTCGGGCACTACTTCACCTGGTTGAGGGCGTTGCTCAGCATCGACTGCAGCTGGCCCTCGGCGAGGCCCCAGATCCCCATCACCAGGCCGGCTGTCATGACCGTGATCATGACCCAGCCGGGCACGTCGCCCCGCTCGTTGCGCCGCCGGATGCGCCTTCGCGACAGGGCGAACGCGACGTACAACCGATCCATCACCACCGGGATGTGTCCCATGTTCCGTTTCCGATCTTCCGTGCTTGCAGAGTTCAGAGAGTCGTCATGCGCAGCCCGACGACGCCGGGCCAGAAGGCAAAGAGGATGGTCACTGGTAGTACCAGGAACACGACCGGGACCATCATCAGGACCTCCTTGCGGGCGGCCACCTCGATCAGCTCGCGGCGGCCCGCCTCGCGGACATCAGCGGCCTGGGCGTGCAGCACGTCGGCCAGCGGCGTCCCACGCTCCATCGCCACCGCGATGCCCTGGGCGAAACGCGAGACGAGGGGCAGCCCGGAGGATGCCGCCAGGGTGTCGAAAGCGGCGCCGACCGGCGTGCCGGTGCGGACGTCCGCGAGCACCCGGGTCAGGTCGGACGAGAGCTCGCCGCCGCTGCGACGGACCACCCGGTCGAGCGCCGCGACCGGGCTCTCCCCGGCCGCCACGGCGAGCGCGAGCAGCTCGGCGACGGTCGGGAACTCGGCGAGGATCCGGCGCTCGCGGGTCTTGACCTGCGCAGAGAGGTGGTTGTCGCGGGCCAGCACGCCCAGCACGAGCGCCACGAGGCAGATGCCCAGCGACGCGACGGCGTTGGCGGGGCCGGTCAGCTGCTTCAGCACGCCGTACGCCGCTGCGGCCGCGAAGGCCGCCAGCCCCCACAGGACCTGCTCGACGCGGAACTCGTGGACGGACTTGTCGATGCCGGCGCGCTCGAGCCGGCGGCGTACGGAGCTGGCTCCACCCAGCATCCGCTCAACCGCGGCGGCGGCGGCGCGCAGCACCGGTCCGAAGACCCCGATGGTCGCGGACGTCGGAGCGGGTGTGACGCGAAACGCGGAGGTGTGCCCGACCTGCGGAAGGTCTCGGACATAGGGCAGGACGCGGACGGCGAGCTGGGTCCGCCGGATCGCGAGGATGCGCGACAGCACGAGGAGCAGGCCTCCGGCGAGGACCACGCCCAGCAGAGCTCCCGAGGTCGACGGCGTCACGCGAGGATCCGCCGTTCGGCGGGCAGCCGGCCGACCCGCATCATCACCCGGTAGGCGACCACGCAGAGCGCGGCGCCGACGCTCAGGACCACGACGCCCCCGGGCGAGGCGTAACGATGGACCACCTCGGACTGGAACGACATGAACAGCAGCACCAGCCACGGGGCCGCCACGGCCAGTCGCGCGCCGTTGACCGCCCAGGCCTGACGCGACTCGAGCTCGGACCGGGTGCGGGCCTCGTCGCGCAGGTAGCCCGACAGGTTGCGCAGGAGTTGCCCGAGCTCTCCCCCTCCGACCTCGCGGGCGATGCGCAGTCCCTCGACCACCCGGTCCCCCACCGGATCGGCCAGCCGGACCTTGAGCCGGTCGAGGCACTCCCCGAACCGTCCGGTGACCTGGTAGTCGCGGGCGAACTGGTCGAACGCGTCACGCAACGGCGCCGGGCCTCGGGTGCTCAACGCGGCCAGCCCGTCGGGGAGTGACAGCCCGGCGCGCACCGCCGAGGCGAGGTTGTCGATGGCCTCTGGCCAGACCTCGGCGAACTCCCGTTGGCGGCGGCGGGCCCGCCCGGACACGACGGTGACGGGGAGCCAGGCGCCCATCACGCCGAAGGCGATCGCCACCGGAGGTGTCCGCGAGACGATCTGGACCAGCAGGGCGGCCACCAGGCCGCAGCCGACGCACAAGAGCGCGAACCGAGCGACCGGTACGTCCCCCAGCCCGGCTCGGGCAAGTTGATGCGCGATCCGGCCCTCGGCCCGGGTCCTACGTCGGGAACGGCGCGGCAGGACGAACGCCGACCAGATCAGCATCAGGCCGACGCCTACCCCCAGCCCGACGAGCGCGCCCATCAGCGATCCTCGTTGAGGAGGCGGTGCACGTCGATGCCCACCTGCTCGAAGTGCTCCGGGCGAGGTGGCATGCCGTTGGCGCGCCGCAGCTCGGGGCCGGAGCGTTCGAAGATCGCCTCGGTCTCGATGATGTCGTTCTCCACCCGACCGGGAACGCCGACGATCTCGTTGACGCGGCGTACTCCCTGGGTGTCCACACCGAGGTGTACGACGACGTCGACCGACGCCGCGACCGTCGGGACCACGAAACGGGCCGAGATGTTCTCGCCGGCGAGCAGCGGCAGCGTGCACATCTTCACCAGCGCCTCGCGCGCGCTGTTGGCGTGGATCGTGCACATGCCCGGCAGCCCCGCGTTGAGCGCGAGCAACAGGTCGAGGCACTCCGCGGACCTGACCTCGCCCACGATGAGGCGGCTCGGTCGCATCCGCAGGCTCTCCTTCACCAGCTCCCGCAGCCGGATCTCACCGGTGCCCTCGAGCCCGGACTGCCGGGTCTGCAGCGGCACCCAGTCGGGGTGGGGGAAGCGGAGCTCGAAGACCTCCTCCGCCGAGATCACCCGGTCGCCGCCCGGGATCGCGGCGGCGAGGCAGTTCAGCATGGTCGTCTTGCCCGCCTGGGTGCCGCCGGCGACGAGCACGTTGAGCCCGGCGCGCACCGACGCCTCGAGGAAGGCGGCGGCGCGGATGTTGAGGCTACCGAGCTCGACCAGGTCGCTCAGCCGGGCCGCGCGCAGCACGAACTTGCGGATGTTGACCGCCGTGAACCCTCGGCTGATCCCCTCCAGGACGACGTGCAGCCGGTGCCCCTCCGGCAGCATCGCGTCCACGAACGGCTGACTTATGTCGATGCGCCGCCCGCTGGACTTGAGCATCCGCTCCACCAGCTCCTGCACCTGCGCGGTCGTGAGCACCAGGTTGGTCAGCTCGTGCCGACCCCGACGCGCGATGAAGACGCGGCTCGGGTCGTTGATCCAGACCTCCTCCACGTCCGAGTCGTCCAGGAACGGCTGGAGCGGCCCGAACCCCGAGACCCGGGCCACCAGCTCGCCCACCACCGCGGCGACGTCCGGCACCGAGGCCACCACCCCGGTGAGGCTGCGCTCGTCGTGGTCACGGACCACGGTCTCCGCGATCCGCCGCACCATCCCGGCGTCGCGCTGGGGGTCGACGCCCTCGCGGCGCACCAACTCGCGGACGTGCGCGTCAAGCTGCTCGACGAGCGCTCCGTGCGCGTCGGCGTGGGTCGTCGCCATGACGGTCCCCGTCTTCCGAGTGGGGGCTTTACTTCTTTTCGAAGGTACCTGTGAGGCCCAACCCCGCGAGGGTGCGCACTCAATCTGTGGAGAACCGACCTGAACTTCCGCGGCACGGCGCCGTCGCCCACCAGCGGTCCGGAGACGTTGGCGTCGTACACCGAGCAGATGCCCCTCGGCCGGATCGGAGAGCCCGACGAAATCGCGTCGGCCGTCTGCTTCCTGGCCAGCGACGAGGCATCCTTCGTCACCGGCAGCACTCTGCCCGGGCGCCCGCCGACCGCACCGCCGGCCAACGCGACCTCGAGGCCGACGGCTTCGGGGGCACAGGGGGTGCCATGATGCGCAACCATGGCGAGTCACGAGGGGTCGGGTGGGCTATTGGCTGACTCGGCAGCGCGAAGGCTCGTGGGGGATGAGCGCGTCCTGCTCCTCGTCTACGTCGCCGTAGCCGCTCTCTTCACCACGGACACAAAGCTGGCGCCGCACCTGACCTGGTCTCGCATCGCCTTCTTCGGCTACGTGGTTGCCTTCGCTGTTGCGTTGCGATTCCCCAACCGAGGGCTCGGCGCTCTGACTGCCGTCGCCTTCGCCGTCGTGGTGCCCACCGTCTACCTCGCCTGGATGGCTCACGGTCAGCCTGAGGTCTCTGTCGTTGTTGACGGAGCGCGAGATTTTCTGCAGACCGGCTCTCCCTACCTGGCAAGTCCCGACTCCCGCTACGACTACAGGCCCTACCTGCCTGCCATATTCGTCTTCGGTTTGCCGGCAGCAACCCTCTACTCTCACCTCCTCGATCCGCGCCTGCTGGCCCTTGCGTTCCTGGTCGCCTGCCTGACGGCCTCGGTCCGTCTCATGGGCCTCCGGCATCAGGTGCGGCAGGTCGAAGCGGGACGGGTCGTCAAGGACCTCGCCCTGACCCTGAGCTGTCCGTTCGTGGCCGTCTCGATTGCGACCAGCTTCATCGACATACCGCAGGCGGCGCTCACGGTGCTGTCCATCGCAGCCATATCTCGAGGTCGTGGGATTGCCGGAGGCATCGCGACCGGCCTATGCCTCGCGATGAAGCCAACCGCCTTGTGTGCGCTGTTCGTCTTGTTCCTGTTCGCGCGCGTGCGCCATTCCAGCGCCACCGCGCTGAGGTTCGGGGTCACTTCCCTGACGACGGCAGCTCTATTGATCGGACCGTTCGTGGTGAGCGCTCCAGGGTCAATCTGGGACAACGCCCTGCTCTTTCCTCTGGGACGCATTGGGCCGGAGTCACCAGCCCAAAGTCCGTTCCCCGGCGTCTTGCTCCGCGAGGCCGGCCTTCCTGGTCCTGCGGTGACGACACTCGCCGCCGTCGTAGGCCTTGCCTACGCCGTGGTGTGTCTTCGGCGGATGAACGGCTCGGCCCTGCGGGCCGCCGGCCTGCTTGCCGTCGGTCTCACCCTCCTTTTCATGATGGCTCCGTACAGCAGGACGGGGTACCTGGTGCTACCGCTGATCGTGTACTTCTCGATTCGAGCCATGCGCCCTGGAGCGACGACCGCAGCCGATATGACCCGCTTGGTCAAGCGACGTTGAAGACCTCCACCCGCTCGTTGCCGGTGTCGGTGACGTAGAGCCGCCCCTGGGCGTCGAAGGCCAGCGCGGTCGGGCGGCGGAAGCTTCCGTGCGCCGCCCCGGTGGCGCCGAAGGAGCCGACGAAGGAGCCACTGGTGGTCAACACGCTGATCCGGTTGTTGTCCATCTCGGACACGTAGATCCGGTCGCCCTTCACGGCGACGCCGTACGCGCCGTCGAACTGGCCGGCACCGGTGCCGTGGCTGCCGAACTTGGCGAGCAAGGTCCCCGTGGAAGAGAACTTGTAGACGACGTCCTCGGTCGGTGCGGCCGCATAGACGTTGCCCGCGGCGTCACGGTCGACCGAGGTACACCCGAAGAGCACGTAGTTGCCGGTCAGCGCCGGTGTCCCGCACGGCGCCGACCAGATCAGCGCACCGGTCTTGGACATCACCTTGAGCCGGCGGTTGCCGGAGTCGGGGACGTACAGCCTCCCGTCCGTGCCCACCGAGATGCCGCGGGAGTAGTAGAACTGGTTGTCCGCCGCGCCCTGGTCGCCGAAGTCACCGAGGAAGCCGCCGGACGACGTGTAGTGCTTGATGTTGGCCGAGCGGGTGTTGTTCAGCCAGACGGTCCGGTCCTGCCGATCTACCGCGATCCCGCGGGGATAGTCCATCGCGTCGCCGGTACCGCGGCCGCGATAGCCCCACTTCGCCTGGAACGTGCCGGTCGAGGAGAAGCGCTGGATCCGGTGGTTGAACGTGTCCGAGACGTAGACCTGCCCACTGGTCTGGTCGACGGCGACGCCCTCGGGCTGGTTGAAGCCACCGTTCGGCGCGGGGTCCGGCACCTCGGGCATCTGGCGGAGGATCTGGCCGCTCGGGCTGAAGACGACGACCCGCTCTCCGGTGTAGTCCATGACGTACACGTTGTGGTCCTGGCCGACGGTCAGCTCGCGCGGTCCGCCGTAGGTTCCCGGGTCGGGCCCCGCGACGGTGAAGGTCGCCAGCGGGGTGCCGCTGAGTGAGAACTTCTCGACGGTTCCGTCCGAGGCATCCGTGACGTAGGCCCAGCCGTTGTCGAGGTCGAGTGCCAGGCCGCGGGTGTCGAAGCCGAGCTTGCCGGGACCGGTGCCAGCGGTGCCGAAGGTCCGCAGGTAGGTGCCGTTCTTGTCGTAGATCAGCACCCGCTTGTTGCCGGCGTCGAGCACCCACACCTCGTCGTTCGGCCCGATCGCGATGCCGCGGTAGCCGTAGGTCTCCCCCGGACCGCTGCCGGTCTTGCCGAACTTGAACAGCCAGGTGCCGTTGCGGTCGTAGACGTTGATGGTGTGCGGGCTGGTCTGGCTGATGCTCTGCGAGTTGACCGTGTAGACCCAGCCGTTGTCGTTCACCGCCAACCGGGTCGTGTAGTAGCCACCGGTCGGGTTGATGTCCCACGTGGCCTTGGGCGTGCCGTCGGGGTTGTAGACCTCGATCTGTCGAGGGATCGTGTCGACGACGTAGATGACTCCGGTGACCGGGTCGACGCCGAGACCGTAGGGCTGGTTGGTCTGCCCCGGGCCCGAACCCTTGCCGCCGAACGTCTGCAGCAGGGTCCCATCGGGTGAGAACCGCTTGAGGTTGTAGTTGTTGTAGTCACCCACGAGGATCGACCCGTCCAGAGCGGTGGCCGCGCCCCAGGCGTACAGCCCGGCGTGCCCGGGCCGACCGATCTGCCGGACCCACGTCGCGGTCACAGCCGACTGGGCCGCCGGAACCGTCAGCGTGGACACCGTGGTCAGCAGGGCTGTCCCGACAACGGCCAGGACCGTGAGGATCCTGGCACCGGTCCGGGGGCGGGGCAGTCGGATGGTCATGCGGGGGTTCCCCTCTCGGGAAGCGGCACGGGGCACGAGCGATCCTTGCCACCAACACCACCCCGTCCCGGTCTCCCGAACCCCTTTCACCGATATTGGGGAGCCCTCCCCCTACGTCCTTCCCGCGGCCCGTGGTTGAGCAGCGAGCGTCACGAAACCGTCCCTGCGCTGGTTGAGGAGGTTGCGCTGAGCAACCGTCTCGAAGCCCGGCGACAGCAGCGCAGGGCGGTGACCCCCCGCTGGTCGAGCCCGTCGAGACCCCCTCGCTGGTTGAGGAGGTTGCGCTGAGCAACCGTCTCGAAGCCCGGCGAGGCAACGCAGGGCGGTGACCCCCGCTGGTCGAGCTTGTCGAGACCCGGTGAGGTAACGCAGGGCGGTGCCCGACCGTTGGTCGAGCTTGTCGAGACCCGGT
>JAOPXC010000287.1 GCA_025965335.1 Nocardioides sp. | reverse complement strand
CATCCTCGTCTTCCTCGTGGCCGCGACGGTCACCTACCTGCTGACGGTCATCGCGCGCGAGATCGCGCTGCGCACCGGCGCGGTGGCCGAGGTCCGTGACCGCGACGTCCACGCCGAGCCCATTCCCTACCTCGGCGGGCTGGCCATGCTCGGCGGCCTCGTTGCGGCGTACGTCGTGGCCCGCGAGCTGCCGTTCCTCTCCACGAGCGGCCCGTTCGTCTTCCGCGACGCCGGGATCGTGCTGATCGCGGGGGCCCTGATCTGCGCGGTGGGCGTGCTGGACGACCTGTTCGAGCTGGACGCCCTCACCAAGCTGGGGGGCCAGGTGCTCGCGGCCGGTTTCCTGGTGGCGTTCGGGATCCAGTACATCTTCTTCCCGCAGACAAATGGGGACCAGTTCGCGCTCGACTCCGCTCAGGGGGCGCTGCTGACCGGGTTCGTCGTGGTTGCCACGGTGAACGCGGTCAACTTCGTGGACGGCCTCGACGGGCTGGCGGCGGGAGTCGTGGGCATCGGCGCGGTCGCGTTCTTCGTCTTCTCCTACAAGCTCTCCAGCTACAACGGAGTGTCCCTCGCGACAACCGGCGCGCTGCTGAGCGCGGCGCTCGCCGGTGCGTGCGCCGGCTTCCTGCCACACAACTTCCACCCGGCGCGCCTGTTCATGGGCGACAGCGGCTCGATGCTCATCGGCCTGGTGCTGTCGGCCAGCGCGGTCACCCTCTCGGGACAGTTCTCCGCCGACCAGATCAGTGCCGGCGCGGACGGCTCCCGGGCCAGCCTGCTGCCGACCCTGCTACCGGTGGTGCTGCCCCTCTCGATCCTGATCGTGCCGCTGCTCGACCTGGTGCTCGCCGTCGCACGCCGCACCCGCGCCGGCCGGTCGCCGTTCGCGCCGGACAAGCAGCACCTGCACCACCGGCTTCTCGAGATCGGCCACTCCCAGCGGCGTGCGGTCGTGATCATGTGGCTGTGGGCGGGTCTGGTCGCGTTCGGCACCGTCCTCGCGAGCCTCTCCGAGGGCCCCTGGATGTGGACCGCGCTGGGTGCGATGTTCGTGGTCACGGTGGCGCTGACGTTCGTGCTGCCGAAGCTGAGGAAGCCTCGGATCGGCGTTCCGGAGGAGGCCTGACCGAAGCGCCGGGAGTCTCTGGAACGTTCAATTTTCAGACCCCCCAGACTTTGTGCTAGTTTTCACAAGCGCCCTCACGGGTGCCTTCTCAGCACCACAGATCTCCGACGACAGAACGGCCGCCCACCATGACGACCGCGCTCAACTGCCCCCGTTCGAGGGCCGCCGGGACCGTGCGCAACCCTCGGCTCTTGGCACCTTCCGGCTGTGATAGTTTCGCGCAGTCGTCGAACCCCGATGAGTGGTCCCCCCGAGCGGACCACCACGTCGACGTCATCAAGCCTGCCGATGAAAGCGACTTGGGTGAATGGTCAATGACGACCCCGACAACGGACTGCGAGGCCGCGATCTCATCGGTCTCGGGGGGCTCCTGGCGGGCGCCGTCGTGGCCGGCCTCGTCATCGGCTACGTCGTCGACGAGCAGCTCGACACCTCCCCGACGTTCACGCTCGTCGGCATCGGCGTCGGGATCCTGGCCGGAGGTGTCGGTTTCTGGGCTCGTGTCCGCTCCGCGTTGCGGGAGTGAGACCAGCCGATGACCGACCAGACGACGAGTCCGATGAGCACTTCTGACACCGCAGCCCCGATGGGCGAGCCCTCCGTCTTCCGTGTCCTGCGCGACCAGCGCAAGACGATCCTGGTGGCGACCGCGCTCGTCGTGGCCAGCTACTGGGTGGCCGGCCAGCTGGGCGAGTGGCGCCTCGCGGGCTGCATCGCGGGCGGCATCCTGCTCGGCCTGCTCAACCACCTCTACACCGAGTACTGGCTGCTCAAGATCATCTGCTCGGGTGCGGAACCCTCGCGCAACCAGATGGTCGTGGCCACCGTTGTCCGACTCCTGATACTCGCCGTGGTCGCGGTCAGCATCGCCGTGGTGTTCTGGCCCGACGGCATCGGACTGCTGCTCGGCCTCGCCTTGTTCCGACTGATCGCCCTGGTGATGACCGGGCTCCCCCTCTTGAAGGAGTTGAAGAAGCAATGATGGGCCTGCTCACGCTTGTCGCCTCCGAGGCCGCGCCGGAGAAGGGGAGCACCATCGAGATCGGCCACCACGTCGAGCGAACGTGGCTCGGGATGACGTTCAACGTGGACACGATCTGGGCGACCCTGGTCGCCGGCACCATCGTGATCCTCCTCGGCTTCTGGGCGAAGGCGAAGATCACGCAGGGGGACCCCGACCAGGTGCCGACCAAGATCCAGCTCGTCTGGGAGGCCGTCGTCGGCGAGGTGACCAAGCAGGTCGAGGACAACCTCGGCAAGGTCAACCCGTTCGTGGTGCCGCTCGCGGTCGCGCTGTTCTTCTTCATCCTGATCGCGAACTGGTTCGAGCTGGTTCCCAGTCAGCTCAATGACCAAACGGGCCACCTGCTCCCCGCGCCCACCGCCGACACCAACCTGACCTACGCGCTCGCCGCGATCACGATCGTGGGAGTCTGGACCTTCGGCATCCGGTCGAAGGGCGTCAAGGGCTACTTCAAGCACTTCCTCGAGCCGTTCCCGGTGCTGCTCCCGCTCAACATCCTCGAGGAGCTGGTCAAGCCCATCACGCTGGCACTGCGACTCTTCGGCAACATCTTCGCCGGCGGCATCATGCTGGCCCTGATCGGGATGATCCCGATCTGGGGCGCGTGGGCACCCAACGTGCTGTGGAAGCTGTTCGACATGTTCATCGGCGGCATCCAGGCCTTCATCTTCGCCCTGTTGACCGTCCTCTACTTCGGCATGGCCGGCGCCCAGCACGGTGACGAGCACGAGGAGCACGCCGAGGACGAGGCCAAGACCCCCGCACTGGCCGGCTGATCCTGATGGCCGGGTGCGGCTGCAAGGCGCCCCACCGCAACAAGCGCAACACACGTAGGACACGAGCACCGGGGATCCGGTGCGTAACCAAGGAGAGACAGACAAATGGCAGTAACTGATTCGGCAGTCACCCTGGCCGGTGCGTTCGTCGGCGGCGGCATCGCGTTGGCCGGTGGCGCCATCGGCGCCGGTGTCGGTGACGGCCTGGCCGGTGCGTCGTACATCCAGGGTGTCGCTCGTCAGCCCGAGGCGCAGGGTCGCCTCCAGACGATCTTCTTCCTGACCGTGGGCCTGGTCGAGGCGATGTTCTTCATCAACCTCGCGTTCATGGCGATGTTCGTGTTCGTCCTCGGCTGAGGCTTTCGGCGCACAGCACAAGCAAAGGATCCAATTGATGGCTAGCGTCACGAGTCAGCTCGTCCCGCTCCAAAGCAACTTCCTCGTGCCGAACGGCACGTTCCTGGTCGAGCTGTTCGCGTTCCTGATCATGCTCTTCATCCTGGCCAAGTACGTCATCCCGCCGATCAACAAGGCGATGACGGCCCGTCAGGAAGCGATCCGCCGGCAGTTCGAGGAGCTGGACGAGGCCAAGCACGAGGCCGAGTCGGCCGGCGAGGAGTTCCGCGCCCAGATCGCCGACGCGCGCCACGAGGCCGCCCGGATCCGCGAGGACGCCCGCGAACAGGGTGCCGCGATCATCGCCGAGATGAAGGAGCAGGCGCAGGCCGAGGCCGCTCGGATCGTCGAGCACGCGCACGCCCAGATCGAGGCGGACCGCAAGGCCGCGGTGGCATCGCTGCGCAACGAGGTGGGCACGCTCGCCACCACGCTCGCCGGCCGCATCGTCGGTGAGGCGCTGGAGGACGAGGCTCGTCAGAGCCGCGTCGTCGAACGCTTCCTGGCCGACCTCGACGCCTCGGCGACGAGCGGGGCCAACTGATGCAGGGTTCGTCCGGCGAGTCCCTCGCGCGTCTGACCGACGCGCTGGGCTCAGCGATCTCCGAAGGAGCCGACGGCACCGCCCTGGCCGACAGCCTGTTCGCGGCAGCCGACGTGCTGCGCGCCCAGCCGGCCCTCCGGCGCGCCGCGACGGACCCGTCGACCCCGGCCGAGGCCAAGTCGGCCCTGGCGAAGGGACTCTTCGCCCAGCACCTCGACCCGTTGGCGACCGACCTGGTCGTCGACGCGGTCACGATGCGCTGGGCGCGAAGCGGCGACCTGGCCGCGGCTCTGGAGCAGCTCGGAGTGGTCGCCCTCGTCAAGGCCGCCGATGCGGCAGGGGACGGCGACCGGCTCGAGGGTGAGTTGTTCACCTTTGGCCGCGCGGTCGCGGACAACCCGCTGCTGCGCGATGCCCTGACCGACCCGGCCCGGTCCGTGAGCGACAAGCAGGCGCTGGTCCGCTCCCTGCTCGATGGCAAGGCCACCGCCGGCACCGTCCGGCTGGCGGAGCGGGCCGTCACGGGCGTCCACCTCACGGTGACCCGGGCGCTCGACGACTACTCGAAGATCGCCGCCGAGAGCCGCAACCGCCTGGTCGCGCTGGTCCGGGCGGCGCATCCCCTCGAGCCGGAGAAGCTGGAGCGGCTCGGCAGCGTGCTCGCCGACCAGTACGACCGACCGGTGCACCTCAACGTCGTGGTGGACCGGTCCCTCCTCGGCGGAGTTCGCGTCGAGATCGGCGACCAGGTCATCGACGGCACCATTTCCACCCGTCTCGACGACGCCCGCCGGCGTCTCGTCGGCTGACGCACACCACAGACCAGAAGAAGACAAAGGAAGTAGGGACGAAGATGACGGAGCTCACGATCCGTCCGGAGGAGATCCGCGACGCGCTGCAGAAGTACGTCGCCGACTACAAGCCCGAGGGTGCCAGCCGCGAAGAGGTCGGCACCGTTGCGGAGGCCGGCGACGGCATCGCACGGGTGACTGGTCTTCCCTCGGCGATGGCCAACGAGCTGCTCGAGTTCGAGGACGGCACCAAGGGCCTCGCCCTCAACCTCGACACCCGCGAGATCGGTGTGGTCATCCTCGGCGACTTCGACAAGGTCGAGGAGGGCCAGCCGGTCCGGCGTACGGGGGAGATCCTCTCGGTCCCCGTCGGCGACGGCTTCATGGGCCGCGTCATCGACCCGCTGGGCACGCCCATCGACGGTCTCGGCGAGATCGTGGCCGACGGCCGTCGAGCGCTGGAGATCCAGGCGCCGACGGTGATGCACCGCAAGTCGGTCCACGAGCCGCTGGCGACCGGCATCAAGGCCATCGACTCGATGACCCCGATCGGCCGCGGCCAGCGCCAGCTCATCATCGGTGACCGCGCCACCGGCAAGACGACGATCGCGATCGACACGATCATCAACCAGAAGCAGAACTGGGAGTCCGGCGACCCGACCAAGCAGGTCCGGTGCATCTACGTCGCGATCGGCCAGAAGGGCTCGACCATCGCCTCCGTGCGTGGCGCGCTCGAGGAGGCCGGCGCGCT
>JAOPXC010000277.1 GCA_025965335.1 Nocardioides sp. | reverse complement strand
CGCAGCACCTGCTCGGCCTCCTCGATCGTGATGTCGCCACGACCGATGAGGGACTCGGTGTAGAGCTTGCGGACCGAGCGCTTCTGCTCGATCAGGTCGTACATCAGCGGCTGGGTGTACGACGGGTCGTCGCCCTCGTTGTGGCCGCGCCGGCGGTAGCAGACGAGGTCGATGACGACGTCCTTGTTGAACGCCTGGCGGTACTCGAACGCGAGCCGGGCGACCCGGATGCAGGCCTCCGGGTCGTCGCCGTTCACGTGGAAGATCGGCGCCTGGACCATGCGGGCGACGTCGGTGCAGTACAGCGAGGATCGCGACGAGCCGGGTGACGTCGTGAAGCCGACCTGGTTGTTGACGACCAGGTGGATGGTGCCGCCGGTGCGGTAACCGCGAAGCTGCGAGAGGTTGAGGGTCTCGGCGACCACGCCCTGGCCGGCGAACGCCGCGTCCCCGTGGACGAGCAGCGGGAGCACGGGGAACTCGGCGCCCCGGTCCAGCACGTCCTGCTTGGCGCGGGCGATGCCCTCGAGCACCGGGTCGACGGCCTCGAGGTGCGACGGGTTGGCCGCGACCGAGACCTTGATCCGGTCGCCG
The DNA here is from genome assembly GCA_025965335.1 of Nocardioides sp. Taxonomy (GTDB): domain Bacteria; phylum Actinomycetota; class Actinomycetes; order Propionibacteriales; family Nocardioidaceae; genus Nocardioides. The sequence continues at coordinate 6,593 of JAOPXC010000277.1, read as the reverse complement.
CCGCCGGCCACGAACTCGCCCTCGGCGCCGAGGTGGTACTTCACGTCGCCGGAGCCCTGGACGGTCCGCGGGTCGATGTTCCCCTCGAACTCGCGGAAGATCTGGGAGTAGTTCTTGCCGACGATGTTGGCGAGCACGTTGAGGCGGCCGCGGTGGGCCATGCCGATGGCGACCTCGTCGAGGGCCGACTCGGCGGCGGCCTCACAGATCTCGTCGAGCACCGGGACCGTGGTCTCGCCACCCTCGAGGCTGAAGCGCTTCTGGCCGACGAACTTGGTCTGCAGGAACGTCTCGAACGCCTCGGCCTGGTTGAGCTTCAGCAGGATCCGCACCTGCTCCTCGCGGGGCGGTTTCGTGTGCGGCTGCTCCACGCGTTCCTGGATCCATTGGCGCTGATCGGGATCCATGATGTGCATGTACTCGATACCGGTGGTGCGGCAGTAGGAGTCGCGCAGGATGCCGAGGATCTGGCGCAGCTTCATGAAGCGCCGGCCCTCGCCGCCGAACGACCCGGTGGCGAACTCGCGGTCGAGGTCCCACAGGGTCAGGCCGTGCGACTCGATCTCGAGGTCGGGGTGGCTGCGCTGGCGGTACTCGAGCGGGTCGGTGTCGGCCATCATGTGGCCGCGCACCCGGTAGGCGTGGATCAGCTCGAGGATGCGCGCCTGCTTGCTGATCTCGTCGTCGTGCGACGTGGCGATGTCGTTGGACCAGCGGATCGGCTCGTAGGGGATCCGCAGCGCCCGGAAGATCTCGTCGTAGAAGTCCTCCTGCCCGATCAGCAGGTTGTGGACCCGGCGCAGGAAGTCACCGGACTGGGCGCCCTGGATGACCCGGTGGTCGTAGGTCGACGTCAGCGTCATGACCTTGCTGATGGCGTTGCGCGCGATCGCGTCGTCGGAGGCGCCCTGCCACTCCGGGGGGTACTCCATCGCGCCGACGCCGATGATCGCGCCCTGACCGGCCATCAGTCGCGGCACCGAGTGGTTGGTGCCGATGGTGCCCGGGTTGGTCAACGAAATGGTGGTGCCCTGGAAGTCGGCGACGGTCAGCTTGTTGTCACGCGCCTTGCGGACGATCTCCTCGTAGGCGGTCCAGAAGCCGGCGAAGTCCATCGACTCCGCGGCCTTGATGCTGGGCACCAGCAGCTGGCGGGCGCCGTCGGGCTTCTGGATGTCGATGGCCAGGCCCAGGTTGATGTGGGCCGGGGTGATCAGGTTCGGCTTGCCGTCCCTGACCTCGAAGCCGTTGTTCATCTCCGGCATCGAGCGCAGCGCCTTGACCAACGCGTAGCCGATGATGTGGGTGAACGAGACCTTGCCGCCTCGGGCTCGGGCGAGGTGGTTGTTGATGACGGTCCGGTTGTCCCACAGGAGCTTCACCGGCACCGACCGGACCGAGGTCGCGGTCGGGACCGTCAGCGAGGCGTCCATGTTCAGGGCGGTGCGGGCCGGAGCGCCGCGCAGCACGGTGTACGTCGGTTCGTCACTCGCCGCGGCGGGCGCGGGCGGGCGGGACTCCTTCGGGACCGGGTTGGTGGTGCCCTTGGCCGGCTCCGCCGCCTTGACGTCGGGACGCGGCCGCGCGACTGGGGCCGGCTTGCCCTCCGGCGCGGGTGCCTGCTCCGCTGCCTTCGCAGCGGGCTGCTCCTCACGCTTCGCCACCGGCTTCTCGGCGGTCTTCTCCTCCGGGAGCGACGTGGCAACGTTGCCGGTCGCGCCGCTGCCGTTCGCCGAACCATTGGTCTTGAAGTACTCGACCCACGTCGGATCGACGCTCCCCGGGTCCAGCTTGTACTGGTCGTACATCTCCTCGACGAGCCATTCGTTGGCTCCGAAGTCGGTGGAGGGTTGTTCGGGAGACTGGCTGCCTGACGACTGCGGCACGACTTGCTTCGCCTCTTTCGATGAGCGCGCGCGAATAGGGTGTTCCGGACATCAAGGCTATCCCCACACGCCGACAAATGCTGAGGTCAGGGTGGGGTTTCGGGCAGGGTGTTACCCGAGCCACATCTCGGGCCGGGCCACCGGCCCGGAATCCGGCTCGATGACCGCCAGACGCAAGGGAGTTCGGCCACGATGACCATCGCTCCGCGACGCACTCCGCGGCGCACTCCGCGACGACGCACTCCTCGACGCCGGATGGGTGCCGCAGTGGCCCTGACGCTGCTGTCGATGCTCGGTGCGACCGCCTGCACGGCCGACGGGAACAGTCCCGCGGACCCCGCGAGCTCCGGTTCGCCGGGAGCCCGTGCAGTCCGGGAAGTAGCCACCGAGGCGACGATCGGGACGGTGACGGGCCGGCTCACCCACGCGAAGCGCGGGGCGGTCAGGAAACAGATCGCGGCGGCGGTCGACCGGTGGCTCGACGCGGCGTACATCGCCGGCGACTACCCGCGCGCGGGGTTCGCCGACGCGTTCCCCGGCTTCACCAGGGGTGCCGAGGCGGATGCGCGCAAGGACATCGGCCTGATGAGCAACGCAGCCATCGGCAAGAAGATCGACGGGGTCGAGGCCCGCCACCGGCGCCTGCGGATCGACGTACTCGCCGTGCGGAAGCATGCGGTCGGCGTCACCGCAAGGTTCCTCCTCGACTTCGACACCACCGGAAAGCTGAAGGAGTCCGAGCGCGTGCAAGGACGGCTCTACATGACCCGGCGCCACGGCGGCGGCTGGCAGGTGTTCGGGTACGACGTCTCCCGGGGAATCCGACGATGAGCGCCACGGGCACGACGAGCGGGCGGACCGTCCGCCGCCGGATCTCGCGGGTGCTGAGGGCCACGGCACTCGGCTGCGTGCTGGCGGTGTGCGCGCTGGTGGTGCCGGACTCCGCGGTGGCCCCTGCGCAGGTGACTCTCGTCAAGCTCCACCGAGGCTCGGGCGTCGACCTGAGCCCCGACGTCATCTGGATTCTCGCGGTGGGCTCCGACGCACGTCCCGGCGAGGACATGACCCGCACGCGCGGTGACGCTCTCCAGCTGGTCGGCATGAACACCGAGACCGGGGCGGCCTCGGCGATCGGCATCCCGCGCGACTCCTGGGTCGCCATTCCCGGCCACGGCTCCAACCGGATCAACGCGGCGCTCAACTTCGGGGGTCCCCAGCTCCTCGGCGAGGCCGTGGGGAACCTGGTCGGCATCCAGCCCGACTACGTGTTCGTGACCCGGTTCCCCTTCTTCATCGACATGGTTCGCTACATCGGCGGCATCACGGTCACCAACCCCGTCGCGTTCAGCGATCAGTACCTCTATCCCCACGGCTTCGCGAAGGGCCGGATCCACCTCGGCCCCTACGAGGCGATGGCGTTCTCGCGGACGCGTCACAGCCTGCTCCGCGGCGACTTCGACCGCTCCGCCAACCAGCAGCGCACCCTGCGCGGCATCCAGGCCAAGGTGCGGGCGCGCGCCGCCGAGCCCGGCTTCATCGAGGGCGGCGTCCTGACCGTGATGAAGTACCTGTACACCGACCTGCCGCCTGCAGAGCTGTTCCGGCTCGGTCAGGCGATGGCCCAGGTCGAACCGGGCAAGATCACCAACTGCGTCGTCCAGGGCGGCATCGGCAACATGGGCGGCGCCAGCGTCGTGCTGCCGTACGTCGACCAGGCGCGTCGCTACGGCGACGAAGCGCGTGCGGACGCCACCCTCGAGAGGTGCTGACGGCGCCCCCGCCGGACAGCCCGGAGCCGACGCGGGCCGCGAACGGTCCGCCCACTTAGCATGAGCGGTGTGCCTCTCCGTTTCCGCCAGGACATCCAGGGCCTCAGAGCCCTGGCGGTCCTGCTGGTGGCGCTCGACCACGCGCACATCGGCCCGTTCCACGGCGGCTTCGTCGGGGTCGACGTCTTCTTCGTGATCTCCGGCTACCTGATCACGTCGCTGCTGGTCGGGGAGGCCGAGAAGAGCCAGCGGATCTCGCTGATCGGCTTCTACGCCCGACGGGCCCGACGCATCCTGCCGGCCGCGAGCCTGGTCATGGTCGCAACCATCGCGGCGGCGCTCTGGTTCCTGCCCTCGATCGAGGCGCGCGCCGCGATCAAGGACGCCGTGTGGACCACCTTCTTCGCTGCCAACTTCAAGTTCGCCTCGGACGGGACGGACTACTTCAACGCGGACGCCGCGCCCTCGCCCCTGCAGCACTACTGGTCGCTCGCGGTCGAGGAGCAGTTCTACATCGTCTGGCCGTTGCTGCTTCTGCTGCTGTGTGTGGGGGTCCGCCGCTGGTCCACCCGGCGGGCGTCCGGTCGCCCGGTCGAGAACTTTCCGGTGCGGAGCGCCGGGGTGCCCATCCTGGTCGTCACGATCATGGTCTCGTTCGCGTGGTCGGTGCTCTACACGCAGCTGAACACCGTCGAGGCCTACTTCTCGCCTTTCACCCGCGCCTGGGAGCTCGCGGTCGGAGCCCTCGCCGCCTGCCTGTCGCCATGGATCGCCCGGGCCCCTCGGCAGCTACTGGCCGCGGCATCGTGGATCGGCCTGAGCGCCGTCACCGTCGCGGCGCTCGCCTACGACTCCGGCACGCTCTTCCCCGGGTACGCCGCGGCGCTGCCGGTCGTGGGCGCGGCACTCCTGCTCGTCGGTGGCCTCGCGCCGGCCGGCTGGGGCCCGCAGGCGGCGCTCAGCGCCTACCCGGTCCGGACGATCGGGGACTGGTCCTACTCGCTCTACCTCTGGCACTGGCCGATGCTGGTCATCGCGGGCAGCATCTGGGGCCAGCCGGCTGGTTGGTACGGCGCCGCCGTGCTGGTCGTGGCGGTCGCCGCGTCCGGATTGACCTACCACCTGGTCGAGAACCCGTTCCGGCGGGCAAAGGTCATCTCGGTCCGCCAGGTGCGCGGGGTGCTTCTGTATCCCGCCGTCGTCGTCGTCACCCTGCCCCTGCTCGTTGCCGCGAACCGGGTCGTCGAGTACGAGGCGACCCAAGGCGGCCCGGCGATCACCGTGACGTCGTACGGGCAGCAGTCGGGAGACGAGAGGCCGACGTTCAGCGCGAACCCCGTCGTGGCGCTCGTCCAGGCCTCGGTGCTCGCCGCGGAGAACGACCAGCAGATCCCGGCGGACCTGAAGCCGGCGCTCCTCGATCTCCACTCCGACGTGCCGGACGTGGGGAAGTGCGAGTACTTCTCGATCAACGAGAACCGGCCGCTCTGCCCGCGTGGCGACCCCTCGGGGGACAAGTCCCTCGTGCTGATCGGGGACTCCCACGCGCGGCAGTGGATCCCGGCTCTCGACATCCTGAGCAAGCGCTACGGCTACACGGCGTACTACCTGGTCCGGGAAGGCTGCCCCGCCGCGGACGTGACGCCCTGGCTGATCAACGGGACCGGTCCCAGCGTGAGCTGCCAGAGCTTCCAGGACTGGGCCGCCGAGCAGGTGGCCACGATCCATCCCCAGATCGTCGTGATGGCCTCCCAGGCCAACCCGAGTGGCTTCGCCGACGCCGACGGCAACCGGGTGGACGACCAGGCAGGCATGGCGGACCTGTTCGAGACGGGGATGAAGCGCCAGATCGACCGGATCGCGCCCCACGCCGGCCGGGTCGTGGTCATCGGCGATCCGCCGGCGCTGGAGTTCAATCCCGGGTCGTGCCTCTCCGAGCGAGACGCCTCGCTGAGGAACTGCCTCTCCGACGGGGAGCCGAGCTCCTTGGTGTTCACGGACTCCCTGAGACGGGCGGCCGCCGCCCGGCACGCGCAGTTCGTCGAGACCAGCGAGTGGTTCTGCGTCGACCTCGAGTGTCCGTCGGTCATCGGCACCTACATCGCCAGGCGCGACCCCACGCACGTCAGCGTCAGCTACGCCAAGTACCTCGCCGACGAGGTCGAGGGGCAACTCCACCTGGGCGGCGGGACCGCGTAGCTGATCGAGCGGCCCCGGAAGGATTCGAAGCTGGCGATCCAGCCGCCGCCGCCGGAGATCTCGGCTGGCTGAGCGCACCCGGAAGGATTCGAACCTTTGCTCGCGCCGGACCGCGCAAGGATCGATGGCCCGGCTCGGGCTCCAATCCGGTCTTTCAAAGAGCCCGAGGATCCGGGAAGCCGAGACTGACGAAGTGACTGCAAACAAATCCGCCTCCGACACACCGCAGTGACTGCGGGGCGCCTACCCCTGACATCGGTCTGCTCTCGCCTGGATTGCCGCCCCGAAGGCGCAAGGTCCCGCGGCCGGTCCGGCGCAGGCAGCTGCCGAACCCATCGGAAAAACGCGTCTCAGCGTCTCAAACCAGCGATTCGTACGAGTCCTGAAGGGTCTCCGCTGTGAAGTGTCTCTGGTCGGGTGCCGTGGCTCGCCACGATCGATGCGGCTCACCCGCAACCTTCTTGACCAACTCACCGGCAGTCAGGATCTCGATGCCGTAGACCCAGTTCGCCATCATCAGTACGGCGGCGTGGTGCGAGCCCAGATTGGTGGCGGCGCACATGTCGGGGACCAGGCTGACTTGATAGTCGCGGGCGTAGGCGTCGTAGACGCTGGTAAGGACGCAGCAGTCCGTGGTGAAGCCGCCGATGAAGAGCTCACGCACCCCGAGGCTGCGGAGGATCAGGTCAAGGGAGGTGCCGTGGAACCCGCTCCACCGGTGCTTGTCTATGACCACATC
>JAOPXC010000064.1 GCA_025965335.1 Nocardioides sp. | reverse complement strand
TCTCCATCGCGAACACGCTGGCGATGATCGCGTCCCGGTCCGCGTCCGGCGACACGGCGCAGAAGATGGTGTCGCGCATGATCATCGGCGGCTCGGCCGGGTTCAGGATGATGATCGCCTTGCCGCGCTCGGCGCCGCCGATGGTCTCCACCCCGGAGGCCGTGGTGCGGGTGAACTCGTCGATGTTGGCGCGGGTGCCCGGGCCGGCCGACATGCTCGAGACCGAGGCGACGATCTCGGCGTACGACACCTTCGCCGCCCGCGAGACGGCCGCGACCATCGGGATGGTGGCCTGGCCACCGCAGGTGATCATGTTGACGTTCATCGCGCCGACGTGCTCGGTGCCGTTGACCGGCGGGATCACCGCGGGACCGACCGCGGCCGGCGTGAGGTCGATGGCCCGGATGCCGGCCTCCTCGTAACGAGGCGCGTACTCCCGGTGCACGTAGGCCGACGTGGCCTCGAAGATGAGGTCGGGCAGCACGTCCTGCTTGAGCAGCCAGTCGACACCCTCGTGGGTCGACTCGAGGCCCTTCTCGGCGGCGAGCCGCAGACCCTCGCTGGCCGGGTCGACGCCGATCATCCAGCGCGGCTCGATGACGTCGCTGCGCAGCAGCTTGTACATCAGGTCGGTGCCGATGTTGCCCGGGCCGACGATGGCGGCGGTGAGTTTCGTGCTCATTCCTGCTCCTGAGATCTCGACAAGCTCGATCGGCGGATGGTCATTCGGTGAAGGACAGGCGGACGGTGCCGAGGCCGTCGAAGACCGCCTCGAAGTCGTCGCCCGGTCGTACGTCGACGGCGCGGTGGACGCTGCCCGGCAGGATCACGTGGCCGGCCTCCAGAGTGACACCGAACGACGCCACCTTGCGGGCCAGCCAGGCCACGGCGGTCACCGGGTTGCCCAGCACCGCGTCGGACCGGCCCTCGGCGACCTTCTCCCCGTTCCGGAGGAGGCGCGCGTCGATGGTGCGCAGGTCGATGTCGCCCGGCTTCACCCGCTCCGGCCCGAGGACGTAGCCGGCCGAGCTGGCGTTGTCGGCGATGGTGTCGCCGATCCGGATGTTCCAGTCGGTGATGCGGCTGTCGATCAGCTCGATCGCGGGCGCGACCGCCTCGGTGGCGTCGATGACGTCCTGCTCGGTGCAGCCCGCGCCCGGCAGCGTGGCGCCGAGGATGAAGCCCACCTCGACCTCGACCCGGGGGTAGCAGTAGCGGCCCGCACTCACCGGCTGGTCTTCGTGGACTGCCATGTCGGAGAGCAGGTGCCCGTAGTCGGGCTCGTCGACGTTCATCATCTCCTGCATCGCCTTCGACGACAGGCCGACCTTGTGCCCGTGGATCGTCGCGCCCGCCGCAAGGCGCTGACGGATGTTCAGCAGCGCGATCTCGTAGGCGTCGACCACGTCGATGTCGGGGTACGTCTCCCGCAGCGGACGGATGGGGCGCCGGTCGCGCTCGGCCTCGGCCAGCGCGGCCGCAGCCGCGCGGCGTACGTCGTCGGGGAGCATGGGCCACATGCTAGAACCTGTTACAGTTTTGCGCCATGAGCACCCCCTCCTCAGGCGCAGATCCCGGCCCGCTCCCGGCCGAGGTGGACGTCGTCGTGGTCGGCGCGGGCGCCGCCGGGATGGCCGCTGCGCTGGCCGCGAACAAGCGCGGACTCGAGACCGTGCTGGTCGAGAAGAGCGGCTACTTCGGCGGGTCCACCGCGCGCAGTGGCGGCGGTGTCTGGATCCCCGGCAACTACGCGCTCCGCGACGCCGGCCAGGCGGACCCCCCGGAGCGGGCCAAGCTCTACCTCGACTCGATCGTCGGCGACGACGTGCCCAAGGGGCGCCGCGACACCTACATCGACCGCGGCCCCGAGGTGATGGACTTCATCAGGGCCGAGACGCCGGTGCGCTTCACCTGGGTGCCCGACTACTCCGACTACCACCCCGAGCAGCCTGGTGGTCGCTCCGCCGGCCGCAGCGTCGAGCCGATCCCGCTGGACGCACGCTCGATCGGCGAGGAGCTCGACCGGTTGCACCCGCAGTACACCAAGGCGCCGGCGAACCTGATCGTCACCCAGGCCGACTTCCGCAAGATCAGCCTCGGCCTGCGCACCATCAAGGGCCCGTTGACCATGGTCAAGGTGCTGTTGCGCCGGATGGTCAGCCTGATGCTCGGACGCAAGATGTTCGCGATGGGCAACGCCCTGGCGATCGGGCTCCGCAAGGGCCTGATGGACGCCGGCGTACCGGTCGAGTACGACACCGAGCTCAGCGAGCTGCTGATCGAGGACGGGCGGGTGACGGGGATCAAGGTCGTGCGTGACGGCGTCGCGTCGACGATCCGCGCGCGGCGCGGCGTGATCCTCGGCAGCGGCGGCTTCGAGCGCAACCTCGAGCTGCGCGAGAAGTTCCAGCCACAGCCGACCTCCGTGGACTGGACGACCGGCTCCGAGTTCAACACCGGTGCCGGCCTCCTCGCGGGCATCGCCGCCGGAGCCCAGACCGACCTGCTCGACGACGCCTGGTGGGGCCCGACGATCCCGCTGCCGTCCGGACCATGGTTCTGCCTGGCCGAGCGCAACCTGCCCGGCTCCATCATCGTCAACCAGGCCGGCAAGCGGTTCATGAACGAGGCGCTGCCCTACGTCGAGGCCGTGCACGAGATCTACAAGGGTGAGGCCACCGGCGTCCCCCACGTCCCGGCCTGGATGATCATCGACCAGCGCTACCGGAACCGCTACCTCTTCGCGGGCCTGTCGCCGCGCCAGCCGTTCCCGGGCCGCTGGTACAAGAACGGCACGGTCAAGAAGGGTTCCACGCTCGCCGAGCTCGCGACCGAGATCGACGTACCCGCCGATGCCCTGCAGGCGACGATCGACCGCTTCAACGGCTTCGCGACCTCGGGTGTCGACGAGGACTTCCACCGCGGCGAGAGCGCCTACGACAAGTACTACTCCGATCCCACCGTGAAGCCGAACCCCTCGCTGCACGTGATCGACCACGGCCCGTTCTACGCCGTCAAGATCGTGCCCGGCGACCTCGGCACCAAGGGCGGCCTCGTGACCGACGAGCAGGCGCGGGTGCTGCGCGACGACGGGTCGGTCATCCCGGGCCTGTACGCCGCCGGCAACGTGTCGTCGGCCGTCATGGGTCGCACGTACGCCGGTCCCGGCGCCACGATCGGCCCCGCGCTGACGTTCGGCTACCTGGCGGCCGAGCACATCGCCCGGACGCCGGTGGTCTCGACAAGCTCGGTCAGCGAAGAGATCGAGGAGACCGCCTGATGCCGATCGACGCGTCCGTCGCCCTGGGTGCCGACCTGGGCTCCCGCGAGTTCTCGTGGGACGCCAGCGACGTGCTGCTCTACCACCTCGGCATCGGTGCCGGCTCCCAGCCGGGCGACAACCTGTCCCCCGCCGCGCTGCGCTACACCCTGGACGGGCCGTCCCTGCAGGTGCTGCCGTCGTTCGGCATCGTGGCTCCGACGTTCCACGAGAAGGACCCGCCGCCGCTCGACCTGCC
>JAOPXC010000247.1 GCA_025965335.1 Nocardioides sp. | reverse complement strand
GCGCTCCTGGAGTGCATGGAGGAGCGGCAGGTCACCGTCGACAACAACACCTACCAGCTCGACACGCCGTTCATGGTGATCGCGACCCAGAACCCGATCGAGATGGAGGGGACCTACGCCCTGCCCGAGGCGCAGCGCGACCGCTTCATGGCGCGGGTCTCCGTGGGCTACCCCGTCGAGGCGGCCGAGATCGCGATGCTCGACACCCACACCGGCGCGAACCCGCTCGACGACCTCGAGCCGGTCACCGACGCTGCGGAGATCCGCAAGCTGATCGGGATCGTCACCCAGGTCTACGTCTCCGAGGCGGTGCAGCGCTACACCGTGGCGCTGACCGGTTCGACCCGCCGCAGTGACGACCTCAGCCTCGGCGCTTCGCCGCGCGCGACGCTGCACCTGATCCGCGCGTGCAAGGCGTACGCCGCGCTCCAGGGGCGCGACTACGTGCTGCCCGACGACGTACTCACACTGGCCCGCCCGGTGCTGGCGCACCGGCTGCTCCCCAGCGTCGAGGCAGCCATGAGTGGCCGCTCGACCACGGCCATCCTCGAGGGGATCCTTGCCGGCGTGCCGGTGCCCGAGGGTTCGCGCGGCTGAGGCTGCGGGAGCTGACATGCGAGAGGCATTGGGCGGGCTGACGGTTCGGGGACGCGCGTTCATCGCGGCCGGCGTGACCGCGATCGTGTGCGCGATCGTCCTCGGCCAGCCCGCCCTGACCCGGGTCGGCGTGCTCGTCCTGGCCCTGCCCCTGGTCACCGCGGCCTTCATCGGTCGCAGCCGCTACCGGCTGGCGCTGGTCCGCACCGTCACACCTCAGCTGGTCGCCGCCGGCCAGGCGTCGAGGGTCAACCTGTCGCTGACCAACGAGGGTCGCACCCCCAGCGGGATCCTGCTGCTCGAGGACCACGTGCCCTACGTGCTCGGCACCAGGCCGCGGTTCGTGCTCGAAGGGATCGGCCACGGCTGGCGTCGGCACGTCACCTACCAGGTGCGCTCCGACATCCGGGGCAAGTTCGACATCGGTCCCATGTCGGTTCGGGTCAGCGACCCGTTCGGTCTGGTCGAGCTCGGGCGCGCGTTCCGGACGACGGTGCCGCTCGTGGTCACCCCCCGCACGGTGCCGCTGCCGAACATTCCGCTCGGTGGAGCCTGGACCGGGTCCGGCGACAACCGGCCGCGCGCGTTCGCGATCGGCAGCGCCGAGGACGTGACGGTGCGCGAGTACCGCCGCGGCGACGACCTGCGGCGCGTGCACTGGCGGAGCTCCGCCCGGATGGGCGAGCTCATGGTGCGGCGCGAGGAGCAGCCCTGGCAGTCGCGCGCGACGCTCTTCCTGGACAACAGGGTCCGGTCCCACCGCGGCCAGGGCATCGCCTCCTCGCTCGAGGCAGCGGTCTCGGCGGCCGCCTCGATCGCCGTACATCTCAGTCATCGTGGTTTCACCGTGCGCCTGGTCACCGCGGCCGGGGAGGACCCGATCAACGCCTGGCACTTCCGCAACGCCGACCTGAACACCGGTCCGCTCCTGGAGGCCCTCGCCGTGGTGCAGCCGCTGCCGGTCGTGACGATCGACACCGGCTGGCTCACCGAGCACGGCCACGGCGGCCTGACGGTCGCCGTGCTCGGCGCGGTCGAGTCCGTCGACGTGCCCGTCCTCCGCCGGATGCAGCACCACACCGGGTCCGCCCTCGCGATCGCCCTCGACGTGGAGGCGTGGGTCTCCCCCACCGCTGGCAACGGCGGCAGCACACCCGTCCTCGCCCAGCAGGGCTGGCGCGCCGTACCCCTGCGGCCCCGCGACCGGCTGGACGGGGTCTGGCAGGAGCTGGGTCGCTCGCACACCCACAGCTCGCGCAACCGGGGACCCGACGCGCCCCGCCGTGAGGAGGTCGTCCGATGAACCGCGCCCGCGGCAGCCTCGGCGCCACCCTCGGGCTGGCGCTCGTCGCCGCGGCCACCACCTGGTTCGCGATGCTGTCCTGGCGGGGTTTCACGCTCGAATCAGCCAAGTTCCTCGGACCGCTGCTCGTCATCGGCGTCGTCATCGCGGGCACGGGAGCGCTTGCCCGGTGGTGGCGGGTGCCCGGCGGACTCGTCGTCCTTCTGCAGGTGCTGCTGTCCGCGATGCTGGTCAGCCTGATCCTGTGCGGCTCGCCGATCCCGGTCGGCCCCGCGTGGCAGGAGCTCGTGACGAGCTTCCAGCAGGCCGTCGACACCTCCAACCGCTACGCCGCGCCGGTGCCACGCAATGCGCCCGGCGTGGAGCCCCTTCTCATCGCGGGCGGCTGGGCCTGTCTGCTGCTCGTCGACGGACTGACCTGCACGCTGCGCCGGGTCCCCCTCGCGGGGCTGCCGCTGCTCACCGTCTACAGCGTCCCGATCAGCCTGCTGGGCGGAGGGTTGTCCTGGTGGATCTTCGGACTCACCGCCGCCGGCTTCCTCGCGATGCTCTACCTGCACGAGAACGAGCAGGTCGCCCGCTGGGGTCGGCCCCTCGGCGCCGATCCGGAGACGACGGACCCGACGGCGTTCGGCGTCCGGACGGGTGCCCTCCGGACCAGCGCCGGGGCGATCGGTGGGGTGGCGACCGCGCTCGCGGTCTTCCTGCCGCTGCTGATCCCGACCTTGAACGTGCAGCTCTTCGACTTCGGCAACGGCCCCGGCGGCGACAACGACATCCACCTCGACAACCCGATGACCGACCTCAAGCGTGACCTGGTCCGGGCGGACGACATCCCGCTGGTCCAGGTGACCACCAACGATCCGCATCCCAGCTATCTGCGCGTCGCCGTCCTCAACCGGTACAGCGACAGCGAGTGGAGCTCGGGCGACCGGGAGGTGCCCACGAACAACCTGGCCGACGGGGAGATGCCGCCGCTTCTCGGGGTCCAGTCGGGGGTCAACCGCGTGTCATACAACTACGGCGTCACCATCGACAACTCGTTCGACGCCACCTGGCTGCCGACGCAGGCGCCGATCACCAGCATCGTCGCGAACGGTGACTGGCGCTACGACCCGGCGACGATGGACTTCATCGCGGGCGACGAGGGCATGAGCACGGCGGGCATGAGCTACGCCATGACCGGTGTGCAGCTCGAGCTGTCCGCGAACGACCTCGCCAGCGCTCCTTCCTCGGCGGGCGTCGTCGCTTCCGAGTTCACCGACCTGCCCCCCGGCATTCCTTCGTTCGTACGCGATCTCGCCAATGGCGTGACCCGCGACGCTCCGACGCGGTTCCAGAAAGCGGTGGCGCTCCAGCAGTGGTTCCGCTCGGACGGCGGGTTCACCTATGACACCAGTGTCGCCAAGGGCAACGGCACCGACGCCCTGGTGGCGTTCCTGACCGACGCCGAAGGTGGCCGCACCGGCTACTGCGAGCAGTTCGCCTCGGCGATGGCCGTGATGGCGCGGATGCTCGGCATCCCCGCCCGGGTGGCCGTTGGCTTCCTCGAGGCGCGGCCGCTCGGCAGGAACCTCTGGGAGTACAGCGCCCACGACCTGCACGCCTGGCCCGAGCTCTTCTTCCAGGGGGCGGGCTGGGTGCGCTTCGAGCCCACTCCCCCGGGACGGGCCAGCGGCGTACCGGACTACACCCAGCAGCAGGTGCCGGTCATCAACCCCACGGGTGGCCCCACCGGGGTGCTCACCGAGGACCCGACCCGGGGTGCTGCCCCGGTCAGGGACTCGCCGAGTCCGGCTCCGGGTGCTGCCGACGAGGCCGGCGGCGCGGTGGGCTCGAGGTTCCCGTGGCTTCTCACCGTTGGCGGCGCCGTTGGGGCGAGCCTTGTCCTCGCGGGCCTGCTGGTGCCGCGGCTGACCCGCCGGCGGCGTCGCGAGCGTCGGTTGAACGCCGGCCCCGAGGACGCCTGGGCCGAGCTCCGGGCCAGTGCCCGCGACCTGCGGGTTCCGTGGCCGGAGTCCCGGTCACCGCGAGACACGCGCGACCACCTGGTCGAGTCGTTCGGCCGCCCCGTCGACGAGTACACCCCGGAGCGCCCGGCTCACGGCGCCCAGCTGGCACCCGACGCCGTCGTCGCCCTGGACCGGATAGTGCGCTCGCTGGAGCTCCTGCGCTACTCCCGCGACCAGTCCGCCGGCGCCGGTTCGCTGCGCGCGGAGGTCATGACCTGCGTGGCCGCGCTCGAGGGCGGTGCGACCCGGCGCTCCCGGCGGGCCGCGCTCTGGTGGCCGCGCTCGGTGCTGGTCCGCCCGCGGCTGAAGCTGCGCCGTTCCGGTGGCGCCACGGTCGAGACCCGGTTCGGTGGGGTCGTCGACCACGTCGGCTGACCCGTCACGTATGGCCCCTCGAAGGCGGCCGACCCGTCACGTATGGCCCCTCGAAATGGCCAGAACTGACGGGTCAGCGGGGTTGGGAGGGCCAGAACTGACAGGTCAGCGTGGTCAGAAGCCGCCGCGATCGTCGCGGCGACGACGCCAGCGCTCTTCCATCCGCTCCATGAAGGAGCCGGAGGAGACCCGGCGGAGGCGTCGGGTCCTGCCGGTGCGGCCGCCCTCGATGACGGTGAAACCGCGGGCCGGGTGGCTGGAGGGTCGCTGCTCGGGTGACCCGGAGTTGGCGGCCTGTTGACCCCTGATCGCGGTGAGGGCGACGTAGGCCGAGGCCAGCATGATGACGAAGCCCACCACACCGACGGCCCAGACCTCGGTGATCGCGCCGGACATCAGCACCACGATGCCGGTGGTGAAGCAGGCGCCGGCGAGGATCGCGCGGCGGCGGGCCGACCGACGCAGGGACGTGCCACGCAGGGTGGACGCGAACTTGGGGTCCTCCTGGACGAGGGCGCGCTCCATCTGCTCGAGCAGTCGCAACTCCTCTTCAGAGAGTGGCACCGTTCCTCCAACAAGTCCCGACCAAGTATTCCCCATCCCTGGCTTGGGCCAAGTCTAGGCAGGCGCTCCCCTTCACGGTAGGCGCGATCGGGAATTTTCGTCACGCAACTGTCAGGAGAGCAGGCTCGCCGGTCGTACGGCGGCTGCTCCGAAGCGTAACGTCGCCCGGTCCACCGCGCGGTCCGCGTCCGACCAGCCGTGCTCGCGCTCCCCGAGGAGGGCCTGCCGGTGCACCGTTTCTCGGGGCACCAGGCCCTCGACGCGCACCCCGACCAGCCGCAGCCGGGCCCGCTGCAGCCCGAGGCCGTCGTAGAGCCGGGTGGCGGTCCGGTAGATCTCCTGGGTCACGTCGGTCGCCTCCGGCATCGTGCGGGAGCGGGTGATCGTGGTGAAGTCGGCGAACCGCACCGTGATCGACACCGTCCGGCCGGCCACCCCGGCGACCCGCATCCGCCCGGCGACCTTCGCGGTCAGCTTGAGGACCTCGCGCAGGATCACCTCGCGGTCGTCGATGTCGCGGCCGAAGGTCTCCTGGGCACCCATCGACTTGTCGGGATCGCCTCCCCCGAACGCGGGGGCGCTCCGTGGCGTGATCTCGCGCCGGTCGCTGCCCCACGCCAGCTCGTGCAGGTGGCTGCCGAGGCTCGCACCGACCGCACGCTGCAGGGTGCGCAGCGGGGTGTGGGCGACGTCGCCGACCCGGACCAGCCCGAGCCGATGCAGCATCGCCTGGGTCTTCTCGCCGACCCCGTAGAGCTCGCCGACATCGAGCGGATGCAGGAATGAGGTGATCTCGTCGGGAGGGACGACGACCACGCCGTCCGGCTTCGCGCGGCGGCTGGCCAGCTTGGCCACCGACACCGAGGCAGCGACTCCCACCGAGCAGGTGACGCCCTGCTCGTCATGGATGGTCGCGCGCAGCTGCTCGGCGATCGCGAGTGGCGACCCGAGCCGTCGGGTCGAGCCGCGGACGTCGAGGAACGCCTCGTCCATCGAGAGCACCTCGACCAGCGGGGTGACCTTGCGGAAGTTCTCCATCACCGCCGACGACACGACCCCGAAGACGTCGTAGTCGGGGGCGACCACCACCGCCTGCGGGCACAGCCGCCTGGCCCGGGTGGCGGGCATCCCGGAGCGCACGCCGTGGTGGCGCGCGTGGTAGTTGGCCGACAGCACCACCCCGCGGTAGCCACCCCCCACGATCACCGGGACGTCCTGGAGGTCCGGCCGGTCGCGGGTGGCCACGGACGCATAGAAGGCGTCCATGTCGACGTGGAGGATCGGTGTGAGCATCGACTTGTCGGCGCTCACGCCGATCCTCCCGGCGACATGGACAGGAGCCGACCCGCAGCGAGCAGGAGCGGACGGTGCCTACCGCGCGATGACGTGCAGCTGCGTGGCGAGCGGGAGGTACTCGGGACGCCCGGCGACGGCCTGCTCGAGCTCGACGAGGGCGGCGGCGGCGCCGGGCTCGAGGTCCAGCAGGGAGCCGGGGACCAGGTCGGCGAAGACCCGGACGCCGTGCACGGAGGTGGGCTCGAAGCCGGCCTCGGCCAGGAGCGCGGTGATCGCGGCCTGGGTGAACCGACGGCCGGACCGACCCGAGGGAACCGCGGCATCGTCGAGCAGGGTGAGCGCCTGGGTGAAGTGGCCGGCCATGGCACGGGCGATGACCGCGGCGTGCCGCTGGGCGACCAGCAGGCTGAGCGAGCCGCCGGGTCGCAGCACCTCGCGGATCGTCGCGAGCGCGGCGCCCGGATCGTCGACGACCTCGAGGACGCCGTGGCAGAGCACGACGTCGGCGCCGTCCGGTCCGGTGACGTCGAGCAGGCTGGACAGGTCACCTTGTTGTCCGGTGACCTCCACCCCGAGCTCGCGGGCCCGGCGGGCGAGGGACGCCAGCGCGTCGGGGCTGGGGTCGACCACCGAGACCCGGTGCCCGCGCTCGGCGACCCGGACCGCGAAACCGCCGGTGCCGCCGCCGATGTCCACGACGTCACCACCCTGGTGAGCGTCCAGCACCGGGAGCAGGGCGTCCCACACCACCGCAGTGCGGGCGGCACCGCGGCGCTCGCTGGGCCGGTCACTCGATGCCATGGGGAGAACATTAGGGCGTGTCTCATCCGGGGCTCCCGGGGCTGCGGTGCCAGAGCTTGCGGGCGACGTCCTTGGTGTTCTCGCCGGCCGGCTTGATGTCGGCGTACGGCGAGAGCTTGAACCCGCTGGAGTGCAGCAGCACCCGGCGTTGCCCCATGCCGCCGGCGGCACCCTTCGGCGTGGGATCACCGGGCCGGGCCGACACCGGACGGGTCGACCGGCTCTCCGCGGCACCGGCGCCGGCGTTCTCCATCCCGACCCCACCGAAGCCCTCGGGCACGACCGCCATCGCCTCGCGCACGGCGTCCATGCCCTCGGACTGCCACAGCCCGAACAGCTCGGGCAGCTCCCAGCAGCCGGTGGCCCGCAGGGAGACCCCGCGGCGGCCGGTACGACGCAGCTCGCCGCGCACCACCAGCAGCCAGGAGTGGAAGACGGTGGCGGCGTA
>JAOPXC010000399.1 GCA_025965335.1 Nocardioides sp. | reverse complement strand
GGCCTGTCGGCTCTGCATCGCGACCCAGTCCGGGTGGCCACACTGGAGCTCGAAGACCTCCTCGACCGACACGAGTCGCTGCGCGCCGGGGATCGAGGCGGCGAGGCAGTTGAGGAGCGTCGTCTTGCCGGCCTGGGTACTACCCGGTGCTAAACAGGTACTTTTACCTCATGTCCACCGCACCCACAGCGCGCCGCTGCGCTATCTATGCTCGCATCTCTGTCTCACAGGAGGCATCGGTTTCGATCGACCGGCAGATCGAAGCGGCCGAGCAATACGCCGCTGCTCGCGGCTGGCAGGTAGTGGCAACGTTCCGCGACGACGGTGTCTCGGCCACTCAGAACAAGCCCGAAGGACGCGTCGGTTGGCAGTCACTCACAGACTCTGCGGAGACGTTCGACGCTGTGATCGTGTGGAAGATCGACCGCTTGGCGCGGCGCATCACCGACTTCTGGGACACCTATCAGCGGCTAGATGCGCAGGGCCGATCCCTCGTCTCCGTCATGGACAACCTCGACATGACGACCACCATGGGCCGGATCGTCGCCGGCATAATCGCCGGGTTCGCGGAGATGGAGGCCGACGCCATCCGGGACCGCGTCACCGATGCACGCAACTACCTCATCCGCGAGGGCCGCGTGGTCGGCGGAACGATGCCGTATGGGTGGCGCTCCATACCCAACCCGGACGGGAAAGGGTTCGTGCTGGCGCAGGACCCCGACCGCATCGACTACGTGCGTGGGATGGTCAACCGGGCCGAGCGCGGCGATTCCATCTACTCGGTCGTGCAGTGGCTCGACGAGGTAGGCGCTCCCCTGCCCTACTCATCTCAGAGGAATCGCAAGGGCACCGGCTGGTCGTACTCGACGGTGGAGCGGATGCTGCGGAGCCCGCTCCTGGCAGGGATGACCGCGTTCAACCCCGGCAACAAGAAGAAGTCGCGCGGGCTGGACGTCCTGCGGAATTCGGACGGGCTGCCTGTCGTGGACGAGTCTGTAGCGATCATGAGCACGAAGGACTGGCGCGTGATGGTTGCTTCTCTTGACGAGCGCCAGTCCCCCCAGTCCAAACCCCGGGCGCTCCGATCCAAGACATCAGCGCTGCTGTCTGGGCTGCTTGTCTGTGGCCAGCACGCCGACACCCAGACACGCATGCACCGTGGCACGACCCAGGGGCGCGCGGGCTACTACTGCCCCACCTGCCACCAGACGATCACCAACTTCGAGGACGTCCTTGTCGAACAATTCCTGTGGGCCAAGGGCGACCGGGTCCGCTGGTCTGTCATGGAGGAGGTGCACGAAGGCGGCGCGGCGATGCTGCCCGAAATCGAGCACCGACTAACCGAGGTCGGCGCGCAGTTGCAGGCCACGGACGACGACGCCCAGGCAGACAGGCTCACAACCGAAATGGCGAACCTCCGCGCAATGCGTCGCGAGGCCCGCGCCAAAGCCCCCAATGTTGTCGTACGCGAGGTCCGGAGCACGCAGTCGTTTGGCGAGGACTGGGCGGAGGCTGTCGGCGTGGAGGAACAGCGCGCAATTCTCGACGACGCGATCGAGCGCGTGTGGGTGGTGCGAGGACGCCCCGGTCGGCGCACGGCTGCATCGGTTCTGGCTCGGCTCGTGATCGAGTGGAAGATGCCCAACGAGGTCGGCCCCCTGCCCGAATTCACGGACGCGGAACTGGAGAGTTGGGCCGAGTGAACGCCCAGGAGCGACGTCTCGCACGCCTGCCGGAGTCGGCTGGCCTAGTGGGCTGGCTGAGCGGTCTCGTGACCCGAGATCGGCATCAGGGGAGCCTCGCTGTACGTCCAGGCTGTGAGCACCCCGGCTGACCTGCACCGTCGCACCGGGGCTTTCGCGCAGTAGCAGAGTGCCGGTCGAATGACCCCGTAGAGAGAGATGGAGAGCAACCCTCACAGCCTTCGGAGGCGAAGGTAAGATGAGCGCATCAACTAAACACGCGTCGAGTCGAGTCAGCCGCGTTGCCCGTCGTCGCTTTGGACGAGGTGCCAACACCCCGCGAGGGGCCAGTAAGTCTTACTAGGAACGGGACGCTCCTACCCACAGGAGCACCGCTATGCCCGATTCTCTGTCGTCTATGACCGCCGCCCGTTCGGAGTTGGCCCGTCTTCACGTCCAGGCCGACCCCGACCCTGACCTCGTGCTCTTGGCTCGCGCCAAACTCGTCTGCGCCCGGCTCGACAACCGCATTCGCGAGTACTCGGCCGATGCTGGTGTGCGGCTCCGTCCGGTCCACGTCGCCCACCTCGTCGGGTTGCTCCTCGCAGAGAGCGGTGTCGACGGCAGCACGGTCGGCGCCGTGGAGCGGGCCGCGCACGACGCCGTGGCTACCGCCCAGGGCGGAAACGCCTGATGGGCACGAAGTACATGCCCGCTCCCTCTCGCCCGGCCTGCTTCCGCACCGCCACGCGCAACACCGAGGCGGCCCGGTGAGCAAATACAGCCTCGCTACCGCGCCCAAAAAGGACTCCAGGACCTGGGAGCAGCACGACCCGATGACGTGGGACGAGGTCGTCGCCTGGCTGGACCTCGCCAACCCCGCCGACCACAAGGAGTGCGGCGGGTACGTGCTGGGCGAGTTGGACGGCGGTCGGCGGAGAAAGGACACCGTTGTCAGCCGGTCGGCGGTTGCTCTTGATGCCGACACAGCGTTGCCGTCGTTCGCGCTTGATTCTGCGGTCACTCTCGGCTGCTCCCTGGCGATGTACACGACCTACTCCCACAGGCCCGAGAGCCCCCGTTTTCGGCTGCTCGCGCCCCTGTCGCGTGACGTAACCCCGGACGAGTATCGCCTGATCGCAGCGGCACTTATGGAGGAGATGGGGCGGGACCAGTTCGACGAGGGGTCCACCGAGCCCGAGCGGCTGATGTTCCGGCCGTCCACACAGGGCCACTACCGGTTCCGCGAGTTCCCGGGCGAGCCGCTGGACGCCGACGAGTGGCTGCGGCGGGCTAAGGAAATGAGTCTCGACCAGAGCCCGGACGCTCCTGCGTTCGCGCCGTACGAGGGCCCGGAATATGCCGAGCTCACGGACACACAGCAGACGGCCGCAAGCACCTACCTCCAGCGCCAGATCGATCTCTGGAAGGGCAGGCTCGCCGAGGCCGCCGACTGGCCCGAAGGTGAGCGCGACTCGGACGGGCGCGGGTGGGAGGGGCTGGCCAAGGACTCCGCGTGGGCGCTGGCCCGGCTCGCCGCTACCCCGTGGGTCGGGTGGGACGAGGACCAGGCTCGGGACTGCTACGCCGAAATCCTGCCGGACGAGTTCGCCGCCAACGAGAAGTGTGGCAAGTGGCTGGACGGCATCGTTGCGAAGGCTGCCGCCCGGGGCGCATTCGACCCGCCGCCGTGGGAGTCGGACTTCGGCCCGGCAACCAACAACGAAAAGCCCTCCGTGGACGTCACTAACGACTCTTACGCGCTGGATTGGCTCGAGGCCGAAGTAGGCCGTGGGCGGTTGTCGGGGGTGTTCCGGCGGGCGCAGGAACTCGTGCACACCCCGCGTATCGGGGAGCACGGCTACGTCGCGCCGAAGGACGACCGCGACAGCAACGGGCCCGCGCAGGTCCGGCGGATCGAGGCACTGGAACTGGCTCGGAGGATCGACCACAGTTACTCCGTGTTTAAGCAGCGGGCCGCAGGTCCGTTGCCTTCCGTTTTCCCGCAGTCGGTGGCGGGCCGGGCGGCGTCCGCGCCCGACCTGCTCTCCAACGCTCGGGACCTGCTCGGAGTCACCCACACGCCGGTTGTGCGTCGCGACGGGTCGATTCTGGACGTGCCGGGCTACGACGACGAGTCCGGGATGCTGTACCTGCCCGACCCGTCCCTGGTCGTGGCGAACGTGTCGGGCGAGCCGTCGCCGTCGGAGGTAGCCCAGGCGGGCAAACTGCTGCTCGACGTTGTAGCCGACTTCCCGTTTGTTACCCCGCACGACCGGGCCAATTACCTGGGCGCGCTGCTCACGCCGCTCCTGCGTCCGGTGGTGCCGCCGCCGTACAAGTTGATCGCTATCGGCGCACCGCAGCGCGGCTCCGGCAAGACGCTCTTGGCGTGGATTATGCGTGAAGTGCACGGTGGGGTTTTTAAGTCGGAGATGCCGACCAACGACGACGAGTTGCGTAAATTCGTCACGTCGACGCTGGACGCCACGACCGGACCGGTGGTGCAGTTCGACAACGTGACCGGGGTGCTTAAGTCGTCGGTGCTGGACGGGCTGCTCACGTCCGCGGAATGGTCGGACCGGCTGCTCGGCAAGAACGAAGTCGCCAACCTCACCAACGACCGCCTCTGGGTAGTCACCGGCAACAACGTCCACATCGGAGGCGACCTGGAGCGGCGCACGCTCTGGGTCACGATCAACGCCAACATGGAGAGGCCGGAGGAACGTACGGCCTTCACGATTCCGGACCTGGAGTCGTGGGTCCGCACCCACCGGGGCGACCTGCTCTGGGCATTGCTTACGGTCATCCGGGCGTGGGTGGTGGCTGGCCGTCCGACTCCCCCGCAGGCCACCACGGACAGCTTTGGGCTGTGGGTGGCGGTGTTGCGTGGCATCCTCGCGCATGCCTCCCTGGGCGACACCGTGGGTGAGGTCGGGCACGCAGATTCTGCCCAGAGCAAAGCCGACCCCGAGGACGAGGAATGGGCGGCGTTTCTGGCGGCCGTACGCCGCGTGTTCGGCCCGGAGGTCTGGACGACGCGGGAGTTGCTGGACCGGACGTCGGATGTGGAGGAGCCGTTACGGACCGGCAGGGGCGAGGCCTTCAAGCGGGAGTGGTTGTTGTCCGACGAGTTGCCGGGCGACCTGGTCGAGAAGTACCACCGCAGCCCCGCCACCGTCACAAAGTCACTCGGTAGGTGGCTCGGCCACCGCGACCAGCGTTGGGCTGGCGGGCTCTCGGTGCAGAAGGTAGGCGACCGTCGGGACAGCAAACTGTGGCGCGTCGTCGATACGAGCGAGCTCGGCTGAGAAGTGACCCGCGTAAACCCGTTCTCGCGGGTTTACGGGTTTACGCGGGTCAATCTCTAACCCCGAAGAGATCAAATCTTCTTAATTCGCCGGAGAAGGCAGAAGACAGACGAGTAGAGACGGGTGCGAAACCAACCCACGCAAACCCGTAAACCCGCGAGAGTTCTGCCGGCTCACTCCTGGGCAGGGTCCGCTGTCCGTCCGGCGGGGTCGCTGTGCACGCCGCGGATAGGTCCGAAAGTGCCGTCTGCACGCGGGGCGTGACCCCTCACCCGCGAGCGCGCGACGCTGCCCTCACTGCTGCTTGGGCGTCTCTCCGTAGGGACATACGGTTCGTAACGCCGGTACTAAAGAATCGGCGTCCAAGCCCAAGGAGCCATCGTGATCGTCGCCCTGTATCTCCGCGTCAGCACCACCACTCAGGTCGCTGGCGAGTCGCTCCCCGAGCAGGAGCGCAACGGCCGCGCCTGGGCCAAGGCCAACGGCCACACCGTCGCCGCCGTCTACTCCGATCCAGGACTCTCGGGTGCACTCCCGGCCGAGGACCGGCCCGGCCTCGCCGCCGCGTTGGACGCGGTCGCCGCTGGCGCTGTGGACGGGCTGGTGCTGCGCGACCTGGACCGCCTGGCTCGCGAGGTCACGGTGCAGGAGGCGGTGCTGGCGCAGGTCTGGTTGTCGCCCGGTGCGCACGTATTCACGTTCCACGGCGAGGTCGCCCGCGACGATCCCGACGACCCGATGCGCACCGCCATGCGGCAGATGGCCGGTGTGTTCGCTGGGCTGGAGCGCCGAATGATCGTGAAGCGGATGCGGGACGGCCGCCGCGCCAAGGCTCGGAAGGGCGAGCACTCGGTTGGCCCGGCCCCGTACGGCTGGGAGTCCCGCAACGGCCAGCTTCTCCCCGTTCCCGCCGAGCAGTCCGCCCTCGTCGCCATGCGCGAACTGGCCGAGCAGGGACTCACGCACGCCACCATTGCCGCCACCTTGCGGGAGGACGGCCACCCGACAAAGCGTGGCGGAGCGTGGAGCCAGCCGGTGGTGTCGCGCATACTCCGTCGCGACGCCTCGCGGACCGCAGAGCAGCGCGCCTACCAGGACGCGCGCTTGCTTATCGGGAACCATTCTCAAATAGGGTAAGGTTCGTACCGACGGCTTACGGAGCGCAAGGCTCCGGGCTAGGCAGGGAACGCGCCAGTCGGAGACGACGAAGCGTTCCACCGCGAAGACGAGCGGGGCCGTGAGGGCCAACGTCAAGGCCGCGAGGGCCACACCGAGGCGCGACGACGAGAGGTCGAGACGCCAGTTTTGACGATCCCCTCATCTCACTCAGGAGAACTCTCATGTCACGTGGCTACAACGCAATGGCCGACGTCATCGGCGCGACGGCGGACGGCGTCGACCTCAACAGCATCTGGGCCGAGCAGCAGGAAACCATCGCGATTCGCAACGAAGCCCGTAGCGCCATCGCCTCGCTGTTCGCCTACACGACGGACCTTTCAGCGGACTACACCGCGCAGACCGCTAGCGGCGACGACTTCGAGGAGGCCAGCGAGTACGGCGTGCCGACCTCGCTGCGGAGCCCCTCGGACCTGACCCGGGTCGGCTTCCCGTTCAAGTTCTGGGACCTCGCGCAGCGGTACACGTGGCGCTACCTGGCCGAGGCCAGCGCCGCGCAGATCACCACGACCCACTCCGCCGCGCTAGAGGCCGACAACCGACTCGTCTTCAAGTTGGTCATGCGGGCCCTCCTCAACAACGTCTCCCCCGGCGCCAACGAGGACGGCGTCCCGATCAAGCCGCTGTGGAACGGCGACGGCGACGTGCCGCCCGAGTTCTCCGGCAAGACCTTCGACGGGACCCACACGCACTACCTGACCACCGGCTCCCCCACGCTGGACCCGGCCGACCTGGAGTTGGTTGCGGAAACCGTCGAGCACCACGGATACGGCCTGCGATCCGATGGCGACCGCCTCATCGTGCTGGTCAACCCGGCCCAGGGGAAGGCCATCAGCGGTTTCCGCGTCGGCACCAACGGAGCCGCGTTCGACTTCATCCCGAGCGACGACGCGCCCGCCTTCATCACCAACGAGACCATCGTCGGAGACCGCCCCCCGGGCGATTTCAACGGCCTGCGGGTCATCGGAGCGTACGGCGATTCCTGGATCGTCCAGCACGACTACGTGCCCAGTGGATACGTGCTGGCTGTGGCGACGGGCGGACCCGACAGCGAACGCAACCCCATCGCGTTCCGCGAGCACAAGCGCCCCGAACTCAAGGGCCTTAAGCAGATCCCCGGCGGCAGCAACTACCCGCTCATCGACTCGTACATGGTGCGCGGCGCTGGTGCGGCGGTCGCCAAGCGCGGCGCAGCGGCCGTCATGCAGGTAACCGCGTCGACCACCTACACGGCCCCGGTCATCTGATGTCTGCCCTGGCTGACGAGATCGTTGCCGCCGCACAGGCTGGTGAGACCTTGTGCGGCGGCAACAGCCACCTGGTCGAGGACGAGTGCATCCGCGAGTTGGTGGAGTTCGCCGCCAACGGGCGGCACACGTACGACTTCGACCACCTGGTCGGCAGGCCGACTCAGGCGCACCTGCGGGTGCTGCCTGCCGACCCGGAGGCGTCGGCCCGGTACGCCCACGAGCCCGCCGCCCCCAACGGCAGGCGGGGCTGCGAGCGGTGCGGGGTGGCCTACGGACCGTCCGCCGAGCGCACCGCTCCAGACAGTTGGGAAGACCCGTTCGAGGGGCGCGACAGCAGCCGCCACACGGTGTGGGTGCCCGCTGGGTCCGCCATTGTTGAGCTCGTCCTCTGCAAGGCCTGCAAGGACTACCTGGACGCCAGTTTCGCTCCCGTGGAGTGGCGGTAGGTCATGGCCGGGAAGAGTCGCACGCACTCGGAGGACTGGTGGGCGAGCAATCCTCCGCCCCACGTCCTCCGGTGCGTGGGCCACTACAAGTCCACCGGCGAGCAGTGCCGCCGGGTGGCCGAGGACGGCGCGGTCGTCTGCGACCAGCACGGCGCAGCGGCCGGGCAGGTCCGTCGCCGCGCCGCCGAGCGCATCGCGGTCACCGCCGACGAAGCCGCGCAGAAACTCGCCGCCTGGATGGATGACTCAGCGGTCCCGTTCCAGGTCCGCGCCAAGATCGCCCAGGACCTGCTCGACAGGGCCGGGTTGGGCGCGACCCAGGTGCACAAGATCATGCCGATCACCGAGGACCCCATCGAGGCGCTGTTCAAGTCGATCTTGGATGACCCCGAGGGACTGCTCGTGCCCGTCTCCGAGCGAAGCGCCCTGGCGCCGGGGGCCTCGCCCCCGGACGAGGCGCAGGCCGCTCTTGACCTGCTGGAGGACACCGACTTGATCGGCTACGCGCTGCCGCCTCCAACTACCGAGAAGCCCTCAGGCCGCAACCCAACGATTCCGCCGCAGCACATACGCGAGGCGTTGGAGTTGCTCTAGAACACACCTGCGTCGTAACAGGTGCCACGACAGCGGCGCGAGACCCTGTGCTCCGGGTCCCGCGCCGCTTGCTGTTATCTCCCGTCAACAACCGTCGGCGTCGTGGATATGCGCCAACCCATGTTCGGTGTTCTGGCCCGCGAGCGAGAACACATCCCTCAACCGCACCATCCGACTGAAGGCTTCATCGTCGTCCTTCGCCTCGATGTACGCGTAGTAACACGCAACGTACGGAGCGAAGGTGGGAGCGCCGTCAGGAACCGCGACGAGGCCAGGACTGACCTCGCGGCCGCCGGCGAGCACATGCTGGTCGTACTCATTCGCGACCACAGACCGCCCGCCACAACTGCATTCGTCACGCAACCGGGGGCGGTTGCCTGCCGAGTCGTTCGCCAAGGGCCCGTTCTCCGTCCAGTAAATCCGCCCCCGGCAGACCTCGCACCATGCGCCAGAGAACACCAACGTCGTCACGCGGCCACACCGCCACACGCACAGTTACTGCTCACTCCGTCGTCGGCCCGAGCAATGTCCACCATCGCCTGCCACAGGAGGTAATCACGGAAATCTTCGAAGTCAGCCTGTGCCGCCGTCGGATCGTTGTCCCACCGCGACGAGACAGAGTCTTCGATCAGCTCTGCGAGTGCGGCACGGGCCGGTCTGACCCAGCCGTTGGCCTCGTCGCCATCAGCCTCGTCCGGGTTGTCGGAAACCTTCCAGCGGCTAGAGGTGAGGTGCTTCTCGAGAACTTCCTCGACTGCGGCGAACACAGCGAAACTCTTCGCGAATCCGTCGTCCAGCGCCACTGCCGAGTCGCAATACGGACAGCCCTCAGTGTCCGGCGGAGCGGCCAACGTAGATTCCTCGCCCGGTACGACGATCCAGTACAAGGTCCGATGGCACCCGAAGCAGCGCATCCCGGAAGACTCTTCGGTCGGAACATCGCGATCGCGCTCAGCCATGGGACGCCTCCAGAACGACTCCGCCCTCCCGTCTCGCCACGTCGTATGCGATCTCCGCCAGTGACTCACCGAACCTCTCTTCCATCGCCAGCAGATCACGCGACTTGTCGTCCAACACTTCGACCAAGGTGAACGGCTGCAAGCCTCCGCGAACCTCAGTAACGCGCCCCTGGGCTCCATATGCACCCATCCCCACGATGTCTCCGACCTTCTTCATGCTGTGCTCCTTGCCAGATTGATTGAACATGCACTCATCATCAAGACTTTCGCCCGCCATTGCAACGGTTTACTGTCGGCCCAATCCCCGCCCGACACCACGATATAAATCCTAAGGAAAAAGCGGCTCGCCGCCGCCAATAGTCGCCGCCTTAGGAGTCCGCGCCCTGTTACTCTGGAATCCCTCTCGTGCCAAGGAGAAACTGTGCCTCTTCCAGTCAAGACCACCATCGACGACGTCGACACGATCGTTGGCTATCTCAAATCCAAACCAACTGGTGCGACCATTGCCGAAACCAAGTCGGTCATCGGGGGCAAGCCCCTAGACGGTCGCAAATTGAACGCCTACCGTGCTTGGGATTTAGTCAACCAAGACGGGGACCGAATCATTCTCACGGAGGCTGGTCGAAAGATTGGCAGGGACGCTGCCGCCAAGCCGCAGATTCTCGCAGACGTAATCGACAAGACGCGCCCCTACCGCGCCGCGATTGAGTGGGCACATCACCAAGGCTTCGACACCCTGGCCCTGAATGATCTGGCGGCCAACTGGCACGAACATCACAACGACAGCCTTGGGACCTCCGCCGAGGGCTCGATCAAGGACGCCGTTACATGCTTCTTCAATCTCGCAGCAGGCGCGGGATTCGGCACGTACGTGATTGGTCGCCGGGGCACGAGTACCCGGCTGGAACTTGACAAGGCGGCCGTTACGAAGTTTGTGGAGTCGGGACCCTCCGAGCCGCCGTGGTCGGGTCCCGATCTTGAAAAGATGGACGACGACCCGACGAACGAGACTCCCGAACAGCACGATGCGGTGACACCCCCAGCAGACGAGGTGACCAACGACGAGGACGGCGAGGACGGCGGGAGCGGCCAGCGCCGGCAGCGAAACGCCAACGAGCGCCTGCGGGTATTTATCGCGCATGGCCAAAACATGCGGGTGGTCGAGCAGGTACAGACGATGCTTGATCTCGCTGATATCGAGGCTGAGGTCGCGGAGGAGGAGGAATCTACGGCTATCCCGGTGCCCAATAAGGTCCTCACTGCCATGCGTCGCTCCGATGCAGGGATAATCTGCGTCAACGCCGACGAGAACCGCAAACACGAGGACGGCACGTACACCATCAATGAGAACGTTTTGATTGAGATCGGTGCTGCGTTCGTCCTCTATGACACCCGGGTCATCCTCCTCTGGGACAAACGACTTCCGGTCCCGTCCAATCTTCAGGGGCTGTACCGATGCGAGTACGAGGGCAGCGAGATCGGTTGGGACGCTGGCATGAAACTGATGAAAGCGGTCAGTAAGTTCCGGCAGCCGTGAGCGAAATTTTTCTGTCACACACGGGTGTCGATAAGCCGATCGTTCGAAAACTCGCCGTGCAACTCCAGCTGGCAGGTGCTGCGGTGTTCCTCGACGAGTGGAGCATCGAAGTCGGAGAATCGATCACCGGCGCCATCGAAGAAGCGATCGGGCGTTTCGACGTGTTCGTTCTAGTGTGGTCGTCGGATGCGAACAAGTCATTGTGGACGCGTCGCGAGTACCGGACGGCGATCAAGAAGGTGATCGAAGATGCCAATCGGCGATTCGTACTTCTGAAACTCGATAAGACACCGGTCCCTGACCTGGTGTCGGATCTTAAGTTTTTCGACTTCACCGATCAGGACGTCGGGCCCGCCGTAGACGCGATCCTAAGATTCAAGGGCCCGGCTGACCGCTTGCAAGCGATCCAGGCGTTTCTCGAAGAGAGTGGAATCGAAGTTGAACTAATCCACGGATATGGCCCGATTGTCGGTTGCCCTAAGTGTGGTGCGGACCTGAAACACATCGAGAGCTGGTCTCAGGTCGACCACAAGCGCGACGATTTATATGCCGGAGCTAGGTGCAACAAGTGCGGCTGGAACAACGGCGGCGAGGTCCTCTTCTAAAGTTTTGGCCGCAGTGAATCGCTCGCGCGGGCGGTGCACATCAGCGACCACCGAAATAACCTGTTCTATACCCGCCTGCGTGCCGCCCGAGACGACGATATTGAGCCCCGCGCGGACGCTCGCGTCGAGGAACGCTGCGCTCTGCTGGTCGAGCGTCCCCAGGGTGACCAGGTCGGGCAGCGAGTGGGCTCGGGCCACGAACTTGCGAATGTTGACGGCGCTGAAGCCGCGACTGATGCCGTCGAGCACGACGTGGAGCCGGTGCCCGCCCGGCAGCATCGCGTCCACGAAGGGCTGGGAGATGTCGAGCCGACGCCCCGACGACGACAGCATCCGCTCGACGAGCTCGCGGACCTGCTCGGCGTTCAGGATCAGCGAGGTCAGCTCGTGCCGGCCGTCACGGGCGATGAACACCCGTGACGGTAGTTAGGTACGTTAGACCTAGCCTCCCCCGAGCCGAGGAACCTGCCATGAGCACTCCCACTGCAATCTACGTCCGCATCTCCCGCGATACCGAGGGAATGGGGCTCGGAGTTAAGCGTCAGCGCGGCGACTGCGAAGCCCTGGCGACCAAACTCGGCTGGACTGTCGTGGAGACGTACGAGGACAACGACGTCTCGGCTACACGCAGCAAGCCGCGCCCCGCCTATCAGCGGATGATGGCGGACGTCGAGCGCGGAAAAGTGCAGGCAGTCGTCGTGTGGGACGTCGACCGGCTGACCCGTACGCCCCGCGAACTCGAAGACGTCATCGACCACGCCGACCGCATCGGTCTGCGGCTCGCGTCGGTAGGCGGCGACATCGACCTGGCTACCGAGCAGGGCCGCATGATGGCTCGCATGAAGGGCACCGTCGCCCGGTACGAGATCGAGCAGTCACGGCGTCGCCTGAAGGCCAAGCACAAGGAGTTAGCGGCGAGCGGCGCACACGTCGGGCCCCGCCCGTTCGGATGGGACTTTGACGCCGACCGCGCGCTCGTCATCAACCCGGCTGAGGCCGCCACCGTCCGCGAGTGCGTCGACCGGGTGCTCGCAGGAGACGGCATCTGGAAGGTCACCCGCGACCTCAACGACCAGGGCGTCTTGACCAGCACCGGCAGGCAGTGGCAGACCCAGGTGCTTCGGCGGATGCTGCTTCGCTGGCGCAATTGTGGGGTCAGGACGCACCTGGGCAAGGAGGCCGGACAGGGCCAGTGGGACCCGATCGTGGATCGCGAAACACACGAGCGCGTCGTAGCGCTGTTGACCGACCCCGCCCGCCGGAGCAACAACCGGGGCACCGAACCCAAGTACCTCCTCACGTCGGTCGCGTACTGCGGCGAGTGCGGCGGGCACGTAGTCGGCACGAACGAGTTCACCTACGCGGTCAAGGGCGGACTGCGCACCGACGGCACGCGGGGTCCGTCCCGTACGCGCGTCTACGCCCACGCTTACAAGTGCCCGAACGCCGATTGCTTGAAGGTGCAGCGCAACATGGCCGACGTGGACGAGCACGTCACCCGAGTGGTGCTCGGAGTATTGGAGCGGGACGGTGTGCGGCTACTGGGTGGAGACCCTGTAGCGGCAGAGGCGGCGCGCGAGCGCATCAGCGCGCTGGACGCCAAGTTGGCGCTGACTGCCGATCAGTTTGCGGACGACGTCATCACTGGCGATCAGTTGAAGCGGATCACGGAGAGGCTCCGACCTCAACTCGCCGCCGAGCGTGCCCGGTTGTCGCAGGCGCAGCCCGAGGCCTCGCTGGCCGAGTACACCGGGCCCGGAGTGGCGTCCGCCTGGGACGCCGCAGACGTTGAGACCCGCAAGCGCCTGCTGCGCCTGCTCGGCATGAAGATCACGATCGAAAGGGTGGGCTCGGGCAACGGACGCTCCTACGACCCTGACTCGGTCACCATCGAGTGGGCGGGCGCGTGAGCGTCCACCGAGGCCGCCCTGCGGGCCGCCGGGTGCCACCAACAAGCCCCTACTAGCCAGACCCAGAACAAACCGTGACCGTATACGGACGCGAACTACCGTTGCACTCAGCCACTTACACCGACCTTCGGGGGAATGTGCAGGGGACTAGCGGGCAGCGGAACGGCCCGCCGGATCATATTGCGAAAGCGATTCCACTCCAATGAGTGGGCGTAGGGCATTGGTGACATCGCCTGGCCGTCTCCGTTCCGGGAGGCGCTGACAGGGAGCCGTCGCAGCACTGGAAGGTGCCTCCGATGTCTCACGACAACAAGGAAGTCCGTCGCGCCTCCGCGAACTACGCGGGGCTCTTTGCGCACGGTAAGACCCCGGATCCCGAGGTTGCGGAAGCGGCCCGGCGGAACCTGGCTACGGCCAAGATCAGCAAGGCGATTCGCGACGCGCTCGCTGTCACTCCCACGCTTCACCGGGCGCAGGTCGAGTATCTGACCGGCCTCCTGAGCGACGCGGGGGACGCCGGATGAGCGCCGCCGAGAAGTTGGAGCGGGCCGTCCGCGAAGCAATCGACGCCGCTCCCCCGCTGACCGACGAGCAGCGCGAGGCCGCAGCACATCTGCTGCGTTCGGCCTCCACCAGCAAGGCGTCTGCCGCGTGAACGCCGCGCAGGCATGCCCGCACTGCGGAGCCAAGCCCCGTAGGAACAAGGTGTGGCACGACAAGTCGTGCCGGAAACGCCATCTGGCTGCCCTGGAAAACGGCAGAGATGAACGGCTCGACCAGCCTGACAGTGAGGTCCGCAGATGACGGACACGCAGATCACGCCCGAGCAGGCCGACGCACTCGACCACGCCCGACACCTCACCGAATACGGGGTGCCCGTCTTCCTCGCGGAGCCCGCTCTCACGAGCGACGGGGAGTGGGATCCCGAAGGCGGCACCGGCAACACCGGATACCGCTTTCCTTCCGACTGGCAGCACGCCGTTGCCGACGCGGACGTGCTGGACGAGTGGCGTCCCGGTTGGGCTCTGTGCGCCGTAACGGGGCACGGCGTCGATGTGCTCGACGTCGACCCTCGTAACGGTGGCGACGCCAGTCTTGCCGCGATGAAGGCTGAGGGTCTCGTGCCGATCAGCTACGGCCGGCAGCGGACGCCCTCGGGCGGCACGCACGACCTCATCGCGTCACTCGGCGTCGGCAAAGGGAAGATCAAACGGCTGCCCGGCATCGACGTACTGGCAGGCGATTCCGACGGCAACGGGCGCAGCATCGCGTTCCTCGCCCCCACCGAGAAAGTCTCGAAGGTGACCGGCGAGGTCGTTGGGTACGAGTGGACCATAGCCCCCGACCTCGCTGTGCTGGAGATGCTTGACGGTGACTACAGCGGCGCGGCGCTGACCGAGGTCTTGCGCGCTGAGCGTCCGTCGATGGTCCGTCCGGAGCCGCGCGAGGTTGACCTCTCCGTGCTGCCGACAGACGCCGAGGTACGCAAAGCCGTGGCGGTGCTCGCGAAGGCCGGGAGGGAAGTTCGTGAGGCGGCCGCGGGTGGCCGCAACGAAAGCCTGATCCGCCACCTGCCGACGCTTTACCAGTTCGTACTTGGAGGCTGTCTTGCCGAGACGGACGTTGACGAGCAGATGCAGGAGGCAGCGGCGGCCTCCGGGATTGCCGCCGAGTTCGACAAGGTGCGCAAGTCCGCTTGGAAAATTGCCGACCGGGGCGGCGCAGACCGGCCCCGGATAGACACTCCCGCGGACGACTTCGGCCCGGCCGAACTCGACGGCCTGTTCGACGCGACGGCGACTCTCCAGCACATTAGGCAGGCCGCGCACTCACGCATGGTCGGTGCCCCGGCCCTGCTCTGCTACATGCTGGGGCGGGTGCTGACGGAGGTTCCCCCGTCGGTCTGCCTGCCCCCGGTAATCGGTGGCAGAGCGTCTCTCAACCTCGGCATAGCCATCGTGGGCACCAGCGGTGCCGGGAAGTCCGCCATGCTCGCTGTCTCTCGGGAGTTGTTCGGGCTGGAGGGCATGTACCAGGAGGACTTGGAGCGCAACGTCGGCTCAGGAGAGGGACTCGTGCAGACCTTCCTGGAATTCAACAAGGAACAGAACCGCAACGTCCTTATCGCCGACCCTCGCCGCATCCTCACGGTCGATGAGATCGACAGCCTCGGCGCGACCAAGAACCGCAGCGGGGCCACCATCGGGCCCACCATCCGGTCCGCCCTCACAGGTGGCTCGCTGGGGCAGGAGAACGCCACAGCCGACCGGAAGAGGCACGTCGGTGCCAATTCCTACCGCCTCGTGATGGTGCTCGGTGTGCAGCCGACGCGCTCCGGTGTGCTCCTGGAGGATGCGGACGCAGGCACCCCCCAGCGGCTCGTCTGGGTCAAAGCGGCCGACCCGACTGTGGACCCGAGCGCGTCCTGGCCCGGCGGGTTGGGCTGGCAGATGCCCGCGCTGCCTCCCGAGATCGACTATCCGGACCACATCAAGGCGGAGGTTCGGTCTGCTCGGCTCAAGCAGGTCAAGGATGGAGCCGAAGGGCTGGAGGGGCACATGCTTCTCACCCGTCTCAAGGTCGCCACGGCACTGGCACTGCTGCATGGCGAGACAGCCATCACGGACCAGTGGTGGACTATCGCCGGGCAGATCATCGGCGAGTCCATGACCGTCCAGGAGGAATGCCGCAGGGTGCTGTCCTCAGAGGTTCAGCAGTCCCAGAACGCCTCTGCAATCTCCAAGGACCGGGCCGAGGATGCGGCGGACGGTGACCGGGTCCGTCGCTGTGCGCGGGCCATTCTCAACCGGCTCAAAAAGGAACCGGGTGAGTGGCTGCTGTCGAAGTCGTACCGCCCTGCGGCCCGCTTGCGCGAGTGCATGGATGAAGCGCTGGAGAACCTCGTCGCGTCTGGTCAGGTCGAGGTAGAGGACTACGTGAGCGAGAAGGGCACGGAAGCACGGCGGGTGCGCTACGTCGGGTAGCAGTGAATGGGGGGTACGGGGGTACGCGTACCCCCCATTGGGGGTGTCCCGGGCCGCCTCCGCCCCTTACGTAATCAACAAATTGTTGTTGTTTCAGTAGTCTGCAACCCTCCGAACGGTGGACGTACACCGTTGTGGGGGGTACGTACCCCCCACCTCGTACCCCCCTCCACCCCTGCCGTGACCGGGACTAGTGCGCGGACCACGTTGGCCCGGCAGCGTCCGCGCGTGGCCCGCTGGTCCGCTGCAAACTGGTCAGTGGGGTGAAGGAGCGGGGCACCGAAATCGCCGCAGGCACGCGGGCCGAAACCCCTCACCCGCGAGCGCGCGAGGCGCTCACCCCAAGCAGACACTCGAACACCTGTGCGAGTTACCTTTCGGCCAGGCGTATACGACCGTCTACGCCTTCCGCCTGTAAGGAGACCCCATGACCACCTACTCCGTCGCCGCCACCTTCAAGGGCGAGCGCGTCTACCTCGGGACGCAGACCTACCCGCGCCAGACGCTGCTCACGCTCAACTTCGAGGCCGTCCCGTACTCCGACCTGGCCGAGGCCCGCAAGATCGAGGTCATGGCCGAGCGGGACGAGACGCTCACCGACGTTCGGGTGCAGGTCCTCTGATGCACGTCGTCGGATACCGACGCGTCTCCACGCAGGAGCAGGCCAGTTCGGGCCACAGCCTCGACGCCCAGCGGCTGGCCATTGAGGAGCATGCCGCTAAGAAGGGCTGGACGGTTGAATGGCGGAGCGACGAGGGTGCGACCGGCAGCAAGGTTAACCCCGGCCTTCGGGAGGCCTTAGACCTCCTTCGCAGCAAGCAGGCCGACGCGCTGGTCGTTACCAAGATGGACCGCATCGCCCGGTCGGTCTACAACGCCGCCGACGTGATGCGCGCAGCGCAGGACCAGGCCTGGTCGATCGTCGTGCTCGACCTCGGCATGGACCTGTCGACACCGAGCGGCAAGGCGATGTACAACATGCTCGCCACCTTCGCCGAGTTGGAGCGGGACATGATCCGGAGCCGGACTCGCGACGGCATGGCGGTCGCCCGGGCCAAGGGCAAGCAGATAGGCCGCCCTTCCGGCATTCCGACCGACGTTCGCCGCCGGATCGTCACAGAGCGGGAGTCTGGAGCCAGCTTCGCTTCTATCGCACTCGGCCTCTCGGCTGACGGCATCCTGACCCCGACGGGCCGCCCGACCTGGGACGAGTCCGTCGTGCGCCGCGCTTATAAGGCCGTCAAGCCGGGGGTCGCGGTTTAGAAGACGAGTCCCGCGAGTGCGACAACCCCCGCGATGAGACCTGCGCCGAGGGCGGTTGTCAGCGTGCCCACGAAGATCTGGAGCACGACACCGACGGCTCCGGCAGCCGCTCGCTGCGCTCCGTGGTCAGGACCGACTGCCTCGCGCAGATCGCTCGGCCAGCGCAGGAACGCGGCAATGGCACCGGTGGCACCGCGCTCGCGCTTGGCCGCATCCTCAGCGTCCCGACGAGCACTTGCGATTGCAGCCTCGACCGAGGTGACGATGCGTTGAGGCGGGAGGTTGTCGGGATCACTGAGACTCATCTCCCAGTTCGCGACTGGATCAACGTCGTTGCGAACGAAGCCGGGACTACTGAGACTCCAAGTCCCCCCATGACGGTGGTAGGACTCCGCACCCGCGCCTGCGGCGGCGGCAACCGCTCGGAGCTTCTGTTGCCAGACCTCCCAACTCACCTTCGCGCCCAACTCGTTCCCCCAGTTGCCCTCGACGGACTGCGAACTGTTCAGCAGGTCCACATAGGCGTGCTGGAACGCTGAGATCAGTTCTACGTCCCGTCGGTGCTTCTCACTGGGCTTCACGCGATCATTCTGTCGGATCAGTCTCGCTATTCGCCGGACCCGCACCGCCTGTTCTCCATCCCCAGAACAAACCGTGGTCCGTCCCCATCGATAGTTACGGTTGCCGTAGGCGCGAGGGACGAGAGGTCCCGATGCTTCGCGAACGCCTCAGGTAAGCGTTCCCGGCCGTGAGGGCCACACCCCCCAGGCGCGACGACGAGAGGTCGAGACGCCCACTTTGACGACCCCTCATCTCACTCAGGAGAACTCGCATGGCACGCGGATACAACGCAATGGCAGACGTCATCCAAGCAACAGCGGACGGCGTCAACCTCGACACAATCTGGGACGAGCAGCAGGAGACGATTCAGCTTCGCAACGAAGCCCGAAGCGCCATCGCCTCGCTGTTCGCCTACACGACCGACCTTTCGGCCGAATACACCGCTCAGACCGCGACCGGCGACGACTTCGAGGAGGCCAGCGAGTACGGCGTCCCGACGTCGCTGCGCACCCCCTCGGACCTCGTCAAGGTCGGCTTCCCGTTCAAGTTCTGGGACCTCGCACAGCGCTACACCTGGCGCTACCTGGCCGAGGCCAGCGCAGCGCAGATCGCCACGACGCACTCCGCTGCGCTGGAGGCCGACAACCGGCTCGTCTTCAAGTTGGTCATGCGGGCGCTGGTCAACAACGTCTCCCCCGGCGCCAACGAGGACGGCGTCCCGATCAAGCCGCTGTGGAACGGCGACGGCGACACCCCGCCGGAGTTCTCCGGCAACACCTTCGCCCCCGAGCACAGTCACTACATGACGACTGGGTCGGCCACTCTGGATCCCTCCGACGTGGAGATGGTCGCGGAGACCGTCGAGCACCACGGCTACGGCCTTCGCTCCAACGGCGACCGCGTCATCGTGCTGGTCAACCCCGTCGAGGGCAAGGTCATCAGCGGCTTCCGTGCAGGCGACGGCGGCGCGGCGTACGACTTCATCCCCAGCGACGACGCCCCGGCCTTCATCACCGACGAGACGATCATCGGTGACCGTCCTCCGGGCGATTTCAACGGCCTGCGGGTCATCGGCTCGTACGGCGACTCGTGGATCGTCCAGCACGACTTCGTCCCGCGCGGCTACGTCCTGTCCGTGGCGACCGGCGGGCCCAACAGCGACCGCAACCCCATCGCGTTCCGCGAGCACAAGCGCCGCGAGTTGAAGGGGCTCAAGCAGATTCCCGGCGGCGGCACCTACCCGCTGATCGACTCGTACATGGTCCGCGGAGCAGGTTGCGGCGTCGCCAAGCGCGGCGCAGCAGCGGTCATGCAGGTCACCGCGTCGGCCACCTACACGGCTCCGACGATCTGATGCTCGTGGACGCCATGCGTGACGGCGCAGCGCTCGCTCGCTGGGCCGAGCCGAACACCATCGCACTCAACGACGAGCGCGTTGAGAGGGCCGTCCTCGACTCCTTCTCGACGCGCTCCGAACCCGGGTGCGCGGTCGGCGTGCCGATGCTCCGCCCGGGCGACCCGGACCGCCTGGCTGTGCCGCTGCTGGATGCGATCGTGGCCGGCACACGCGAGTTCCGCGCGAAGTGCGACCGGTGCCACGGCCGGGCGCGTCCCAACCACCGGCTGTGGGTGCCCGCAGGGGCGACCGTGGCCGAGTTGGTGTGCTGCTGGCTCTGCCGTGACGTCCTCAACGACGTTTTCTCCGACCTCGTCTGGCGGTAGGTCATGGCAGGCAAGAGCCGCACGCACTCGGAGGGATGGTGGGCGAACAACGCTTCGCCCGCCATCCTTCGGTGCAGCGGGCACTACAAGAGCAGCGGCGAGCAGTGCCGCCGGGTAGCCGACGACGGCGCGGTCGTGTGCGACCAGCACGGCGCAGCAGCCGGGCAGGTTCGTCGCCGCGCTGCCGAGCGCATCGCCGTCACAGCCGACGACGCCGCGCAGAAGTTGGCCGCCTGGATGGACGACTCGTCGGTCCCGTTCCAGGTGCGCGCCAAGATTGCCCAGGATCTGCTTGACCGCGCCGGGCTGGGCGCGGCGCAGGTTCACAAGATCATGCCGATCAACGAAGACCCGGTTGAGGCGCTGTTCAGGTCCATCCTGGACGACCCCGAGGCTCTGCTCGCGCCCGTCTCCGAGCCGATCGCCCTGCCGCCGGGACCCGCGCCCACGGATGACGAGCGAGGAGCCCTCGACGCACTCATCGGCCCGCCCGACCTGGCCGCCGAGATCGTCCGCACTCCCCCGACCCAGACGGCCGACAAGCCGTCCCCAGGCCGCAACCCGACGATCCCGCCGAAGCACATCCGCGAGGCGTTGGAGTTGCTCTAGACCGCACCTGCGTCGTAACAGGTGCCACGCCCAGTGGCGCGAGACCCCTCCCTCCCCCGGGGTCTCGCGCCGCCTGGTGTTCACCGATTCAGCGGATGCTGTCCTAGCCGGTGTACCGTCGGGCGCGGCCGGACCTCGGATCGCTCCCACTTCAACGAGTCGGCGTCGACACACCAAGCAGAGAGTGCATAATAGGGTTCAGTTACCTTAGGCAGAAAGTGCTCTCCCTTGATCATTCAGAGTTTCGACGCGCAGATGCGCGTCATCCACGACCACCTCTACGCGAACGCGAACATCCGGCTCCCCGAGGATCTTCAGGCTGAGGTTGCCAAGGTGATCCAGACGCTCACCTGGCTGGCGGTCGTCGATTCCCTGCCCGCTCTAGACCCGGCACGCGTCAGCGCAGCACTAGCAGGCGATCGGGATGCTGCCACCGCAGTAGCCCGCGAAATTCGGGACGGCTTCAGCGCATTCAACCGCACGATGCAGCGATACCCCGCTCGTGAACTCCTTAAGCTCGATGACGCCAGCTTGGCGTTCGTTCGGGCAGCGCTCGTGGGCGTCGACCTGAACGACGTGCAGCGAGACTGGCTCGGAGATGCGTTGGAGGTGTTCCGCAGCACCTCCGCCAAGCGCCTTGGCGGCCAGTTTTTCACCGACCAGCGGGTAACGCACCTCTCGGTCGAGTTGCTCCAGTTTGACGCGGCGAACGATGATCTCGTAGATATCTGCTCCGGCACCGGCGGTTTCCTCCTGGCGGGAGCACGAGCGGCCCGTACACAAGGGCTCCAGGGGGCTCCCCAGCTTCTCGGGGTCGAGGTCGACGCCAGCCTTTCCCATCTCGCCAACACCACGCTGCATCAGCTTGGCGTCGACAACGGCAACCCGGTCTTCAATGCCGACTCACTACTCGCACCCGATCGCTGGCCCACGGCCCTGCGGAAGGTGCTCGTCCCAGGAACCCATCGTTGCCTGGCGACCAACCCTCCGTTCGGTCACAAGATCACCGTGAAGGACACCAAGCTTCTGACGCGGTTCGACCTTGGTCACGTCTGGAGCAAGGCGGGTACCCGTTGGAACAAATCCAAGCGTGTATCGCCGACCGCGCCCGACATCTTGTTCTTGGAGCAGAACCTCAATCTTGCCGAGCCGGGAGTTGGTCGGCTCGCCATCGTCTTGCCGTACCAGATTCTGTCCGGCCCGAAGCTTGGATTCGTTCGCGAGTGGCTCCTGCGACACGCAAAGATTCTGGCGGTGGTCGACCTGCCAGAGACTACGTTCCAGCCGTGGACTGGAACTAAGACTGCCGTCGTAGTGGTTCAACGCCGGAAGGAGCCGCTGGTTGAGTGGGAGCCCGAGGACTACCCGGTCTTTATGGCCGTTTCCCGGCACATCGGTCACGATCGACGCGGTAATCCGGTGATCGGAGAGGACGGACGGGTAATCTGCGACCTGCCTGATGTCGAGGCCGCTTTCCGTCAGCATCTCGCTGGTTCAGCTGTAGATGCCCACCCAGAGTCATTCGTAGTGAGTGCTTCGGAGTTCACCCGTGAGCATGATCTCCGAATTAACGCTGCGTACCACGAGCCAGATCGTGCGGCGGCGCTGGTAAAGGTGCGAGGCACCGATGAAGAGTTCCCGACGTCGACGATTGGCGAAGTGACGGAGCGGATCTTCTTTCCGGGCCGATTCAAGCGGAACTACACCACAGACTCGAAGACAGGCGTTCCATTCTTGGGCGGCACAAACATCACGCAGTTGCACGCCACCAATAAAAAGTTCCTGCGTTCGGACGACAAGAGATTGGCGGAGTTGCGGGTCAAATCAGGATGGATTCTCGTCACCCGCAGCGGATCTACCGGCATCGTTTCAAGCGTCCCGGAAGCGTGGGACGGGTTCGCGATGTCGGAACATGTCATCCGCATCGTCCCCAACCCAGAGAAACTCGATCCTGCCTATCTCGAGGTCTACCTGCGGTCCGAAATCGGACAATCCCTGCTCGCTCGCGGCATCTTCGGAAGCGTTATCGATGAGATCACCCCTGAGCACATCGCTGCCATGCCGGTGCCGTTGCCGAAGGACTCGGAAACGTTGGCTCAGATCATTCAGTTGCAGGCCGACGCCTCGGAAAGTCGTCAGCACGCTATATCACTCAGCAACGATGCCCGACGCCTCTTCGAGCAAAGCGTGGGCGGGCAGTTCGCGACCGTCAGGGAAGATGCCGGCAGCAGCTTGCCTCGCGAGGATGTCGTCGACCAGAGCGAGGAACTCGTCGAAGGTGAGATCGCTCTGAAGGGAGTTCGACCTCGCCAGCATTAGGAAGGTGTTCTCTGGCTCGTGACGCCCGCCACGAGCCAGAGGCACGTAGTGTCCGGATTGCACGCGCCGGGGCAACTCGACGAAGGCCCCGAATCCGATGTCCCGCAGCATGATCGGATCCTTGTATTCGCCCGGCTTCAGTTCGTGCCCGAGTAGCCAGATAAATGCAGTGGCCGCGCGCGTAGAGGGCACCGCAGGAGCACCCAACATGGAGAGCGCCTGCAAGTAGTACCGGATCTCTACCAACTGCGCATCACGCTTGTTCGCGTAGTACCGATGGCCCGTGGGCACCAACCACCGGTCGGTTCGGTTCCCGTCTGCCCCGCTCTGCGGTCGGCCAGGAACGATGCTGGATGTGGCCTCCAACGGAGGAGTACGCCGGCCGGCGTCTCTGAACTTCGTGACGACAGCCTGGACTTTGCGAGTCGGGAATCCTTGCGCCGTCAGCAACTGCCGGAACATCGGAGAGATCCGCTCCATCAACAGGTCTACATCCGCATCGGACATAGCACTGCCCAGCTCGCCTAGTTCGACGACTGATTCGACCAAGACGTCGAGTGGTTGACCGCGTGGTGGCACTGTTAACTCCTTCGTCGCGCCACACTACCTAGCGACCGGACAACATGTGCCCAAATGGTCAACGCCGTAGGCTATGTCTAAACAACTCAAACCGGCTCGTTGATCCAGATCTCCTCGACCGACTCGTCGTCCAGGTGGGCCTGCAGAGGACCGAAGCCGGACACGTCCGCGACGATCTGTCCCACGACGAGCTCGGGCTCCTCCAGCGACCGCACGACACCGGTCAGGCTGCGTGACTCATGCTCGGCGACCGCGTCCATGGCCGCACGGCGTACGGACTCCGCGTCCGTGCGCGGGTCGATCCGGCGCTGACGCACCAGGTCGCGCACGCGGTCGGCGAGCGCCGACGCCTGGGACTCCATCTCCAATGACCCTCTTCCCCCGAAGAGACGTGTTGTCCGCATACTGCCTGAACCGCAGGGATCTTGGGAAGGGCCGATCGTCACGACCTGTGGACGAGCCGCCACATCGATCGACACTCAGGCAACCTTTGTCAGCCTCGCTGTCCGCCGACCACGGTGCGCTGGCGTCCAGGAATCGTCGTGCTCTGGACGCCGACGCACCGCACACTCAGGTCCTCTCCGAGGACCGCACCGCTCAGCCGATATCGAGGGACAGCAGGTCGTCCTCGGTCTCCCGGCGCACGATGACCCGGGCCTCACCGTCACGGACGGCGACGACCGCGGCGCGGGGCACGTGGTTGTAGTTGCTCGCGAGGGAGCGGCAGTACGCCCCGGTGCCCGGCACGGCCAGCAGGTCCCCGGCCGCGACATCGCCGGGCAGGAACTCGTCCTTGACCACGATGTCTCCGGACTCGCAGTGCTTGCCGACGACCCGGCTGAGCAGCGCGGGAGCATCGGACGTACGCGACGCGAGGGTGCAGGAGTAGTCGGCGCCGTAGAGGGCCGGCCGGATGTTGTCGCTCATGCCGCCGTCCACCGAGACGTACCGCCGCGAGGCTCCGCCGTCGAGCGCCACCGCCTTGGTCGTGCCGACCTCGTACAGCGTGAACGTCGACGGGCCGGCGATCGCGCGACCGGGCTCGATCGACAGGTGCGGCAGCGCGATGCCCATCGCCACGCACTCGTCGTCGATGATCTTGAGCATGCCGCGGGCCAGGTCCGCAGGAGTCGACGGGTCGTCCTGGGTCGTGTAGGCGATGCCGAACCCGCCGCCGAGGTCGAGCTCGGGCAACGTCGCGCCGAGCTCCCGCTCGATCTCGGCGTGCAGACGCAGCACCCGCCGGGCGGCGACCTCGAAGCCATCGGTGACGAAGATCTGCGAGCCGATGTGCGAGTGCAGGCCGCGCAGCTCGAGCCCGGGAGCGGCAAGCACGCGGCGGGCGGCGTCGAGCGCATCGCCACCGGTAATAGAGAAACCGAACTTCTGGTCCTCGTGGGACGTCGAGATGTACTCGTGCGTGTGGGCCTCGACGCCGGCGGTGACCCGGATCATGACCGGAGCGGTGACGCCGAGCTCTGTCGTCAGCTCGCCCAGCCGATCGATCTCCTCGACCGAGTCGATGATGATGCGACCGACGCCGGCCTCGAGGGCGCGGCGCAGCTCGGCGACGGACTTGTTGTTGCCGTGCAGCCCGATCCGGGCCGGGGGGAACTCGGCCCGCAGCGCAACCGCGAGCTCACCGCCGGTGCACACGTCGAGGTTGAGCCCCTCCTCGGCGATCCACCGCGCCGTCGCGACGCACAGGAACGCCTTGCCGGCGTAGTAGACGTCCGCGGCCGGGAAGGCCTCCTTGAAGGCCCGCGCGCGGCGACGGAAGTCGTCCTCGTCCACGACGTACGTCGGGGTGCCGAACTCAGCAGCCAGGTCGACGACCGACTCCCCCGCGACGGTCAGGACGCCGTCGACCTTGGAGACGCCGTCGGCCCACAGGTGGGGGACGAGCTGGTTGGGGTCCTCGGGCGTACGCAACCAGGCCGGCCCGCGATCGCCGGACTGGCCGTGGAGCGCACCCGCCTCGTGGGACCTCACATCCGCTCCGGGGCGGTGACGCCGAGCAGGCCGAGGCCGTTGGCGATGACCTGGCGGGTCGCGGCGACCAGCATGAGCCGGGCCCGGTGCAGGTCGTTCGGCTCCTCGTCGCCCTTGGGCAGGACGTGCGCGACGTCGTAGAACTTGTGGAACGCCGCGGCGG
>JAOPXC010000184.1 GCA_025965335.1 Nocardioides sp. | reverse complement strand
CGGCTCCCGCTAGCCGGTAGGCCGGGCTTCCGGCTCACCGGAAACGCAGGCGGGTGGTAGCCGTGGCGACGAACGACCAGCGTCCGGGGGATCGTGTTCCATGGGCACAACGGTAGAGACCAAGCCGACGAAGGCCAGGTCGGTTCGGGTGCTGCGCGGGCATGCTCGTGCCCGGCGCGGACGTCGCTCCGTGGATCACCTCCCCCCGGTGGACCCGTTCCCTCAACTGGACCCGTTCCCGCAACTGGACCCGTTCCCACAGGCGGCACCGGGCAAGAAGAAGGGCGCGCCGCCCCGGTGGGCGCTCACGGTGATGCGGAAGCAGGGACTGCGCCGGCTGGCGACGTTCGTGATTGCGCTGCTCTGCCTGGGCCTGATGGTCGCTGTCTCCGGAGTCCGGGTCAGTCGGGGTGCCCCCGGTACCGTGGCCGTCGTGCGCAACGGTGGGCCGCTCGACACCCGCACGATCCGTCAGGTGATCATGCCCGGCGAGGGGCTGACCTACACCGGCATGTTCAGCCAGGCGCCGCACCTGTACCCGGCGTCGCACGTGACCCAGAAGTACACCGTCACGGGCCAGCAGACGCGTCCGACACCGGGCGTAGACACGATTACGCTGCCGACCAAGGACGGCGTCCAGATCGGGATTGACGCTGCGGTCTTCTTGCGTTTCATCGGCGAATCCGACATCCCCCTCCTCGAGGCCTTCGACCAGTCCATCGGCACGCGGCTCTTCGCAACTCCCGATGGGAGACGGCTCTACCCATGGAACGGCGCCGACGGCTTCGCGGCGATGCTCGACTCGCTGTTCCGGCCGGTGCTCGAGAACGACTTGCGCGTGGAGGTGGGACGGTTCCCGTGCGTTGATCTGGTGGCATCATGCTCGCTCGTGCGGGCCAGTCACGAGAAGGAGCCTCCGGTTCCCGGCGCGAACATCGCAAAGATCGAGCAGCGCATCGATAAGTCACTCGAACGTGATCTGGACCATGCCCTCGGCAAGCACTACTTCTGGGACATCCGCTTCGTGGTCGGCCAGGTGACCTTGCCGGACAACGTCCAACAGGCGGTTGATGACGCGCAGTCGCAATTCACCGCGGTGAATTCTGCGCGGGCCAAGCTGAAGCAGGCGCGATACCTCGCGCGCGCCAACCGTCTGCTCGGTGACTCGTACAACAAGAGTGCGGGACTCGCGAACATCGACGCCATCAAGGCAGTTCCCAAGGGCTCGAGCGTGATCCTCAGCACTGGAGGAAAGCCGCCCAGGGTCTTCGCAAATGGCGGGTGAGCCCGACGCGGCGGGCCGGCAAGAACAGTTGACCTGGGTGGATCCCCGGCCCGACAGTCGATCGGCATGACGACCGGAACACTGATTCTGGCGGTGGGTGGACTGCTCGCCGGGTCCGTGGCTGCTTCGCTCGTGGCCGCACGGTTGAGGCTTCCCGCGCTGTTGCTCTTCCTGGCCGTCGGGATGGTGGCCGGTTCGGACGGCGCGGGCTGGATCCAGTTCGACAACTACGCGCTGGCTCGCGACATCGGCCTGGTCGCACTTGCGCTGATCCT
Source organism: Nocardioides sp. (assembly GCA_025965335.1). Classification (GTDB taxonomy): domain Bacteria; phylum Actinomycetota; class Actinomycetes; order Propionibacteriales; family Nocardioidaceae; genus Nocardioides. The sequence continues at coordinate 19,984 of JAOPXC010000184.1, read as the reverse complement.
GTTCGACGGCGGCCTGCGCACGGGTCTTTCGGAAATCAAGCGCGTACGCGGGCCCGCCCTCCGGCTGGCAGTCGGCGCGACCCTTGTCGTCGCCGTCGTTACCGGCGTGGCGGCGATCGCGCTGTTCCGGCTCTCCCCGCTCGAGGGCCTGCTGCTCGGGTCGGTCGTGGCGTCGACGGACTCGGCGGCCGTTTTCGGCCTGCTGCGGGGTTCGACGCTGAGCCGCCGACTCGTCCAGACCCTCGAGGGCGAAGCGGGGTTCAACGACCCGGTCGCCCTGGTCCTCGTGCTCGGCTTCATGGAGTGGACCCGTAGACCCGACTACAGCATCGTGGACATGGCGGTCTTCGCCGTGCACGAGTTCGTCATCGGCGCCGTGTGCGGCTATCTCGTGGCCAGGCTCGCGGTCGTGGCGCTGACGAGGATTCGGTTGCCGTGGAGCGGCCTCCAGCCCGTCGCGTCTGTTGCGGTTGCGGCGCTTGCGTTCGGCACCTCCGACACTTTGCACGGCTCCAGCCTCCTCGCCGTCTATCTGGCAGGGCTGGTTCTCGGCGATGCGCCCATCCCCGGTCGTCAGGCGACCGGGATCTTCCATGACGGCGCTGCCTGGGTGGCCCAGATCGGCCTCTTCGTCACGCTCGGGTTGCTGGTGTTCCCGAGCCGGCTCGGCGCGGCTGCACCGGAAGGGATCGCCCTCGCCCTCGTCGTCGTGCTGATCGCGCGCCCGCTCGCCACGGCACTGGCGACTGCACGCCAGGGCTTCAGCGTGCCGGAGCGGGCCGTCCTGTCGTGGGCGGGCTTGCGCGGCGGGGGGCCGGTGGTCTTCGCAACCTTTCCGGTGGCAGCCAACTTGCCCGGAAGCGAGGTCCTCTTCGACGTCGTCTTCTTCGCTGTTGTCGTCTCGACCCTGCTTCAGGGCCTGACGTTCGAGGCGCTCGCTCGAAGACTGGGCTTGACCTCGGTGACGCCCCTACTGCCGAGGCCACTGTCGGACGCCGGCGGTGCCCGGAGCCTCGGGGCCGAGCTGGTCGAGTACTCCGTGAGTCCCGTCGACGGCGTCGTCGGACGGCGGGTTCGAGACCTGGTTCTTCCCCTTGGGAGCACCCTGGTGCTGATCGTTCGTGGTGACCAGGCCGTTCCCCCGGTTGCCTCGACCCGGCTGAACGCCGGAGACATGCTGCACTTCCTCGTGCGTGAGGAGGTGGCCGGGCGGATCCCGGAGCTTCTCGACCGCTTGCGTGACCCGGTGCCGAGGCAGACCCTGGCCAGCCGCATGGGTGGCGGCCGGCTCGCTCGACCGACGCGTCACCGAGCCGGTTAGCGGGCCAGAGTGGGCACCGGTCAAACGGACTCGGCGACAAGGACGAGCGCGATCAGGACGAAGACGATGACGATGATGCGCACCGTCCACCAGAGCCACCGCTCCTGCATGGTCGCGTCGTAGTTGGCGTCCGGCATGGTTCCAGGCGTCCCGAACGTGGAGCTGAAAGGACCCGTGCCGTTCGGGGTTCCGGGCGCTCCGTAGGGGGCGTTGAAGGGACCCGTGCCGTTCGGGGTTCCGGGCGCTCCGTAGGGGGCGTTGAAGGGACCCGTGCCGTTCGGGGTTCCGGGCGCTCCGTAGGGGGCGTTGAAGGGACCAGAGCCGTTGTGGTTGACCGGCGCGGGTGGACCTTGTGGGAACATCGGAAACCCCCCGGTCGGGTAGCCAGGGTCGGTGAATGGAGGGCCCTCGTCGCGCGATGGTGCTGCGTGCCGTGGCGGCGCCTGCGGTGGCAGCGGCGCGGGGAACGACTGCGATGTCCACGCAGCCCCTCCGGACGTGGCCGACGGACCGTACCCGTTGACGTGCGGAGGAACCGCTCCGGGCCCGGACAGGTCCAGCTCGACGACAGGACTGAAACCGACGACGTCGTGCCGGACGGCGTACGAATAGAGCTCGTGCAGTCCCTCGGCGACCGCGACGACTCGCGTCTCGTCGACACCGGCACCGCGCAGCTGAGCGATGAGCCCCTGGACGTGACGACGGCGAACCTCGTCGACGGCCATCCGACCGAGCTCGGAGTCGACGTAGCTCAGCCCACCCCTGAGCGCGTGGAGGCGATCCGGTGTGTACAGCAGGCCTCGGGAATCCTGCGCGAGACCGTCCTCGGCCGCCTGGAGGAAGTCGACTATCAGGGCTCCCACCTCGGTGCCACGGGCGGCTGCGTGTGAACCTTCCTGGCTCCTCGACCGTTCGCGTTGCCAGGTGAGCGCTTCCTGAGGCGTGTCAAAGCTGGAGCTGACAGTCCGCAACGTCGTCTCACCGTCCCGGATGCTCGCGCGGAAGCCCAGTGGTCCACAGAGGCACTCGCGCCCGTCTCGAACCGGGCATTCGTCCGAGTGCACGGACACGACTCCGGGGAGTTCGGTCTTCCAGTCATACGCCACGCCAGACACTCCGTCCCGGTCCGGTCGTCAGAGGCTGGTGCACTGGCCTTGACGGTCCCCCGAGACGGCGTTGTTTCCGCCGGTTGGTGCTGGGTTGTTGTCCTGGCACTCCAGGTCTCCGTCGATGCTGGTGCCGGAGATGGTCAGTCCACCGCTGTTGGAGTCCGCCCGCAGGTTTCCACCGATGGTGCTTCCTTGGGCCGTGAGCTGACCCCGCTCGCCCTGCCACTCGATGTCGCCGTCGACGTGCGAGTCAGTGACGGTCGAGCTTCCGCCTTCCTGGAGCTGGAAGTCTCCGCTGACCGTGCTGTTGGTGACCTCGACGGCGCGAGCCCCCTGCGCCTCGACGTCGCCATCGATGGACACACCGTGTGCGATGAGGGTGCCGTCGGGTCCGACGGACACGTTGCTGTCCACCGAGGTGCCCTCGAGCGTGCAGGTGGCGCCCGCGGGCACGCTGATCTCGTCGACGGCCGTGGCTCCGATAGTGCCGTCACAGCTTCCGGCGGCGGCGTTGCCTTCCCGGGATGGGGCCGCGGGTGCCACGCCGCTGGGCGGCGCGACCGTGGGCGTCGGTGTCGGGGGCGGGAGGTTTCCCCCGTCAGGTGTCGTGACGGTCCCCGCAGGGGGAGCCGGGACGGTCCCCGCGCCCGGGGGCGCGACGGTTCCCGGGCTGGGGGAAGCGGCAGTCCCCGCGTTGGGCGACGCGACGGTCCCGAGGCCACAGCCGACCAACAGCAGGTTGGCACTCAGGAGTACCGCAATCACAGGTCCGTGAGAAATGCGCTGTCCGACAAACACAGGAGCTCCAACGATGGCAGGGAATCACGCAACAACTGGGGAAAGACTCACACCACGAGAATCCCGGCATCGCGCCTCAAAGTCTTCACGGTCAACACGAAATTGACGTTCCCGGTGACCCGAACCTCGCCTACCTGTTAGCACCAAGGAACGCCAACGAAGGTCGCCTGACACGGGCCTTCGTTCGACTCGTGGGGTGCTCTCAGAGACCGACTGGGCGATACTGCTCGACATGACGATGCAGCCGAGCCTCGCACGACCCCGGCCGAGTGGTCCGCGCACCTTGCGGCCATGACCGCGTTGCGCGTGATCCTGGCCGATGACGACGTGCTCCTCCGCGAGGGGCTGGCCAGGCTGCTCGAGCGCCCGGACTACGCAGTCGTGGGGCAGGCGGGCGACGGTACGCAGCTCCTGGAGCTGGTCCGCGAGAAGGTGCCGGACCTGGTGCTGGTCGACATCCGGATGCCGCCGACCCATTCCGTCGAGGGGCTGGAGGCCGCCCAAGTCATCCGCGAGGAGTTCCCGGACATAGGCATCCTCGTCCTGTCGGCGCACGTCGAGGTCGAACACGCGATGACGCTACTGGCCAGTGGTCGGGGGATCGGCTACCTGCTCAAGAGCCGCGTCGTCGACGTGGAGGAGTTCTTCGAGACCCTCGGGCGGATCGCCAGGGGCGGTTCGGTCGTGGACCCCGAGCTGGTGAAGGAGTTGGTGACGGCCCAACGACGCAACGATCCGATGGCCGTGCTCAGCGCCAGGGAGCGCGAGGTGTTGGCGCTGATGGCCGAGGGACGCTCCAATGCAGGCATCGCCGGTCGGCTTTGGGTCACGGAGGGGACCGTCGAGAAGCACGTACGAAGCATCCTCGCCAAGTTGGACCTTCCTGAGACCAGCGGCGACCACCGCCGCGTGCTCGCGGTGATCACGTTTCTTGAGGCTCACTGAACGTCACCACCGCCGCCGAGCCGACCCGCGCCGATCGGGACAGCGTGGGCATCAGATCTCGGACGCTGTCTCCGACGCGGCGGCGCTCATCGGCATCAGGCGGCCTGGCCGGGCAGAACCACCCGCTGGCAGTCGCAGGCGTCGTCACACGCAAGGAAGGTGTGGACGCCGTGCCCGCACCACGGGCAGGGCAGGTCGCGCGACAGGTGCACGTCGTTGGTCTGAACTGTGTCCCACATGGCTGGGTCCTCCCTCTCGTGTGCTGCGTTCCCTTTGAGTTTGTCGTCTCCGGACGCCGCAGGCATCACGGCGGACGGCAATCTCCACTACCCGCGGGCTGGAATCCCTGGTTGCCCGCTACCTGTGCGTGCGAATGGGGGCTGCCAGCGCAGACGTCGGATGTCCGGAAACGGGATCGTGGACTACGCCAAACGACTCACCGGGCCGACAACACGTACCGGGGAGCTCCGTAGACACGATGGAGACACGAAATGCGAGGAGCCCCGGGCGCTGTCGCAGCCGATCGCCAAGTCGGCCCGCACGTCGAAGTGGGCGGCGGATCGCGGGTCACCCCGATCCTCGGGCCGGCCTTCGTCGCGGCCATCGCCTACGTGGACCCCGGCAACGTCGCCACCAACCTGACGGCAGGAGCGACGTCGGGCTACCTCCTCGTGTGGGTCGTCGTCGCGGCCAGCCTCGTGGCGATCCTCGTGCAGTTCCAGGCGGCCAAGCTCGGGATGGCCACGGGCCGGAGCCTGCCGCAGCTCTGCCGTGAACGGTTCCCGCGTTGGGGTACCCGCGTGTTGTGGCTCCAGGCCGAAGTGGTCGTGCTCGCCACCGATCTGGCGGAGTTCGTGGGTGCGGCCATCGGGATGCAGCTTCTGTTCGGGATGCCTGTCGCGGCGTCGGCAGTGGTGACGGCCGGGGTGTCGCTCCTGCTTCTGGAGCTGCGACGGAAGGGGCGGACCCGCCGTTTCGAGCTCATGAGCGCCGCCGCTCTGGTGCTCGTCGGTGTCGGCTTCGCGTACGACATCCTTTCCGTGGGCCACCAGTCCGCTGCCGGGCTGGCCACCGGCCTGGCACCCCGCTTGGACGGTGCAGGTTCACTGGTCCTGGCCATGGGAATCGTCGGCGCCACGGTGATGCCCCACGCGGTCTATCTGCACTCGGCCCTGGTGCAGGGGCGGGGCCTGTCGACGGATACCGCCTGGCGGCAGCCCGCCCTGGTCCGCCGGGCACTGCGGCTGGACTGTGCGCTCGCCCTCGGCGCCGCAACCGTCGTCAACGTCTCGATGATCGCCCTAGGGGCCGGCCTCGGCGTTGCGACGGGCGGGGCGTGGGCCGGTGACCTGCTCGCCGCGCACGCAGAACTGGCAAGCACGTTCGGCGGTGCCGCTGCTCTCGCGTTCGCCGTGGCACTGCTGTCGTCAGGTGTCTCGTCGGCCGGGGTCGGAACGCTCGCCGGTGATGTCGTGATGCAGGGCTTTCTCGGCCGGCGGGTTCCCGTGTATGTGCGCCGGATAGTCACGATGACACCGGCCGTGCTCGCCCTGACGCTCGGCCTGCCGCTGACCAGCCTGCTTGTCGCCAGCCAGGTGGTCATCTCGCTCGGCGTACCCGTTGCGTTGTTCCTGCTCGTCTGGTTCTGCCGCGACCGGTCCCTGATGGGCCCACTGGTCAACGCCCAGCTCACGACCCGCGTGGCAGGCGCCGCAGGTGCGGTGGTTGCCGGCCTCGGCTGCTGCCTGCCGCTCACCGTCCTGGTCTGAGCGTCCCCTCGATGAAGGAGTTCAAGCTGTGCGAATACTGAAGGGCCGTGGCCGGTCGGTCTCCGACGCGCGCCAGCCCAGAGCCTCCGTTGTGCCGATCTCGCTCCTGAGGGTGCGGGTCAAGCTCTGCGTCCTTGCCGCCCTCACTGCCGCCGGCGTAATTTCCGGCGTCGCGATCTGGGTCACGCTGGCGATGACGCTTGCCTGTCTCGCAGTACCCCTCGCCGTGGCAACCCTGGGTGGGGCGGAACTCGTTCGTGCCCTGTTCCTCATCCCCCGGACCGTGAACATGGAGTCCCTTCGAAAGGACGTGCTCGCATGACCGACCCCACTCTCCAGGACCTGCCCCAACCGCGGCGTGGCCACGATGGCGGTATCGACACCGGACCTCGAAACGTCGAGCTGGACCGCCAGAACCCGGACCTGATCACTCCGCCGGAGACGGACCACGGCACCGTGCCGAACCTGAAGTTCTCCTTCTCCATGGCCCACACGCGGATCGAGGAGGGCGGTTGGACACGCGAGGTCACCCAACGCGAGCTGCCCATCGCGACCACGCTGGCCGGCGTCGACATGAAGCTCAACCCGGGCACCTACCGGGAGCTGCACTGGCACAAGCAGGCCGAGTGGGCCTACGTCCTGGAAGGAAGCTGCCGGATCGGGGCCGTCGACCAAGAGGGCCGCAATTTCCTCGACGAGGTGTCGGAAGGCGACCTGTGGTTCTTCCCCAAGGGCATTCCGCACTACATCCAGGCGCTCGACAAGGGTGTGGAGTTCCTGCTGGTCTTCGATGACGGGGATTTCTCGGAGAACTCAACGTTCATGGTCAGCGACTTCTTCGCCCACACACCCAAGAGCGTCCTGGGGAAGAACTTCGGCTGGACACCGGAGCAGATGCAACGCCTGCCGGAGAAGGAGAAGTACATCTTCGGGGGGCAGGTCCCACCGGCGTTGGAGTCCGACCGGGTGGTCAGCCCGTCGGGGGACGTGCCCCGCACGTTCAAGCACCGGATGCGCGCGCAGCCGGCGATGCAGTTTCCCGGCGGCTCGGTCCGCATCACCGACTCCAGCGTGTTCGCGGCCGCCACCACGATCTCGGCCGCGCTCGTGGAGATCGAGCCGGGCGGCCTGCGTGAGCTGCACTGGCATCCCACCGACGACGAGTGGCAGTACTACATCTCCGGTTTCGGCCGGATGGGTGTGTTCGCTGCTTCGGGCCTCGCTCGTACGTTCAACTTCCAGGCGGGTGACGTCGGGTACGTGCCCTTTGCCTACGGGCACTACGTGGAGAACCTGGGCAACGAGCCGCTGGTGTTCCTGGAGATGTTCCGCAATCCGCGGTTCGAGGACATCTCCGCGACCCAGTGGTTGGCCAACACCCCACCGCAGGTCGGCGCCGACACGCTGAACGTCCCCCGGTCCATGATCGAGGCCCTGCCGAAGGACAAGCACCCGATCGTCCGGTGAGAAGCAGGGGAGCGCGGCGGCTTTGACTCGGGGGACGGCGTTCAGCCGCTCGAAGGCCTGTCGTCGACCTCAGGGCTCGTGCCGGATGACAACCACGGCGTCGGGCCTGGGTGCCGTCGGCGGCACGTCGGGCTGACCGGCCGTCCAAGCGTTGTCTGGGAACCACCTTCAGGGTGGCTTCAGTTGTCGACGCGCAGGATGGCGGCGTGGCCTGGGGACCCACCCGGTCCGAAGGGGAGATCCATGGTTCCAACCGGGGTGAGTGATCCGGCGCTCGAGGCCCGAGACCTCACGGTGCGCTATGGCAAGTTCACCGCAGCAGACAGCGTCTCGGTGACTGCGAACTCGGGTGAGATCCTCGGGCTCCTCGGCCCCAACGGCGCGGGGAAGACGTCGGTGATCCGCGCGTTGACCACCATCGTTCCCGTCAGCGCTGGAACCGCGAGGATCAATGGCCACGACCTCTCCGACCCGACCGCGGTCAGGGCAAGCATCGGCGTCCTTCCCGAATCCAACGGCTACCCTGGCGCGCAGACCGCCCGGTCCTACCTGCGGTTCTATGGCGAGCTCTTCGGACTGTCCCCGCGCGAAGCAGGCATCCGGGCCGATCGGCAGCTGGGCGAGGTCGGGCTCGGCGACAACCACAATCGCATCAGCACCTTCTCTCGGGGGATGCGCCAGCGCCTGGGATTGGCCCGGGCACTGATCAACGACCCCGCTGTGCTCTTTCTGGACGAGCCCACACTCGGCCTCGACCCGGCTGGACAGGATGAACTCCTCGCGCAGCTGGCCCACAACGCAATCGAGAACGGGACCTGCATCGTGTTGTGCAGCCACCTGCTGGACGAGGTCGAACGCGTCTGTGACCGGGTCGCGATCATGCACAACGCCCGCATCGTTGCCGATGGAAATGTCGACGAAGTGATCACGACGTCGGGGGTGGCCGCGTCCTGCAAGCTGCGATTCGCACTCGGTGACGTCGTGGCAGCCGAGACAGTGTTGCGAGCGTCCGTCGCATCGTTGCGGTTCGACGAGACCCGCCCCGGTGGCATCGAGATCGAGCTGGCCACCGGCAACGGCGCCCGGACGGACATCTTGAGGCTCCTGCTCGACAAGGGGATCGAACCCCGATCCTTCGACCTTCAAGGCGCTCGACTCAGCGACGCATTCCGCGCGCTCACGGGCACAGGTCGGGAGTCGACCCAATGAGCGCCGGCCTCGCCGCACCCGCGGTGCGACGTACGCAGGGTCGGCCCAACTGGCGGGTCATCACGCGACGGGAGACGGCCGACCTGTGGATCAGCTCCAAGGGGCTCTCGGTGCTGTTCGGGTTCAGTGTCGCGCTGGCGGCGCTGTCCTACCTGGCAGCAGGCAACGCCGCCATCAACCTGCTCGATGCCCGCGAATCGGTCGCCGTGGTGGTGAAGACATCGATCGGTCTCGGCACCCTGGCGGCCTTGGTGGTCAGCGCCGACGCCATCTCCGGCGAGCGGGAACGCGGCACCCTCGAAGCACTCCTGGTCACGCCGGTGGTCCGCCGCCACGTCGTCATCGGCAAACTTCTCGCGGCCACCACCATGTGGGTCGCGTCGTTGCTTGTCGCGCTGCCGATCGTGCTGGTCATGGCTGACGGTCCGGGGGTCGTCGCCGACGCCGTGGCCGTGCTCTTCGTCACCGGGGGCCTCGTCGCGGCCGCTCTCACCGCATTGGGGCTCGCCGTGAGCTCGATTGCGATGTCCAACCGCGTGAGTCTGGCGGCCTCCGTCACGATCCTGTTGGTGCTCGCGGCGCCCAGCCAGCTTCCGGCCGTCAAGGCCTCCGGCGCGCTCGGCGCGCTCCTCATCAAGGCCAACCCCGTCAGCGCCGGTCTCGCCATGGCGGAGAACATCCTGGTGAAGCAGCAAGCGTGGTCGGACCAATGGCCCTATCTGATCTCGCCGGTTGTCGCCGCCGTGGCCCTCACCGCGGTCGCGATAGCGCTCTCCGGCCGGCTCGCGCTGGGAGATTCCCGGTGACCGCCGTCCTCGTCACCCTCGTCGGCGGCATCTTGGGCCTGACTGGCTTCGGCGGCCCGGTGGCCCACGCCGACGGCGTCGTCGACACCATCACCGTCACCATCGAGCCCAGTGCGAGTTCGATCACGCTCGGTGACAGCCTCGGCCTCCGCGTTTCCGTCACCAACAACGGAGGCAACCCCAGCCCGCCTCTCGTCGTCCACCTCGACATCACGGACCCGGACCAATCCACCACCGTCGACCCTGAGGACTGGACCACAACGCTCAACAAGCCAGTCGGGGTCGTCGCCGCAGGCGAGACCGTCACGGTCGACTGGCACGTCCAACCCATCAGTGGCGGCGCCTTCGCCACCTACGCAGTCGCCCTCTCTCCCGGCATCGACGACGCGGCGGCCTCCAACGTGTCGCAGGTCGCGGTGGCTGACCAGCGCAGCCTCAACCCCGGCGGCATCCTGCTCGTCGCCATCGGCACGCCCGCCAGCGTGGGCGCCCTGCTACTCCTTCAGATCCGCCTCGCCCGCCGGACCACGTGACCTGAGGGGACAGATGACGTCTCCGTCATGTTCCGCGACGTCCGTGCTCCGGGCCCAAGTACCGCGCCTTGGCGAATACACGAGCACCTTTCGGGAGTAGCGTCGAGACGGTCGATTGGGCAATTGGGCGAGGTGGAAGCGGAAGGGAGTTCGACATGTTCGTACAGGTGATCCAGGGTCATGTGGCCGACGCCGGGAAAGTGCGCGCACAGCTCGACAAGTGGGTCGCGGAACTGGCCCCCGGGGCAAAGGGGTGGCTCGGCAGCACGTCCGGCGTGACCGACGACGGCGAGGTGGTTGCGCTCGCGCGCTTCGAGTCCGAGGAGGCAGCGAAGCAGAACAGTGAACGGCCGGAGCAGGGCGCGTGGTGGGAAGGAATGGCGGCGCTGTTCACCGACGAACCGGTGTTCCACAACAGCACGTCGGTCGATGTCGACACCTACGGGGACCCGTCGGATGCCCGCTTCGTCCAGGTCATGCAGGGCCGTTCGAGCGACCCCGACCGCGCGCGAGAGCTGATGGCCAACGATCCGACGGACTGGCAGACGTTCCGCCCCGACATCCTTGGCAGCCTGTCCGTCGGCCACGACGACGACGGGTGGACCATGGCCATCTACTTCACCTCGGAGGAGGCCGCCCGCGAAGGCGAGCAGAAGGAGCCCCCGCCAGAGGTGCAGACAATGATGAAGGAGATGGACGCGCTCACCGTCGGCGAGCCGAAGTTCTTCGACCTGAAGGACCCCTGGCTCAACTCGCCGAGCTGACGAGGCGCTCCTGGCTTGGCGGAAGAGTCTGAGCACGATCAGCGGCAGCAGCGTTCGCACTGTCCGCGAGGAACGTCTTCATGTGATCTGCCGAGAACCGCCCTGACTCGCGGTAGGGCGCTCCACCGGGTCGATCAGCCTTGCCCGAGTGAACCCGGGACAAGTCCGGCACGTGGTCAGGTAGAGGCCTCCGGCAGACCGGGACCCAGGGACGAGGGAGAGGCGCCATGAAGATGCGGATACTGGCTGCGGCAGGAGTGCTGGTCTCGGCCGCGGTCCATCTGAGGCTGTGGTTCGACGGGTTCCGCGACATCGACGTGATCGGACCGGCATTCATGCTGAACGCGGGGGCCGGGCTCGTGATCGCAGTCGTGCTGCTCCGCTGGCGGCACTGGATCCCGCTACTGCTTGCCATCGGCTTCGGTGCGTCCACGCTGGGGGCGTTCATCATCTCAGCGACGGTGGGGTTGTTCGGCGTTCATGAGGTCTGGACGGGTGGCTGGGTGTTCACCGCCGCGGCTGCCGAGGTCGTGGCACTACTGGCGGGCGTTGCCGCGCTGCAGCGGGAGCACCCGCTGCTGTCACGTGGTGAGCTTCAGCACCAGTTCGCCCTCCACCGTCCGCACCTCCACTGAGGCGATGTCAGCGCGGCTGGCCGCGGTGGCGGCGGCCAGCCGCATGGTCCTGCCGGGGAGCGCTCTCCATGTGGCGACCTGCTCGGTACGCCCGTCCAGGGTGTGGACGAACAGGGCGTACCTGTCCGTGTGCGCCGGTTCGTAACCCTCCCCGCCGTGCGCGTAGGTACAGGTCAGGTCGAGCCGGGTGCCCCACGCCACGCTCTCGAAGGCCAGGCTCCCCGCCACCGTCGTCTGGCCCACGGGGACCATGGTCTGACCCACGGGACCGGTGGTGGTGTCGGTGGGCGACGCAGTGGGAGCGCGGTCGTCGTCTAGGGCACCGGTGACCCCCAGCAGACCAATCGCGACCACGACCGCGGCAGCCGCGGCCAGCCCGGCCGTGACGAGGGTACGGCGCCGCTGGGTGCGGCGTATCTGCCGGACGAGGGCCGGCAGCAGCGTCTCGGGGACCGGCTCCCCGGTGGGCGGGGACTCCAACACGAGTGGGTCGACCCGGGCCAGCAGACCCGGCAGGCCGGCCAGCTCCCGAACAGCCTGCGCACATGCGACACAGCCGCCCAGGTGGTGCTCGAACTCCTGTCGTTCGGCCGGGGACAGGGCACCCAGGACGTACGAGCCGTCGAGCTGTGCGTACCGGCAATTCATGCGCCGACCCCCATCTCCTCGAGTGCCAGGCGCAGGGCCCGCAGCGCGTAGTGGGTGCGCGACTTCACCGTCCCCTCCGGGACGCCGAGAGTCCGCGCGGCCTCGGCCACCGGAACCCCGCGGTAGTAGCACTCCAGCAGGACCGCCCGGTGGTCGGCCGAGAGCTTGCTCACCGCCTCCGCAACGACCCAGGACAGCAGCAGCTGATCGGTGTGGTCCGTGGCAGATGCGATCTCCGGCACGGCTGCCATGCTGACTTCACTGCGTGCGCGGCGCGATCGCCAGTCGTCGATCACCAGGTTGCGCGCGACCGTGAACAGCCACCCGCGCACGGACCCCTGGGACTCGTCCAGGACGGAGAAGTGCCGCCAGGCCCTCAACAGCGTCTCCTGGGCCACATCCTCGGCTCGGGCCCGGTCGTGATCGGTCAGCCGCAGGCAGTAGCCCCACAGCGCCGCCGCATGCTCGTCGTGCAGCCGCTGCATGACCGTGACCTGGTTGTCGGGCATCGCACCTCCAACGATGTCACGAGCCAGGGGCCCAGCAGGTTCAGGTCGACCGGCGCTTTCAGTCATCGACGCGGGCCGTACGCCGTCAGGAAGCGGTCCCGGAAGGCATCCATCGGCCAGACCGGCGCCGTCGGGCTCGGCCGCATGCCGTCTTCCCAGCCCCAGCCGGAGATCCGCCTCAGCACCGACCGGTCGTGCGCGACGATCGTGATCGGAACGTCGTGGCCGCCCCCCGCACCTGTGACGTACGTGTGCGGTTGGTGGTCGCCCAGCAGGACGAGGACCAGGTCGGGGTCGGGATACGTCTCCACGAAGGAGATCAGGCTGCTCAATGAGTACTCGATGGACTTGCCGTAGACCGCCCGCACCCGGTCGGAGTCCTGGAACACGTCGTTCGGAGAGTCGCCCTGCGCCGGCATGCCGTTGAAGACCGAGCCGTCACCGAGGTCGCTCCAGTCGACCAGGTGGGGGAGCGGGGTCCATGGGTGGTGGCTCGACACGAGGTCGATCTCGGCCATGACCGGTGCCCGGTGGGTCCCCGCGAGCTCCAGGCGATGGAACGTGGACAGGGTGTACTGGTCGGGCATGCTGGCGTAGCTGAACGCCGGACCGGCGTAGCCGACGTTCCGGGAGTCGTACGACTTGTCGAAGTGGTAGAACGCCGCACCCTCGGGCCAGTCGCGGGTGATGGCCGGATCGTCGAAGACCGTCCGCCAGCCCGCGCGCCCGAAGGCGCCGGTGAGGGTCAGCCGGTCGGTTCCGAGGAGCTGGTCGTAGCGCTGCTGGCTGTCGACCCACAGGCCGGACTGCAGCGTGGAGTGGGCCAGCCAGCTGGCGGCGCCGAACGTCGGTGACGTGAGGAAGGCGCTGCGTGACGCGAACCCCGCGGCCCGCAGCCGCTTGGTGCCCTCGTCCAGCACGGCGGCGACCCGCGGCGAGAAGTCCGAGTCCTGCACGGCGACGCGGCCGTAGCTCTCGACGAAGGCGACGATGACGTCCTTGCCGCGCAGACCGGTCAGGAGCCGGTCGCCCGCGGTGTCCTGGTAACGATCGTCGGTGATCGCGTCCGCGAAGACCTGCCGGTCCTGGATCCCGGCCCGCACCTGGCGCACCTCGTCGTAGGCAAGGCCGGCCGCGCTCAGTGAGGCGACGTCCGCATCAGGGGAGAGGTGCACACCGAGTGCCGCGCACACGATCCAGGTGACGCCGAGGGCCGTGACCCCGCGGATCGAGCCGTGGCGATGGTGTGCGGCGAGCCGGCTCAGTCGGACGACGGACAGCGGCATGACGACGAGCACGGCCAGGGCGAGAACCACGGCCGCTGCGGCGGAGACGGTCGCGGCGGCCACCCCGATCGAGTCACCGAGGACGCCCACGGTGGGCCCGAAGTAGCCCCAGTCGGAGACGGGGTCGAACGGCCGGTCCAGTACGGCGAAGAATCCCATGTCCAGGATCTTCACGATCGTCAGCACGCCGAGAAGCACCCCGACGAGGGTCGCCACGACCTGTCGTGCCCGGACCGGCAGCACCAGGACCAGCGCGACCCCCAGGAGTCCCTCGAGCGGGATCCGGACGAAGGCGCCAACCGTGATTCGACTCAGCTCGTTCGGGGCGACGAGTGCGAACCACACCAGCAGGCAGGCGGGGATCGTGACCACCGCCGCCGGGATCATGACCCCTTCGTCCTGGTCCGTCCGGTGCCGCCACAGCCACCACGTCTCCCGGCCGAACGACTCGGCGAGCAGCGCGAGCGAGGCGGCGAGCGCGGCGTCCGTCCAGGGCCCGGGCAGAACGTCCGCCGCCGCCGACGTCAGCACGACGCCCTGGATCGCGGCAACGACCTTGCACCAGTAGCGAGGCGGAGGTGTCCCGCGCAGCCACGGCAGCACCCAGCCGGCCGCGACGAACACGTAGCGCGCGGCGCCGATGGCGAGGACCCACGCGCCGGTCGAGGGGGCGACGTACACGCTGAGGGCCAGGATCAGGAACGCGTCCAACTCCATGTCGAACCGCGCCCCGAGCGGAGACACCGTTCCCGTGCGTCGCGCGACCCAACCGTCAACCGCGTCGAGGACGATGGCGGTAGCCGCGAGCGCGACCAGCGTCGCCACTGGTGTGGCCCCGCGGAACGAGTCCGCGGTGAGTGCCGCAACGCCGCCGACGAGAGCGGCGCGAGAGAGCGTCACCCGGTTCGCCGGCCCCAGGCCGCCGTCGCCGCGGCGCGCGAGGCCGCGGCTCAGTGCCGCGGTCAGGATCAGTGCGTAGGTGACGCCGACCGCCCAGCCGGGACCGCTGAGTCCGACAGTCCGGGCGAGCGCGGCGAGCAGCGCAAGCTGGCCGATCAGCCCGAGCATCGGGCCGGTTTGAACCGGACGCACCACACCTCCGTGTCTATGGGGTACACATGTAGCACGACCGAGGCGATGCTCCGGTTCAACCCGGGGCCGGGCGGGGTGAGGCAGATGTCGAGTGACGCCCGTGCATTCTGGCTGCGCGAACCCGGCGTCGGTGAGATCCGGTCGGCGCCGCTGCGAGAGCCGGGTCCGGATGACGTCCTGGTGCGCACACTGTGTTCCGGAGTGAGCCGGGGCACAGAGACACTGGTCTTCCGTGGCGGCGTCCCGGCCAGCCAGTACGCCGCCATGCGGGCGCCGTTCCAGGAGGGGCACTTCCCGGGGCCGGTGAAGTACGGCTACCTCAGCGTCGGCGTCGCGGAGCGCGGCCCGCCCGAGCTGCGCGGCCGCACCGTCTTCTGCCTCTACCCGCACCAGACCGCCTACGTGGTGCCGGCCCAGGCGGTGATCGTCGTGCCCGAGGGCGTGCCGTCGGAGCGGGCGGTCCTCGCCGGCACCGTGGAGACCGCCGTGAACGCGTTGTGGGACGCCGCGCCGCTCGTCGGCGACCGGGTCACGGTGGTCGGCGCCGGCATGGTCGGCTGCTGCGTCGCGCGTCTGCTCACCCGGTTCCCCGGCGTCCGCGTCACGCTCGTCGACGTCGACGCCACGAAGGCCGACGTGGCCGCGGCCCTCGGGGTCGTGTTCAGCCTGCCCGCCGACGCCGCTGATGGCCAGGACCTGGTCGTGCACACCAGCTCGACGTCCGCCGGACTCCAGCACTCGCTGGAGCTGCTGGTCGCGGAGGGCACTGTCATCGACCTCAGCTGGTACGGCGATGCCGAGATCCACCTGTCGCTCGGCGGGGCCTTCCACTCCGGACGCCTGGGCATCCGGGCCAGCCAGGTGGGCACGGTGTCCGCGGCCCGCCGGGGGCGCCGCACCCCGGCCGAGCGCCTGGCCCTCGCGCTGGATCTTCTGCGCGACCCTGCCTTCGACGCCCTGATCACGGGTTCGACCCCGTTCGACGACCTGCCCGACGTGATGGCCCGGCTGGCAGGTGGGAGCCTTCCGGCGCTCTGCCACACCGTCTCGTACGGCGAAAGGTGAGTCCGTGTTCAGCGTGACCGTTCGCGACCACATGATGGTCGCCCACAGCTTTCGGGGCGAGGTGTTCGGCCCCGCGCAGCGGCTGCACGGTGCTACGTACGTCATCGACGCGACGTTCCGGAGGGAGGCTCTCGACGCAGACAACATCGTGGTCGACATCGGAAGGGCGACCGCGGAACTGCGCGTCGTCGTCGGCGAGCTGAGCTACCGCAACCTCGACAACGAGCCCGCTTTCGCCGGCATCAACACATCGACCGAGGCGCTGGCCAAGGTGATTGCCGACCGGCTCGCCGATCGGCTGGTGGCCGGTGCCCTCGGCGAGCCCGCCCGGGGAGTTTCGGCGATTGCGGTCACGCTCCACGAGTCACACGTCGCGTGGGCGAGCTACGAGCGACCGGTGTGATCCCGGTGACCAGCGTGTACGTCGTGGTGCCGGACTGCATCCACGATCCGGCGCGACCCAGCGGCGGCAACGCCTACGACCGACGGGTCTGCGAAGGGCTGACGGCGATCGGATGGTCGGTGCACGAGTGCGCAGTTCCGGGCGCCTGGCCCCGGCCGGACGCTGCCGCGCGCGCCATCCTGAAGGGGGTCCTCGCGGCGATCCCAAGGGATGCGGTGGTGCTGCTCGACGGCCTGATCGCATCGACGGTTCCCGAGCTGCTGGTGGCCGAGAAGGGCCGGCTCCGCATCGTCGTCCTTGTGCACACGCAGCTGGGCGACGGGGTTCCGGGTGTCGATGTCGAGTGCGCCCGGAGCCGCGAGGGCGAGGCGCTCTCGGCGGCAGATGCGATCGTCGCGACCAGCATCTGGACCCGGACCCGGCTGCTCGACAGATACCCGCTGCAGCCCTGGCGCGTCCACGTCGCCGAGCCGGGTGTGGACGTCGTCGACCTTGCTCCGGGCACGGCGACCGGCGGTCAGTTGCTGAGCGTGGCGGCGGTGACGCCGGACAAGGGGCACGACGTGCTGCTCGCGGCGCTGGCCACGATCGCGGACCTGGCGTGGCGCTGCGTCTGCGTGGGACCCCTGGACCGAGAGCCCGACTTCGTGCACCGCCTCGAGCGTCAGGCGGGCGAGAGCGGGATCAAGGACCGTGTGCAGTTCACCGGCCCCTTGGCCGGCGCCGACCTCGACGGGGCGTACGCCGCCGCCGACGTGCTGGTGCTGGCCTCCCGCGCCGAGACGTACGGCATGGTGGTCACCGAAGCGCTGGCGCGCGGCCTTCCGGTCGTCGCGACAGCCGTCGGGGGAGTGCCCGAGGCGCTCGGTCGACTCGAGGACGGGAGCAGGCCGGGACTGCTGGTGCCGCCCGACGACCCGACGGCGTTCGCCGCTGCCCTGCGCTCCTGGCTGGAGGCCGCGGACTCACGGCGACGCTTGCGGGGGGCGGCTCAGGAGCGCCGAACGACGCTGGTCGGCTGGTCGACCACCTCGCATCTGCTCTCCCGCATCCTGGACGAGGTCACGGCGTGAACCGGACCCGCTGGGTGGGCGTTCGGCTCCTCTGCGGGGGCGCGATCCTCGCCGTGCTGGTCTGGCGGGTGGGCACGGGCCCGTTCCTCGACGGCCTCCGCACCGTCGACGGCCGGTCGTTGGCGGCGGCTACGGCCATCGCGGCTCTGACCACGGTGTGCTGCGCGTGGCGGTGGAGCCTGGTCGCCCGGGGCCTCGGTGTCGGTGTGCCGCTGGGTCCGGCGATCGCCGCCTACTACCGGTCTCAGTTCCTCAACACGACTCTGCCCGGAGGCGTGCTCGGCGACCTGCACCGCGCCGTAAGTCACGGCCGTGACGTCGGCGATGTCGGTCGAGGTCTGCGGGCCGTCGCCTGGGAGCGCGTGGCGGGACAGGTCGTCCAGGTCTTCGTGACGATCATCGTGCTGCTCCTGCTGCCGTCGCCGGTGCGGTCGTCCATGCCGGTCGTGGCGACCGCGGTGGTGGGGGGCGCCCTCGGCACCCTGGTCCTGATCCGGGTCCTGCCTCGTGGGGGGCCGTCCGTGTGGGCGCGGACGGTGCGCGGGGCGGCCACCGACCTGAGGGACGGGCTGCTCGCACGTCGGGCCTGGCCCGGGATCGTGCTCGCCTCCGCCGTGGCCGTGGCCGGACACGTCGTCACGTTCCTGATCGCCGCTCGGACCGCTGGATCAACCGTGTCCCCGCTGCGGATGCTGCCGCTCGCGCTGCTGGTGTTGCTGGCGATGGGGTTGCCGACGAACATCGCCGGGTGGGGTCCCCGGGAGGGCGCGGCCGCCTGGGCGTTCGGTGCCGCCGGGCTGGGCGCGGCCCACGGCGTCGCCGCCGCCGTGGTGTACGGCGTCATGGTGCTCGTGGCCAGCCTGCCCGGTGCGGCGGTGCTGGTCGCGGCGTGGGTCCGTCGGGAGAGGGGTCGCCCGGGCCGGGCAGATCCACCCGGGTGGACGCGACCGGCCACCCGCACTCCGGAGGGCGTCGCGCGTGGCTGACCGTCCCTACACCCTGCTGAGCTGCAGCATGTCGCTCGATGGCTATCTCGACGGCGCCAGCGAGAACAGACTGCTGCTCTCCAACGACGCCGACCTCGACCGCGTCGACGCCGTACGTGCTGCCAGCGACGCGATCCTGGTCGGCGCGGCGACGGTCCGCAAGGACAACCCGCGACTGCTGGTGCGCACGCCGACGCGTCGGCAGGAGCGGGTTGCCCGGGGACTGCGACCCTCGCCGATCAAGGTGACGGTGACCGGCAGTGCGCGGCTTGACGCGTGTGCGAACTTCTTCGCCGCCGGCGAGACCGAGAAGCTCGTGTACTGCGCCAGCCCCGCGCTGGACGAGGCCAGTCGTCGACTCGGGTCGGTGGCAACCGTGGTCGACGGCGGTCGGCGAGTGGACATGCGGCGGATGAGCGAGGACCTGCACGCCCGCGGGGTGGAGCGGCTGATGGTCGAGGGCGGCGGGATGGTGCACACCCAGTTCCTGACCGCGGACCTCGCCGACGAACTGCACCTGGTCGTCGCGCCGTTCTTCGTGGGCGACTCCCGCGCCCGCCGCTTCGTCAGCGACGGCCGGTTCCCCTGGAACCCGGACCGGCGAGCGACGCTCGCTGAGGTGCGTCGGATCGATGACGTGGTGCTGCTGCGGTACGCCCTCTCCGCCAGATTTCAGCTGGACTGACCGGGGCGACTCGATGGTGCCGGCGAGGTCTCAGTGCACTTCGTGGGTGCCGAGCGGGGTGACCAGGTAGGTGCGGTGGTGGGGTGTGGTCCAGGTGTAGGTGCCGTCGCGGTTGCGTTGGTAGGACCAGCGGCCGGCGGTCTTGCAGCGGTGGTGGCGCCGGCACAGCGGCGCCAAATTATCGGGTCTGGTCGGGGCGGGTGGGCCGGGGTCCTGCGGGGTGCCGGGGTCGTAGGGGGCGATGTGGTCGAGGTCGCAGCCCCGGGAGTGGGTTTCGCACCACGGGAACACACAGTGCGGGTCCCTGAGTCGGACCAGTTCGTCCATCCACGGGGGCGGGTCGTGTTGGTCGACGGCGTCGACCCGGCCCAGGTCGAGGACGGGTTGGATCCTGACGTGGTGGGAGCCGGTGAGCCAGTCCCGGATCTTCGCGACGGTCGCGGGTCCGAGGCGTTCGACCACCCCCACACCCGCAGCACCACGGTCAGTGTCGGTCAGGGCGGCGTCGAGTTGGGCCCAGTCGAGGTGGACGTAGCACGTCCAGTCCCGCTTCCTCCTCCGCCTCGTGGTGGTCGGGGGTCTCGACGAGCTCGACCAGCGGGGGTCGCCGCCGGCGGGGGCGGGGGGCCCGGAGGGGGTGTCGGGGTTGGTGAGTTGGTCGGCGATCACGCCGAGGGCTTTGGCCTTGCGTAGGTCCAGGTCGTCTTCGTCACCGCCGCGTTTCAACGCCTCGGCGGTGTCGCAGACCAGGTCGTGGAACCTGGTCAGGTCGGTGGTGTCACCGACGGCGTCGATCCACGAGGTTGCGGCCCAGTCCCCGGGGCCGCCGTGGTGGAGGTCGACCCCCCAGCTGGCCCGGGCCCGGTCCTCGGCGGCGGCCA
>JAOPXC010000395.1 GCA_025965335.1 Nocardioides sp. | reverse complement strand
CCCTGGAGCTCGGCGTCGCTCATCTTGACGAAGTCGTCCTCGATGGCGCTGACCGCCTGGGCGATCGACTCGAGTTGGCGCAGGATCTTTCCCTCGCCGATGCGAAGAAGCTTGTCAAGAATGGCAGGCACGAGCGAGTGACTCCTTGATTGGGATGGCGCCGCCACTCTACCCAGCGCCCGAAGCACGCCCCCAATCGAGCGGCGCCGCGATTCGTGCCATCTCGGGGCTGCAGCGTGCCCACAGCATACCGACGATGGGGGCTTGACGCTGCGGTGAATTTGAAGTTAATTGTGATTGACATGAAAGAGACCCGCACGTACACCATGACCACCCGCGCCGAGGCCAGCGAACGCACTCGGCTGCGGATCCTCGACGCTGCGGTCGAGCTGACCAACTCGCGGCTCGTCTCCGAGATCTCGCTCGACGACGTGGCCGCCGGGGCCGGCGTGAGCGTGCAGACGGTCCTGCGCCGCTTCGGCAGCAGGGTCGAGCTGATGGACGCCGCCCACCGGCACGGAGCGGTGCTGGTGGCTGCGGAGCGGCGGGTGCCGGTGGGTGACGTGGTCGGGGCGGTTCGAGTCGTCGTTGACCACTACGAGCTGCGCGGGGACGGCGTCGTACTGAGGCTGGCCCAGGAGGGCAGCGACGAGCAGGTGCGGACGATCGTTGCGCACGGTCGCCGCCTCCACCGCACCTGGGTCGAGGACGTGTTCGCGCCCCACCTACCCGGCCAACCGGCCGACCGCGAGGCGCTCATCGACCTGCTCGCCGTGGCCACCGACGTCTACACCTGGAAGCAGCTGCGTCGAGACCGGGGCCTGAGCCGTTCCCGCACGGCTGCCCGCATGCACCAGCTGGTCAGCGCCCTGCTCGCCGCACCGATCCTTCCCAGACAGGAGACCTGACATGTCCGAGATCCTCTTCGTGACCTGGGATGGCGGTGGCAACCTGCCGCCGGCCCGAGGCATCGCCACCGAGCTGGCCAGCCGTGGGCACCGGGTCCGCTTCCTGGGGCATCCCGGCCAGCGCGAAGCCGTCGCCGGTGCCGGACTGGAGTTCACGGCGTACCGCAGTGCGCGCCCGTTCTCGTCGCTCTCCCCCGGGTCCCCGGCCGAGATGATCGAGATGTTCGGGGACCGGGGCATGGGGCGGGACCTGCTGGCGGAGCACGACGACCGGCCGGCGGACCTCGTCGTCGTGGACTGCCTCCTCTTCGGCGCGCTGGAGGCCGCACGCGACGCGGGGCTGCGCTACGCCGTCCTGGAGCACCTGTACGACGAGTACCTCCATGGCGGCTGGCTGCGCGGTCCACTGGGTCAGGGGATGACCGCGAAGGGGTTGGACCCGTTGCGCTCCCTCGATGCGGCGGCACTGACCCTGGTCACCACGCTTCCTCGGCTCGACCCCGGCAGCAGCCGCCCCCACGCCGGGCGGCTCGCATTCGTGGGTCCCGTCGTCTCGGCCTCCCCCGGGGTGCCGTCCGAGCCGATGGTGCTGGTCAGCCTGAGCACCTACGCGTTCCCCGGCATGACCGCGTGCCTGCAGACCATCCTGGACGCGACCGCGGACCTCGAGGCGCGAGTCGTGACGACGACCGGGCCGGTCATCGATCCTGCAGACCTGCAGCTTCCGGGCAACGTCGAGGCACACCGCTTCGTCCCGCACGCCCAGCTGATGCCGTACGCGTCGCTGGTCGTCGGCCACGGCGGACACGGCACCACGATGCAGGCGCTGGCGCACGACCTGCCGTTGGTGGTCATGCCGCTGCATCCGTTCCTGGACCAGCCGATGGTGGGGGCGAGCGTCGAGCGGGCCGGCGCCGGCCGCGTGGTGAGCCGCGACGCGACCGCGGCCGAGCTCGGACCGGTGATCGCAGAAATCCTGGCCGACGGCCCGCACCGGGCCGCGGCCGCCGGGCTCGGCACGGCCATCCGGGCGCTGCCGGGTGCGACGAACGGGGCGGACCGGATCGAGGCGTGGCTCAGCAGCCAACCAGCCGCGGAGCCAGGTCACCTCGCGGCTCGATACTGACACCGGCCAGGTTGAGCCACCCGGCCAGCGCCCGCAGCTCCGCGGACAGCTCCGAGGCCGTGTCGTCGGGCGCCCCCGGCTCGGCGTACGCCGCCTTGACGACCAGCCGGCCGGCCTTCCGGTCGGCCTTGAGGTCGACCCGGCCCACGATCCGGTCGCGCAGCAGGAAGGGCAGCACGTAGTAGCCGTGGATTCGCTTCTCGGCCGGCGTGTAGATCTCGATGCGGTAGCGGAAGTCGAAGAGCCGCTCGGTGCGCTCGCGCTCCCAGACGACCGGGTCGAACGGGCTCAGCAACGCCCGGGCGTTCACCCGGCGCGGGACGCGGGCGTCGCGGTGGAGGTAGGCGGGCCGCTTCCACCCGTCGATCGTCACCGGGACCAGCTCGCCGGCCTCGACGAGGGCGCGGATCGCCGGCTGCACGTGGTCGGTGCGCATCCGGTAGTAGTCGCGCAGACATTGGGCGGTGGCCACCCCGTGGGAGACCGCGGCCCGGCGGACCAGCTCGAGGTTTGCCTCGTCGACCGACGGCGTCGGCCTGGCGAGGACGTCCGCGGGGAGCACCCGCTCGGGCAGGTCGTAGAGGATCTCGAACTGGCTGTTGCGCCCGGCGACGGCGAGGTCCCCGGCCATGAAGAGGAAGTCGAGGACCTTGCGGGTCTCCGACCAGTTCCAGCCCCAGTGCTCCTTGGTCCTGGGCAACCCGTCGTCGAGGTCGCGGGCCGTCGAGGCGCCCCGGTCGCGCACCTCGGCGAGCAGGTTCTCCTCGAGCTCCGGGTCGGCGTCGACGAAGGACCACTTGCCGCGCTGGGCGCGGTACTTCGCCATCCGGTGCTGCATCACCGGCCAGAGGTCAACGGGCATGAACGCCTGGACGTGCGCCCAGTACTCCACGACCCGGCGTGGCTTCGCCTCGGTGGCGCGCCGGAGCAACCCCACGTCGTACGGGCCCATCCGCGCGTAGAGCGGCATGAAGTGCGCGCGCTGGAGCACGTTGACCGAGTCGACCTGGAGGACGCCGGTGCGATCCAGCGTGCGCTGGAAGGTGCGCATCGTGGGCGCCGCGTGTCGCTTGTCGAGAAAACCTTGGGCGGCGAGCGCGATGCGCCGCGCCTGGGCCGTGCTCAGCGACTGCATGCGGGGAGGCTAGTGGAGGTCACCGACGGTGGTGACGGCTGCTTCTCGTCTCACCGGGTCTCGACACGCGGGTCACGACTTCGCAGGCTCAGCCGTGCCGCTTGCTCGACCACCATCGATCTGCCATTGCGGCTCCGCCGCTATGGCAGATCAAGCAGCTTCTCCTTGACGGCGTACATGACGGCCTCCATGCGGGAGTGCAGCTGCAGCTTCTCGAGGATGTTGCGGACGTGGTTCTTGACGGTGTTCTCGCTGATGAAGAGCTGGCGGGCGATCTCGCGGTTGTTCATGCCCTTGGCCACCAGCCGCAGCACCTCGAGCTCGCGCTCGGTCAGCCGCAGGCCGGGGACATGGTCGCGCTCGGGCCGCGACATCTGCTTGAACTCGTCAATCAGCTTGACCGCCATCGACGGGCTGATCAGCGACTGTCCGTCGGCGACCACGCGCACGGCCTGCGCGACCTCCTCGATGGAGGAGTCCTTGAGGAGGTAGCCGGAGGCGCCGCTCTTGACGGCTTCGTAGAGGTCGGCCTCCTCGTCGGAAACCGTCAGCATGATGATCTTGGCCGACGGCACGGCCTCCTTGATGGCCAGGCAGGCCTCGATGCCCGAGCGTTTGGGCATCCGGATGTCGAGGAGCACGACGTCGGGCGCGGTCGTGGCCGCGAGGCTGGTGCCCTCGACCCCGTCGCCCGCCTCGCCGATCACCTCGATGCCGGACTCGATGGCCAGCAGCATCGTCAAGCCTCGCCTGAACAGCTCCTGGTCATCCACCACCAGTACCCGGATGGGCTCGGCCGGCGCCTCCACCCGAGCCTTGTTCTGTTCCGCCATTGGCGAATCATGGCACGTAAGGGCGGTGTTGGGGGCGCCCCCGGGTGGGTGAAATGCCCGGTGGGATGGCCCGAACGGGCCATCCCACCGTGTTCAACCGTCACCGACGGCCCTCCCTGGGCCACCGGAGGCGGCTCAGCCATCACCTCCGAGGTCGAGCGAGATCACGCCGTAGTCGTACCCGCGGCGCCGGTAGACGACCGCGGGCCGGTCGTTCTCCTTGTCCACGAACAGGTAGAAGTCGTGGCCCACCAGCTCCATCTCGTAGAGCGCCTGGTCCAGGGTCATCGGACTGGCGGGGTGCGTCTTCTCGCGGACGACCAGCGGGCCGTCGCCGGTCACGTTGATG
The DNA here is from genome assembly GCA_025965335.1 of Nocardioides sp. GTDB lineage: Bacteria > Actinomycetota > Actinomycetes > Propionibacteriales > Nocardioidaceae > Nocardioides. The sequence continues at coordinate 6,734 of JAOPXC010000395.1, read as the reverse complement.
GGTCCGACCTCGCGGTCCCTGGTGGTGGTCATGTCGTCGGTGTCGAGATCGCCCTCCACAGCCACGCCGGCGAGCGCCTGGCCGACCGAGACCGGGGCGTGCCTGCCGCGGTGGACCCGCCGTCGATCGGCGGCCTTGCGCATCTGCGCAGCCATCTTGTCCAGTGCGAGGTCGAGCGCCGCCATCTTGTCGTCGGCGGCGGCTTCGGCCCGGATCACGGGACCCTTGGAGAAGGCGGTGAGCTCGACGTGCACGGCCCGGTCGTGCTGCCGGGGATTCGGCTCGCAGTCGACCTCGACGTGCACCCGGATTATCCGATGATCGTGCTTCTCGAGACGGGTCAACTTCTCCGTGACGTGATCGCGGAACCTATCCGTCAGCTCGCAGTGGCGACCGGTGACGACAACTTCCATGTGAAACCTCCCGTTGAACAGTTGGTTTTTTCTCAGCTCCCGGGCATGCCTTCCCAGAAAGCGGGCAGAGCCGGGCAGGGCCGAGCTCGGGCCCGGAAGGGCCCGGCGTCCGGGATGGATGGAGCCCGCCCGGCCGACCTGGTCTTCGACCCCACAATCGCCTGCCGAGGCTCTCGCAGCTTGTCTGCCACTACTGGCCTTCTCCCGCCGGCGGCCGCATCTGACGACCGGGACGAGGCAGGGCTTACGTCTAAGCCGCACCGTGATCGGATCCCCCTCCGGATTGCTCCGGCGGGGCGAACCTTACGTGGACCGTTTCGCCTGCGACTGGCATCGGCTTGCCGTCCGCGCGCCCTTGCTCGGAGCACCTGAACGACGCAACCACGGACCCGGACGGACTCCATACACAGACGTTAGTGGCTGCCCGGTTACGACGAAAGCCGTAGCCCTGAAGTTTCGCCGTGCGTCACCGACGGCGTCGGGTGGCGGCGACGGCCGCCGCCGCGGACACGCGCAGGCCCACCGACTCCAGTGCCCGCTGTGCCTCGCGCGCCGTGGCGCCGGTGGTGAGAACGTCGTCGCACACGACGATTCGCGCCCGGGGACGGCGGGCGGCGAGGCGGCGCAGGGACGCGACAGGGCAGGCCATCGAACCGTCGAGGTTGGCGGCTCGCTGGTCGGCGTCAAGCCCGGCCTGGTCCACGACACCGGGACGGGTGTGGAGCATCCGGAGGGCGAGGGCGTCGTAGCCGGCGGCCCGCAGGCGGGACGCGGCTCCCGCCGTGAGCGAGTACGTCGGGTCGTGGCCGCGGTCGCGCAGGCTGGCGGGACGTGAGGGGACGGGGACGAGCACGACCGGGCCGCGGGGGTCGACCGCGGCCGCGACGGTCCTCGCGAGCAGGTGCGCCAGTGGGCGGCGCAACGCCAGCAGCCGGTGCTCCTTGTGGCCGATCACCATCGCCCGCACGACCCCCTCGTACGCCGTCGCCGCCCACGGGACGACCAGTCCCGCCGGGGTCGGGGTGGGCCACGCCGGGTGGGGCCGGTCGGGCAGGGACGCCTCGCAGGGGCGGCAGAGGAGCCGGCCGGCGGCCCCGCAGCCGACGCAGTGGCCACCGAGCAGGAGATCGGTCAGCGCATCGAGCATCACCACACCCGAGCAGGCCCGCGCCCGTGGTTCAAGGGCGGTCCCAGCGGCTGTGGATCGTCAGCCGACGTACCCGACCGTGGTGACCCCCGGGTCGAGGGTCGCGTTGCCTGCGCCGGGGTTGGTGACGTCCGCCAGGCTGGTGTTGGTGACCGCGTAGAGGTCCTCGCTCCGGACCGGCGAACCCGCCAGGGCCCGGAAGTCGCCGTTGAGCTTTGTCGGCAGTCCGTCCAGTCCGCTCGGTGCGCCGTCGACCGACAGCGAGCGGACCTCGAACGACTGGGCCACCCGGTGCAGGACGACGAAGGTCGTCGGTGTCAGCCACGCGATGTCGCGCACCTGCAGCAGGGACCGGCCGCCCTCCCAGAAGAGTCGGCTGGCCGGCAGCGCGGCGAGCACGTGGCCGGTGGCGTCGTAGCTGATGCGGCTCACGAGGAACTCGTCCCCGCGGTCACCGCGGTGCACGACGGCCACCAGCCGCGACCCGTCCCGGGAGACCAGGAAGCGTTTCACGTCCCGACCGCTCAGGCGCGGGACATCGAGAGAGTGCGGCTTCCCGTTCTCCAGATAGGAGACCTGGGCGCCGCTGGAGGTGCGGTCCACGAGCCACATCCGGTCGTGCAGGTCCCACGTCGGCTTGAGCAGGTTCGTCGCCCCGCTGACCACCTGGGTGACCTTGTCCGCGGTGTCGCGGACCGGTGCCATGAGCACCGATCTGCCGTCTGCAGCAATCGCGCCCACGGTGGTGGCGTCGAGGTTCACCCCGATCGAGCGCACGCCGACGTCCCTGCGACCGAGCGGACCGGCCACCGGGGTGAGCGAGTCGGCGGATCCGGACACCAGTAACCCGTCGCGCAAGCCGTAGAGCAACGAGCTCGACCGGAGGCCGGTCGGGTCGTACTCGGCACCCTCGTCGACACTGAACTCGGTGATCGCACCGGGCAGCTGGACGACCTGGTTGCCGATGGTCAGCCGGAAGGACCGGATGGTCGGCTCCTGTCGCAGGGTCCAGGCCAGCTGGGCCAGCATGGGCCGGACGTCCTCCGGCGGCGGTTGAGCCGCCTCCCCGCCCAACGTGATCGATGCGACTCCGTCGGAGAAGGGCACCGAGAGCTCCACCGGCTCGGCAGGGAGCAGGCTCTGGGAGACCCTGCTGAGGCCGGGGCCCGGTCCGCGCAGCAGGCCCGCGACCAGGGTGGTGGCCAACTGCTCACCGTTCTGCACGAACACCGGCTCGGGGACGAGGACGGTGGAGGTCGGGTCAAAGAAGTAGAGCGAGACCTGCCGGAAGTGGTTCTCGAACCAGGTCTCCGGGACGATCAGCGCATTGGGCGCCGCGTCGATGCGCCACTCGCCGTTCTCCTCCCTCTTCATCGGGAAGGAGAGATTCTGGTTCTCAACCGGCAGCGCACCTTGCCAGGCACCCCGGGAGTCGAGGTGGTCGGCGTCGGTCAGCGTGACCGACACCTGGGACTCCCCACGCGGCGTGAGCGTCCCGGGGTAGGTGATGGTCTCGAGCCCGGGGTTCCACGCCGCCTGGGCGTCCGTCGTCAGGAACTCCCGCGCGGGCTTCTGCTGGATCGGCGTGGCCGTCATGGCGTTCAGGAAGCCGCGGACGATGTCGGTCGCCGAGTCCCCCACCTGGGGCGGCGGCGGGTCGTAGTTCATGCCGGGCTCGGTGGCCACGTCGCTCGTGGACCCGGCGTCGACGACCGGACCACTCTCGGGCAGCCTGATGCAGCCGGCGGGCAGCACCAGGGCCAGGCTCAGCAGGAGTCCGCCGGTCAAACGCTTGAGCGTGATCATGTCGGGACTCCCGCCACGTGTTCGCCGGAGTCGGCCGGCACCAGCGGGAGCGGGCTCTGGCGGAGCGCCCCGCCGGCCCGGCGCGGCAGCGTGACCCGGAACTGGGCCCCCTCGTGTGGACGGCCCCACGCCTGGAGCCAGCCTCCGTGCAGGTGCGTGTCCTCGAGCGAGATCGACAACCCCAGGCCGGTGCCCCCGGTGGTGCGGGCCCGGGCGGGATCGGCGCGCCAGAACCGGTTGAAGACCATCGCCGACTCCCCCGGAGCCAGGCCGACGCCGTAGTCGCGGACCGCGATGGCCGCCGAGTGATCGTCTCCGGCGACGTGGACCACGATGTCTCCGGGGCCGCCCATCCGGTCCGACTCGGCGTGATCGATCGCGTTGGTGATCAGGTTGCGGACGATCCGCTCGACCCGGCGCACGTCGGCCTCGGCGAGGCACGGGTGGTCGGGAGCCTGGACCACGACCCGGACGCCGCGCTGATCGGCCAGGGCCTGCGTCATGTCGACCACGCGGTGCGCCACGTCGACCAGGTTCACGTCGTCGGCGTCCAGGACGGCCGCGCCGGCGTCGAACCGGCTGATCTCGAGCAGGTCGACCAGCAACGTCTCGAAGCGGTCGAGCTCCAGCTGGAGCAGCTCGGCGGCGCGGGCGGTGGTGGGGTCGAAGGCCTGACGAGCGTCGTGCAGCACGTCCCCCGCCATCCGCACGGTCGTCAGCGGGGTGCGGAGCTCGTGGGACACGTCGGCCACGAACCGGCGCTGCAGCCGGCTGAGCTCCTCGAGCTGCCGGATCTGGCGCTGCAGGTTGCTGGCCATCTGGTTGAACGACGTCGCGAGGCGCGCGAGGTCGTCCTCTCCGGAGACCTTGAGCCGCTCCTGCAGGCGACCAGCGGCCAGCCGCTCGGCGACGCGGCGCGCCATCCGGATCGGGGTGACGACCTGGCGGGTGACCAGCCAGGTGAGCCCGGCCACCAGGATCAGCAGCAGCACGGCGGCGGTGAGCAGGGCCCGGGTGACGAGGGCGAGCGTCTCTCGCTCCTCGTTGAGCGGAAACAGGTAGTAGAGGGTGTACGCCGAACCGTCGGCCGGCAGCACCACCCGCGACCCGACCACGATCCCGGGCTCCTCCGTCACCGCACCGGACTCGGCGACGGTGCGGATCTTCGTGTAGGTCCACGCGGGCTCGGCGCTCGCGTCGAAGTGCTCCTGGAGTGACACGGGAACGCTGCTCAGCTCGAGGCCGGGTGTGGACCTGGCACCGCCGCCCTCGAGCCCCCCGGCGATCCCCCCGACCGGACCGCCGAGCACGACGCTGAAGCCGCGGGTGACGCCACGCTGGATGATCGGCGTGACGAGCTCGGTCTGCTGGCCCTGCGAGTCGACGTCGGTGCCCGAAACGGCCAGCAGCCGCTCCCGGGCATCCTTGGTCTCGGCGTTGGCCTCGCCGACAACGGCGTCCACGCGGTGTTGGAGCAGCCCCTCGCGGGTCTGCTGGAGCAGGAACCACCCGACGGCGCTGATCACGACCGCGGAGAGGACGAGGGTGCTCGCGACCACACGCGCCTGGATCGACCGCCGCCAGAAGGTGAGCCCCCGCCGCAAGGTCGCGGGAACCGACCTGGGGCGGGTCCTAGACGTTCCCGGCCTTGTAACCGACGCCACGGACCGTCACCACGATCTCGGGGTTCTCGGGGTCGTGCTCGACCTTGGACCGCAACCGCTGGACGTGGACGTTGACCAGGCGGGTGTCGGCGGCGTGGCGGTAGCCCCACACCTGCTCGAGCAGGACCTCCCGCGTGAAGACCTGCCAGGGCTTGCGGGCCAGGCAGGCCAGCAGGTCGAACTCCAGCGGGGTCAGGCTGATCGGCCGGCCGGCCCGGGACACCGCATGCCCGGCGACGTCGATGGCGAGGTCGCCGATGCTCAGCGTCTCCTGGGAACCGGTGTCGAAGCGACGCACCCGCGCCCGGATGCGGGCGACCAGCTCCTTGGGCTTGAACGGCTTCACGACATAGTCGTCGGCCCCGGACTCGAGACCGACCACCACGTCGACGGTGTCGCCCTTGGCCGTCAGCATCACGATCGGCACGCCCGACTCGGCGCGGATCTCCTTGCAGACGTCGATGCCGTCCTTGCCGGGGAGCATCAGGTCGAGGAGCACCAGGTCGGGCCGGTAGTCGCGGAACTCCTCGAGGGCGAGGTCGCCGCGGACGCACATCCGGCTGTCGAAGCCCTCCTGCCGGAGCACGATCGTGAGCATCTCCGCCAGGGATGCGTCGTCGTCGACGACGAGGACGCGGCCCTTCGTGGCGAAGTCCGACGGCTGGCTCATGCGCTCAATCTTGCCACTGGCCGTGGCAACAACCGTGCAGTGCGGGCTCGGGGCCCCGTGGGACACACGCGGACGGGCCTGCCTGCCGTGCGGCAGGCAGGCCCGTCCGGGACGTTGCGGGTGATCAGTAGCGGTACTGGTCGGACTTGTACGGGCCGGCGACGTCGATACCGAGGTACGACGCCTGCGACTCGGTCAGGGTCGTGAGCTTCACGCCGAGCGCGCCCAGGTGCAGCCGGGCGACCTCCTCGTCGAGGTGCTTGGGCAGCACGTAGACGCCCACGGGGTAGTCCTGCGGCTTGGTGAAGATCTCGATCTGCGCCAGCACCTGGTTCGTGAAGGAGTTCGACATCACGAACGACGGGTGGCCGGTCGCGTTACCGAGGTTCATCAGACGACCCTCGGACAGCACGATGATCGCGTTGCCCTCCCCGGAATCCTTGGCAGGGAAGGTCCACACGTCGACCTGAGGCTTGACGTTCTTGCGGACGACGCCGGCGTACGACTCGAGACCGGCCATGTCGATCTCGTTGTCGAAGTGGCCGATGTTGGCGACGATCGCCTGGAACTTCATCCGCTGCATCTGCTCCACCGTGACGACGTCCTTGTTGCCGGTCGCGGTGATGATGATGTCGGCCTTGCCGAGGACCTCGTCGAGCGTGGTGACCTCGTAGCCGTGCATCGCCGCCTGCAGCGCGTTGATCGGGTCGATCTCGGTGACGATCACGCGGGCGCCCTGGCCGCGCAGCGACTCCGCGCAGCCCTTGCCGACGTCGCCGTAGCCACAGACGACCGCGACCTTGCCGCCGATGAGCACGTCGGTCGCCCGGTTGATGCCGTCGATGAGCGAGTGGCGGCAGCCGTACTTGTTGTCGAACTTACTCTTCGTGACCGAGTCGTTGACATTGATCGCCGGGAAGAGCAGCGAGCCGTTGCGGGCGAACTCGTACAGCCGGTGGACGCCGGTGGTGGTCTCCTCGGTCACGCCGCGGATGTCGGCCGCCATGCGCGTGAAGTACTGCGGGTCACGCTCG
>JAOPXC010000178.1 GCA_025965335.1 Nocardioides sp. | reverse complement strand
CGCTCGAACTTGAAGCCGACCTCGTGCATCACCCCGAGCGACGCGAAGCCGCAGGCCCGGTGCAGCGCCTGGCTCGCGGGGTTCGGGAGGGCGACGACGGCGAGCGCGGTTCGTACGCCGTCTTCTCGCAGCACCTCCAGCAGCGCGTCGTACAGCTGTCTGCCGAGCCCCTGTCCCTGGGCCGAGTCCGCGAGGTAGACCGACGTCTCCCGGGTGTGCCGATAGGCCGGACGCGGGCGGTACGACGACGAGTACGCATATCCGACGGCGACGCCGTCCTGGCCCGCGACCAGGAAGCGGTCACCGAACTCCGGACTCTCCAGGCGCGAGCGCCAGTAGTCCAGCGGCGGTGGCTCCACGTCGAAGGTCGCGATCCCGTGGTGGACGTGCTCGTCGTAGATCGCCTTCACCGAAGGAAGGTCACTGTCGGTGGCGGGACGGATCAGCATGGCGCCATCTTTCCCGACCTTGGCAGGATCCCGGCGGCGCGGTCCCCCACGGGCGAGGAGAATGCTGGGGTGAGCCCGACACCCAACACCATCGAGCCCGACACCAAGGACTGGACCTGGGTCCTGGACCGCCCCTGCCCCGAGTGCGGGTTCGTCGCCGACGACCTGTCCGTCGAGCGGCTCGGAGCAGCCGTGCGCGACAACGCGGCCGGGTGGGAACCGGTGCTTGCGGCCCCGGGCGCCACCGCGCGACCCGACCCAGGGGTCTGGTCGCCGCTCGAGTACGCCTGTCACGTGCGGGACGTCCACCGGGTCTTCCGCGAGCGCGTCCAGGCGATGCTGTCCGAGGACGAGCCGCGGTTCGCGAACTGGGACCAGGACGAGACCGCGGTCGCGGCGAACTACGCCGAGCAGGTCCCGGGGATCGTCACGCTCGAGCTGGTGGCCGCCGCGGCCGCGATCGCCGACCTGTACGACACGGTTCCGGGTGACGCGTGGGGACGAGCAGGGGTCCGCAGCAACGGAAGCGAGTTCACGATCGAGACGCTGGGCCGCTACCACCTGCACGACGTCGTCCATCACCTCCACGATGTACTCGCCGAGCGCACGTGAGGCACACCGAGTTCTGGGCCCGCCTCGAGCACGCGCTCGGCACCGCCTACGCCCGGGCGTGGGCCGAGCAGGTGGTCCTCGCCGAGCTCGGCGGACGCACCGCTGGCGAGGCCCTCGATGCCGGGGTGCCGCCGAAGCAGGTCTGGGCGGCCGTCTGGCGCCAGCTCGAGCTGCCGCCCAGCGAACGCTGACCTGCTGGCAGAGTTCAACCATGACCACCCCAGACAGATGCTCGCTTCGCTCCGCTTTCCCCGGGGAACCCGGGTGAGCGCGATCGCGGACGTGGCCGTCATCGGTGGCACCGGCTTCTACTCCTTCATCGAGGATCCCGAGGAGCACCCGGTCGAGACGCCGTACGGCGCCCCGTCCGCGCCCGTGGCCGTGGGAACCGTGGCGGGGCGGCGGGTGGCGTTCCTGCCGCGCCATGGCAAGGCACACGAGTTCCCGCCGCACCGCATCAACTACCGCGCCAACCTCTGGGCGCTGCGGTCGCTGGGGGTGCGTCAGGTGCTCGCGCCGTGCGCCGTGGGCGGTCTGCGTGACGAGGTGGCCCCCGGCGACGTCGTCGTTCCCGACCAGCTCGTCGACCGGACCACAGGTCGCACCCAGTCCTACGTCGAGACCGGCGCCGTGCACCTTCCGTTCGCCGACCCTTACTGCGTCCGACTGTCCAAGGCCGTCGTCGCGGCCGACCCCGACATCTCGCGCGGCGGCACGATGGTGGTGATCGAGGGCCCGCGCTTCTCCACGCGTGCCGAGTCCGCGCACTACGCCGACCAGGGCTGGACGTTGATCAACATGACCGGGTCGCCGGAAGCGGCGCTGGCCCGCGAGCTGCGCCAGTGCTACGCGGCGATCGCCCTCGTCACCGACATGGACGCCGGCGTCGAGGAAGGCTCCGGTGTCGGCCAGGAGGACGTCTTCGCGCTGTTCCGCCAGAACCTCGAGCGGCTCAAGACGGTGCTCACCGACACCGTCGCCCACCTCCCGGACCCGGAAGGCTGCTCGTGCTCCTCGTGGGCCGACGGCATCGAGCTGACCTACGACATCCCTGGCGGCGCCGACCCGGTGGCCGTCGGCTAGCGTCGGCCGCATGTCTGCATCCGAACCCCCGGAGTCCTGGCCCGAGCGCGACCACGGCGGCCTGATCGCGGAGCACGTGACCCTGGGGACCGGCGCCTACCGCACGCCCAGCGGTGAGTTGAAGCCGACCGTTTCGGTCGAGCTCTTCACCCGCAACTTCGACAACCTCGCCGACAAGTTGGCGATCAAGGTGCACCTAGAGCTCGGCATGCTCCAAGAGCTCCTCGACGTGCTGCCGACGTACATCGAGCGGGCGACCCAGAACCTCGACGCCCGCCAGGCCTCCGACAACGACTGACCCTGGCGTCGAGCCCGGCCTCGCGGCCGAGCAGCGATCGTCGTCGAGACCCCGAAGCCGTGGCGGGGCGGTGACCCGCTGGCAGGTTCCCGGGGCCGGGTTGCGACACGCCGCGTGTCGTACTCCAGTCGAACACCTGTTCGGGCTAAGGTGGGTCCACAGGTACGACGCGCGGCGGGGTTTTCCACAGCGTTCGGCCGGGCTGATCAGGCTCTGTCGGTGGCCCGTCGTAGCGTCGCCGACGTACCTGCACCCGACGACAGAGAAGGACGCACCATGGCTGGTGGAGACCGCGAGAAGGCCCTCGACGCCGCGCTCGCCAACATCGAGAAGCAGTTCGGCAAGGGCTCGGTCATGCGCCTGGGCGACGAGGTGCGAGCACCGCTCGAGATCATCCCGAGCGGGTCGATCGCCCTCGACGTCGCGCTCGGCCTGGGCGGGTTCCCGCGCGGTCGCGTGGTGGAGATCTACGGTCCGGAGTCCTCCGGCAAGACCACGGTCGCCCTGCACGCGGTGGCCAACGCCCAGCGCGCGGGCGGCATCGTCGCGTTCATCGACGCCGAGCACGCGCTCGACCCCGACTACGCGAAGAACCTCGGCGTCGACACCGACGCCCTGCTGGTCTCGCAGCCCGACTCCGGTGAGCAGGCGCTCGAGATCGCCGACATGCTGGTCCGCTCGGGTGCTCTCGACCTGATCGTGATCGACTCGGTGGCCGCGCTCGTGCCGCGCGCCGAGATCGAGGGCGAGATGGGCGACAGCCACGTGGGCCTGCAGGCCCGGCTGATGAGCCAGGCGCTGCGCAAGATGACCGGTGCCCTGAGCAACTCCAACACGACGATGATCTTCATCAACCAGCTGCGCGAGAAGATCGGCGTGATGTTCGGCTCGCCCGAGACCACCACCGGTGGCAAGGCGCTGAAGTTCTACGCCTCGGTGCGC
>JAOPXC010000172.1 GCA_025965335.1 Nocardioides sp. | reverse complement strand
CGAAGTCGGTCGGCCGCGTGTTTACCGCCCGGCACGGCGGCCACTCGGTCCGGGTCCGGCTCACCGACATCCGCGACCTCGCGCCAACGACGGCCAGGCAGCGTCCGCACTGCTTCATCCTGATCTTCGAGCCGGTCGGCGTCGCCCGCCTCCAGGACGCGATCTACGTGATCAGCCGGAACGGCGTTCCGACCCACCGGCTCTTCCTCTCCTCGTTCGGCTCGGGCGATTCCCTGCAAGCCATCGTCAACAGGTCGCGCTGACATGCCCAAGTGCGACACCCTGCTGCGCCGCCCGGCCGGATCCGCGGACGAGAGCCTCCTGCGCGGCCTGTTCGCCGACTCACGTCCGGACCTGGCGCTGCTGGCACCGGAGGTCCGGGAAGGGCTGCTCGACCTCCAGTTCCGTGCGCAGTGGTCGCAGTACGCCGCCAGCTACCCGGACGCCCGCCACGACATCCTGCTGGCCGACGGGGTCGAGGTCGGCCGGTTGCTCGTCGAGGACACCTCCGACGCCGTGCGCATCGTCGACGTGACCGTGGGGAGCGCCCACCGTGGCCGGGGGATCGGTTCCGCAGCCCTGCGCGAGGTGATCCAGGAAGCCGAGCGCGCCCGTCTTCCCGTCCGGCTGAGTGTCTGGTCCGAGAACCGAGAGGCCCGGCGGCTGTACGAGTCCCTCGGCTTCGAGGACGTCGAGAACCCTGTCGAGAACCCTGTCGAGAACCCTGGCCCCCTCACCGTCGGCTATCTCGAGATGCGTCGACCCGCTGTTCCGGAAGGGGCTGCCACCCCATGACCGATGCCTACCTCGGCGAGATCAGGATGTTCGGCGGCACCTACGCACCTATGGGGTGGGCATTCTGCGACGGCCAGCTCCTCGCGATCGCGGCGAACGAGGCGCTGTACACACTGCTTGGCACGACGTACGGAGGTGACGGCCAGACGACGTTCGGGTTGCCCAACCTCGGCAGCCGGATGCCGATCGGGCCGTCGCCGTCCCATCCCCACGGCGAGGTCGGGGGGCAGGAGTCGGTCACCCTCACCGTTGCGCAGCTGCCGGTCCACACGCACGACGTCCGGGCCGTTGACGGCCCGGCGTCGTCGACCGTTCCCGCCGGCAACCTCTGGGCGACCTGGGCCGACACGCCGTACAGCACCGACGCTCCCTCCGTGGCGATGGACCCGACCGGAGTCTCCGTCGCGGGCAGCGGGCTGCCGCACGACAACCGTGCCCCCTACCTCGGCGTGAGCTTCATCATTGCCGTCGAGGGCATCTTCCCGAGCCAGGCCTGAGGGCAGGAGGAGACACCATGAGTGAGGCGTACATCGGCGAGATCCGGATGTTCGGGTTCAACTTCGTGCCGCGTGGATGGATGCGGTGCGAGGGTCAGACCATGCCGATCAGCTCGAACCAGGCGCTCTTCTCGCTCCTCGGCACGACGTACGGCGGAGACGGGATCCAAACGTTCGCACTTCCCGACCTGCGCGGCCGAGCCCCGGTGCACTTCGACAGCAGCGGAAACTCCTTTCACCTGGGCGAGCGAGCCGGTGAGGAGACCCACGTGCTCACCCAGGCCGAGATCCCGGCGCACACCCATGTCGTCTCGGCTCGCGCAACCGCCACCACGGCCGCGCCTGACGGGGCGCTGTGGGCCGAGTCGCTGCAGACCGCCTTTGGGACCGGCTCCAACACGACCATGTCGCCGGGCGCCCTGGGCGCGGCCGGGCAGGGCCAGGCCCACGACAACATGCCGCCCTATCTGGCCATCACGTCCGGCATCTGTGTGGTCGGCATCTTCCCGAGCAGGAACTGAGGTAGCCAGTGACCGAGCCCTACCTCGGCGAGATTCGTGCCGTCGGCTTCAACTTCGCCCCCCTGGGGTGGGCGACGTGCAGCGGGCAGTTGCTCCCGATTCAACAGAACACCGCACTCTTCTCGATCCTCGGCACGATGTACGGCGGGAACGGGCAGACCACGTTCGGGCTCCCCAACCTGCAGGCGCGCATCCCGGTCCACGCGGGCCACACCACACCCGGGCTCACCCCGGTCGGCCTGGGCGAGACGGGCGGCGCCACCTCGGCGACGATCACCCAGCAGACGTTGCCGCCCCACAGACACACGCCGCAGGCGGTCCCGGGCGGCGGGGCGACGAACTCACCGGCGGGCGCGGTGTGGGCGCAGGCGCACCAGGGCCGGGCCGGCGACCTGATCTACGCGACGAGCGGCACCGCGGCCGACCTGGCGCCGACGGCGCTCGGGGCGACCGGGGGCGGGCAGCCCCACAACAACATGCCGCCGTACCTCGTCCTGAACTTCGTCATCGCCTTGCAGGGAATCTTTCCACCGCGCAGCTGAGGTGCGGGCGGCCGGTCAGCGGCTGCCCGCAGCACTGCTCAGTCTCATCCGACGAGCTCGCTCGTCACCATCTCGAGGAGTGCTTATGGGGACCACCCGCAAGTCCATGCCGCGCTCGTTCATCGGTGCGGGGCTGGCGCTTGCCCTCACGCTCGGGGCCCAGGTGGTCCTTGCGGCGTCCCCGGCCGCGGCGGCCACCACATTCATCGTCACCACGACGGCCGACTCGTCGGCCAGCGGTGGCGCCTGCGGGAACCCGGCCATCCTCACGGCGCCGAGCTCGCTGAGCCTGCGTGAAGCCGTCTGCCTGGCCAACAACAACGGCGGCACGTCGACGATCACCATTCCGTCGGGGACCTACACGTTGTCGAACGGTCAGCTGAAGGTCGGCCTCCACGCCGGGCAGAACGTGACGCTCGACGGGACGGGATCCGCGTCGACCGTCATCGATGCCGCCGGCAGCAGCCGGGTGCTCAACTTCGACGACGGGCTCGTCGGCGGAATCAGCGGCACCGTGTCCGACCTGACGATCCAGGGCGGCGCCGACACGGACTTCGGCGGGGCGGGCATCATCGCCGGCTCCGCGAACGCGACCACGCCGGACACCCTGACGATCACCAACTCCGTCATCACCGGCAACAACGCCAACCTGGCCACGCCCAACATCACGAACCGACCTGGCGGGGGAGTCCAGTTCGTCGGCGGCCAGTTGACCATCAGCAACTCGACGTTCAGCAACAACAGCTCGAAGAGCAGCCCCGGTTCGGCAGTGGCCTACTCCGCGACCGGCACGTCGGCGTCCGAGTCGTTGACGATCACCGACTCCACCTTCAACGGCAACTCGGCCACCAACACCAACGGGAGCAGCGTCACCAACGGGGGCGCCCTGGACGTCCGGGCGCCAGCGAGCGTCGCCATGACTGTGAGCGACTCACGGTTCACCAACAACACGGTCGTCTCCACCACGGGGGGCGCGCTCGGTGCGGCCATCCGGCAGGAGAGCGGCACCCTGACCGTGAGCCGCTCGACGTTCACCGGCAACTCGGTGACGGGTGGGCCGGCTACGCCCGCCGGGGGAGCGATCGAGGTCACCACGGGAACGGCCCTGCTCCACTACAACCGGTTCGTCGGCAACGTCGCCGGTTCGGGCTCGGCCCTCCATGTCGGCACCGGCGCCACGTCGGTTGACGCCACCGAGAACTGGTGGGGCTGCAGCGCTGGTCCGGGATCCACCGGTTGCGACACGGTCGCCGCCGCCGCACCTGCGACAGCGACGGTGAGCCCGCGGCTCGTCCTGACCGCGAGCGCCAACCCGTCGACAGTTGTCGGCCCGGGGGGGAGCTCGACCGTCACCGGTTCGCTCACGACGGACTCCTTGGGCAGCGCCGTCGCGGCGCCCGACCTCACGGCGTTCGCCGGCCTCCCGGTGACGTTCACCGATCCCCTCCCCACCTCCGCCACGGTCAGTGCGGCGTCCGTCAACATCGCCTCCGGTGCGGCCAGTGCCGGCTTCAACTCGCAGAACACATCCGGCGCCGGCCACGTGCTGGTGGGCTTCGACAACACGACGGCGACGGTCCCGATCACGGTGCACCGTGCCCCGGCGATCACCACCAACCCGTCCGCACAGACCGTGAGTGCGGGCGACCCGGTGACCTTCACTGCCGCCGCGAGCGGGTTCCCGACCCCGACCGTCCAGTGGCAGCGCGAGGACGGCAGCGGCTTCGCCAACATCGTCGGTGCGACCAGCTCGACCCTGTCGTTCACGACGGCTGCGGGCGACAACGGCAACCTGTACCGGGCGGTCTTCACCAACTCGGTCTCGAGCGCGACCACGAGCGCCGCGACGCTGAGCGTCGGACAGCCACCGGCGTTCACCAGCGCGACGACGGCGACGTTCACGACCGGCAGCGCCGGCACCTTCACCATCACCACGTCCGGCGCGCCGGCCGTCACCTCGATCAGCAAGACCGGTGCGCTGCCCTCCGGTCTGACGTTCACC
>JAOPXC010000150.1 GCA_025965335.1 Nocardioides sp. | reverse complement strand
GGATCGGCGTCGAGCTCGACGCGATCCGCCAGGAGTTCCTCGACGCCCGCGGCGAGTCCGACGCGGCGTACATCCGCAAGGTCATCGACTTCCAGCGCAAGCTCGAGCTGGGCAGCCGCGCCGTCCTGCTCGCCAGCCTGTTCCCGCCGGCCTGGGTCGTGGGCACGGCCGGCCTGGGGATCGCGAAGATCATCGAGAACATGGAGATCGGCCACAACATCATGCACGGCCAGTGGGACTGGATGCGGGACCCGAAGATCCACTCGACCACGTGGGAGTGGGACAACGCCTCGCCGTCGGAGCAGTGGAAGCACTCGCACAACGAGCTCCACCACACGTACACGAACGTCGTCGGCAAGGACAACGACCTCGGCTACGGCATCATGCGCGTCGACGAGGACCAGCGCTGGGTCCCGATGTACCTCGCCCAGCCGGTGTGGAACTTCATCAACGCGTGCTTCTTCGAGTACGGCATCGCGGCCTACGACCTGGAGCTCGGCAAGAACCTCGCCAGCGAGAAGCGGCGCACGAACCCCGAGTTCAAGGCCCAGTACAAGGTGACGCTCAAGAAGATCCGCAACCAGGCCACCAAGGACTACGTCGTCCACCCGATCCTGTCCGGCCCGTCGTTCCTCCCCACGGTCGCCGCGAACTTCACCGCCAACCTGATGCGCAACCTGTGGACGCACTCGGTCATCATGTGCGGCCACTTCCCCGAGGGCGTCGAGACCTTCGAGAAGTCCTCCATCGAGGGCGAGACCCGCGGCGACTGGTACCTCCGCCAGATGCTGGGCTCGGCCAACATCTCGGGCGGCAAGGCCCTGCACTTCATGACCGGCAACCTGTCGCACCAGATCGAGCACCACCTGTACCCGGACCTGCCGAGCAACCGGTACGCCGAGATCGCGCCCAAGGTGAAGGACGTCTTCCAGCGCTACGGCCTGAGCTACCACGAGGCCTCGCTGCCCAAGCAGGTCTACTCCGCCTGGCACAAGGTGGTCCGGCTCTCGCTGCCCAACGGCTGGCTCGCCGAGACCACCCCCAGGAACGCCCCGCAGCAGCTGGCCAAGCTCTGGAAGATGACCACCGGCGGCGCCAAGGTCCGTCGTGCGATCGAGGCGCGGAGCAAGCAGGAGGCCCGCCGCCGCGAGGCCGCCACGGTCGCGGCCTGACCATTTCTGACAGGGTTCTGGATACTCCGTGACGAAACTGTCGTCCCGGACGCCCAGTTACGACAGTTCTGTCACGGAGTATCCCGTTCAGGCTCAGAAGCGGTACGTCGTCTGGCCGTGCGGGTCCTTCGCGAACGCGATGACCTTGCGCGGCCGGACGCGGTAGACCCAGGGCCGGCTGCCGTCGCCGTCGACGAACCCTTCCTCGCCTGCGGTCCACGCCCAGTCGTCGCCGTACTTCGCGGCCCAGGCTGCCGCGAGCGGGGTGAGGGCCTCGCGACCGGTGACTCGCTCGGCGGCTCCTTCGACCACGACGTCGGTGCCGGCCCGCCAGGTGTTGGTGCCCGTGGTCACCGCGACCTCGGGGCCGGCCGCCAGGTTGCGGTGCTTCTGCTCGGTCTCCCCGGTGCAGAACGCGAAGGCGCCGTCGTGCCAGACGCCGACCAGCGGCGTGACGTGCGGTCGCCCGTCGGCGCGGACGGTCGTGAGCCAGTAGAGCTCGGCGCGGCCCAGCAGCCGTTCGATGTCCTCCCAGGGGGGCGCCTCGGCGTCCGGGTGGCCGAACCTGTTGTCGAACTTTCCTGCGGTCATGCAGGTTCCGACCCGACCCGGGTCACCGACTCATCGGCGCGATCGGCTCCACGACCCGGGCGTCGGCGAGGTCCACGCCAAGCCAATCGCATCCAGGGGGTGTTGCACCGGGGCCAGCGGGTCAGCTGATCCGATGCCGGGTGTCAGGCGTCCCGCGGCGGGGCCGTCGATCCGCGCACGACCAACGTGAGCGGCAGCAGCACCGACCGCGCCGGTCGGTTGGGCTCGGCGATCCCGTCGAGCAGGAGACGGGCCGCCTCGGTGCCGATCTGCTGGTGCGGGATCGCCACGGTCGTCAGCGGCGGACGGAGCTTGTCGAGGAACGGGATGTCGTTGAACCCGACCACGCTCATGGTGCGCGGGCAGTCGATCCCACGCTCCGCGAAGACGTCGTAGCAGCCGAGCGCGATCAGGTCGTTGCCGGCGACGACGGCCGTGAACTCCACACCCGAGTCCAGGAGCTCGCGCAGCGCCTCGGCGCCGGAGTCCTCACTCCAGTAGCGGCAGGTGGTGACGAGCGCGGGGTCGTCGTCGAGCCCGAGGTCGCGCACCGTGCTGCGGAACGAACGCGCCCGCACCACCCCGGTCGAGGTGTTCGGGGGACCGGCGAGGTGGGCGATCCGGCGGTGGCCAAGCCCCGCGAGATGCTGGACGGCCATCTGGATCCCCGCCGCGTCGTCCGGCGTGATGGAGGGTACGTCGATCCCGTCCGGGCGGCGGTTCACCATGACCATCAGCACGCCCTCGCGGCGCAGCTGCTCGAGCAACGGGTGGTGGACGAGCGCGGTAGCGACGATGAGACCCTCCACCTGCCGCGACCTCAGGGACTCGATCTGGGCCTGCTCACGGTCGGGGTCGTTGTCGGTGTTCACGATCAGGCCGCTGTAGCCGGCCGGCTCCAGCACGTCCTCGATGCCGCGCACGATCGGCGGGAAGAGCGGGTTCGTCAGGTCCGGGATGACCAGACCGACCGAGCCGGACTTCGAGGTCTTCAGGCCGCGCGCGATCGGGTTCGGTCGGTAGCCGAGCGACTCCGCCACCTTGATCACCCGTCGGGCGGTGTCGGCGTTGACCAGAGCCCGGGTGGAGGGGTTCAGGGCGCGCGATGCCGTCGCAGGGTGGACGCCGGCGGCGTGGGCCACGTCGCGGAGCGTCGGGGTCTGCACGCGGCTCATCCTAGGAGCCCACGGGCTCGGCGGGTCGGTGCCAACGCGACCGCGCCAGACCAGCGCCGGCGCCGAGCGGCACGGCGAGCACCGCGCCGGTCAGGAAGATCACGTCGTACCGACCGGCGTCGGCCAGTCCCGCGACGAGCAGGGCGGCGAGCGCGCTGCCGACGAAGAGCGAGCCCGCGAACAGCGAGACGACCGAGGCGCGCGCGGCCGGCAGCACCTCGGTCGCCCAGGTCTGGAGGGACGAATGCATCGCCGTCCAGGCCAGCCCCAGGAGCGCGGCCACCGCCACTGCCATCGCGGGCGCCTGCGACACGGCCATCAACGCACAGCCGACCGCTGCTGCCGCGCCGCCCAGGACGATCAGCCGCCAGGGGTGCCAGCTCTGGCTGAGTCGGCCGACCGCGCGCGCGCAGGCGAACACCGACACGCCGTAGACCGCCGTGGCGGCGCCGGCCACCGCGGTCGTCGCGCCAGCGTTCTCGATCGCGGGAGGGAGGAGCGTCAGAGCGCCCAGCAGCACCACCCCTTCGGTGAACGCCAGCAACAGCACCAGCATCGTGGTCCGCGACCGCAGCACCAGCCCCAGCGGCTTCAGGGGAGAACCGGGGATCCGCAGAACGTCGGGCTCGGGCAACTTCCGGAGCAGCCACGCCAGCAGCAGGGACGCGACGCCG
The DNA here is from genome assembly GCA_025965335.1 of Nocardioides sp. Lineage (GTDB taxonomy): Bacteria > Actinomycetota > Actinomycetes > Propionibacteriales > Nocardioidaceae > Nocardioides. The sequence continues at coordinate 22,972 of JAOPXC010000150.1, read as the reverse complement.
GTGACGACGAAGGCCGCACGCCAGGTCGCGACGTCCGCCAGGAGTCCGGCGCCCACGGAGGCCAGGGCGGTGCCGGTCGCGACGCCGACCATCAGCCGGGCGACCTCGCGCTGGCGCACGGAGGCGGCTACCGTATCGCCGATGTAGATGAGCAGCGAGGGGTACGCCGCGCCGTACAGGCCGCCCGCCAGACCGCGGGTGAGCCCGAGTACGGCCACCGACCCCGAGAAGGCCGACGCAATGGTGCACACCGCCGCGAGCAGCAGGGTGACGCGCATCGTGGCGACCCGCCCGAGCCGGTCCGAGACCGCACCCCATACCGGCTGGCTCAGTCCGTAGACGAGGAAGTAGATGCCAGCCGCGTGCACGACATCGGCGAGCGGGGCGTCGAGATCGACGGCGATCGCCACCAGGACCGGCGGCATGGCGAACCGGTCGAGGGTGCTCACGAAGGCGGTCGCCTGCAGCAGCAGGATCGGTGACCGTCCGCGCCTCGCCATGCCGGTGCTCCTCACGTCGGCGGCGCCCGGGTCCGGGCGCACCCGGCAGAACCTAGCGGAGAACAGTGCATTCGATTGCAGAGCACCGCTGGGACTTCACGCGCGGAACTGCCGGAGCGCTGTGGGCCGCCTCCGAACCGGTCTCCGCGCCGACAAATTCGGTGTGGCGAGGTGATTGACGCCACAGGTGATCCCCCCTACGATTCACAATCGTTTGCAGCAGACACCAGGACGCCAGCACCACGAGGAGCACACATGGCTCGCACAGCGGCTAATGACCGCCCACAGGCTGCTCTCGCATCCCCGGAGGCCTCGCGGATCGAGGACGACCGCGAGACGGTCATCGTCGCCGACCGCGTCACGGCGGGCTACGAGAACCGCCGCGCCAAGACCCGGCTGATCGCCCTGCGGGACGTCTCCCTCGAGATCCGCCGGGGTGAGTTCCTCGCCATCGTCGGGCCGTCGGGATGCGGCAAGAGCACCTTCATCAACATGATCGCCGGCTTCCTCAAGCCCCTCGAGGGCACCATGACGGTTGACGGCAAGCCGGTGCGCGGCACCGGCGCGGACCGCGCCATGGTCTTCCAGGACTACGCGCTCCTGCCCTGGCGCACCGTCGAGCGCAACGTCCAGTTCGCGATGGAGAACCGCGGCAACCGGCCGAGCAAGGCCGAGCAGGCCGAGCGGGTGGCCGAGGCGCTCGGCCTGGTCGGCCTGACCGGCTTCGAGAAGGCCTACCCGCACGAGCTCTCGGGTGGCATGCGGCAGCGCGTCGGCATCGCCCGGGCGCTGGTGACCAAGCCCGCCATCCTGCTGATGGACGAGCCCTTCGGTGCCGTCGACGCCATGACCCGCGAGGCCATGCAGGCGGAGTTCGAGCGGATCATCTCCCAGACCCGGCAGACGGTCATCTTCATCACCCACTCGATCGACGAGGCCGTGATGCTCGGCGACCGGGTCGCGGTCATCTCCAACCGGCCGGGGACGATCAAGGAGGTCGTCGACGTCGACCTGCCCCGTCCGCGGCTCGAGGGCGACGCCAAGAGCTCGCCGAGATTCGCTGAGCTGCGCGAGCACATCTGGTCCTTGCTGCAGGACGAGGCGCTGGGCGCGAAGGAGGCGAAGTGACGATGACGAGCACCCGGACCACCGCCGCAACGGCGGCCGCCGACGAGGCCGGCGCGAACCAGATCGGCGGCAGCAAGGTCGTCGAGGACCTGAAGATCTCGCGCTTCGCGCCGTTCCGCAACACGGTGATCACCATCGTCAACCTGACGCTCTTCTTCACCGCCTGGGAGATCGTGGCGCGCGCCGAGCTGGTGAACCCGCTGTTCTTCCCGCGGATCACCGACACCTTCGAGGCCATCTACACCGGCTTCCGCGACGGAGTGATCGGCCCCGAGCTGCAGCACAGCGTGTCGAACCTGCTGATCGGCCTGGTGATCTCGGCGGCGATCGGGATCCCGGTCGGCCTGTTCATGGGTGCGAGCAAGACCGCCGACCTGCTTCTCAGTCCCTACGTGTGGGCGATGACGTCGCTCCCGCGGGTGGCGCTGATCCCGCTGCTGATCCTGATCATGGGCTTCGGCAACCAGATGCAGCTGACGATCATCGTGCTCTCCGCGGTGTTTCCGATCATGGTCAACTGCATGGCCGGCGTGAAGACGGTCGATCCGTCGCTGCTCCGTGCCGGGCGGGTGTTCGGCACCAACTCGTTCCAGATGTACGTCAAGATCATCTTTCCCTTCACGCTTCCGTTCGTGATCTCGGGAATCAACCAAGGCATCGCCCGTGGCCTCGTCGGCATGCTGATCGGTGAGCTGCTCGGCGGCGGCGGAGCCGGTCTCGGCTTCCTGCTGGACCGCGCGGGTGACCGGTTCGACGCGCCGATGCTGTACGCCACCCTGCTGCTCCTCGCGGTGATGTCGGTGGCCCTCGTCCAGCTGATGCGTTGGCTGGAAAGGCGAGTCGCGCCGTGGCGCGACCTGCCGTCGTAAGCCCCCCTCAATCCCAGGTTCCCCGGATCTCGGTCCACAGAAGGAAGAAGAACAACCATGAATCGCAATCGTTTGCTCTCCAGCCTGGTCGGCGTGTCCATGCTGGCCGTCGCACTCACCGCATGTGGGGACGACGCCAGTGCCGGCTCCGGCCCGGGTGCCCCTCCCATGCCATCCAGTGAGTCCCAGATCAGCGGCAAGATCGACACCTCCAAGGTCCAGAAGGAGATCACGGTCGGTGTCGACAACCCCTACTACCTCTTCCACGAGGACATCCTCGTGGCCGAGAAGATGGGCTACTTCGACGAGGTCGGCATCGACAACGTCAAGATCGTCACCGTCGAGGACCCGCTCCCGGCGCTCATCGGCGGCTCGCTCGACCTGGCCCTCTACGACACCGACACCGCAATGGCGGCCGCGGCCAAGGGTGCGGGCGACATCCGCTACATCAGCACCTACCTGGGCGGTGAGGCCAACATTCTCGGGGTCGGTCCGGGTATCAACACGGCCGAGGACCTGAAGGGCAAGACGATCACGGGTGGCCAGTTCGGCAGCCGCAACGACTTCCTGATCCGCAAGCTGCTCACCGACAACGGCCTCGACCCCGACAAGGACGTCCACCTGGTGAGCACGGGCGGCCAGTCCAACGAGCGCCTCCAGGCGGTCATCGCCGGCACCGTGGACGGCGCGAGCCTCCAGCTGCGGCACCGCACGCTGCTGGCGGACGCCGGTGGCAAGTTCCTCTTCGAGGAGACCGACACGGTCCCGCAGAACGGCTGGTCGGTCGGCAAGCTCCTCGACGAGAGCCCGGAGACCGTCGCGGCCTTCATGGAGGCCACCCTCAAGGCCCGTCAGTACATCACCGACATGGCGAACAAGGACGCGGTGCTGACGCTGGCCGAGGACAAGGGCTTCGAAATGCCCCAGGACTACAAGGACGCCTACGTGGACGAGAACGACCCCGCGTACCACACCGTCGATGGCGGGTTCGAGGTCGCCGACATGAACGAGTTCGTCAACACCCAGATCGACCTCGAGATCATTCCCCAGGGCACCGACTGGAAGAAGTACGTCAACCTGGTCCCGCTCTGGAGGGCCCAGAAGGCGTTGGGTCTCCCGCTGCGTCCGGCGATCGCGGACGTGCAGTGACCGTAGGTACTGCCTCCGCCGACGGGCTACGGCTGCTCTCGCAGCACGACCTCGGCGGCCGCGGGGACGGGATGCAGGTGCTCCGCGAGGGTGACGTGCTCTACGTCGCCCACAACGGCACCACGGGTGCGGGCACGTCCATCCTGGACGTGTCCGACCCCGCCCGTCCCCGCCTGGTCCGCCAGTGGGACGCGCCGGCGAACACCCACACCCACAAGGTGCAGATCGCCGACGGCCTGCTGCTGGTCAACCACGAGGGCTTCCCGCTCCGGCCGCCCGGCCCGCAGGGCCCGTGGTCGGCCGGGCTGGCCGTCTACTCGCTGGAGGACCCGCTCGACCCCCAGCAGATCGGCTTCTGGGAGTGCGGTGGCCGCGGCGTCCACCGGATCGTCTGGGAGGGTGGCCGCTACGCCCACATGTCGGCCACCCCGCCCGGGTTCAACGACCGGATCTGGGTCGTGGTCGACATGCTCGACCCGACCAACCCGGTGCCCGTCGCGAAGTGGTGGTGGCCCGGCCAGTGGGTCGAGGGCGGCGAGCAGCCGACCTGGCCCGAGGGCAAGCGGTACGCCGCGCACCACGCCCTGCTCGACGGTGACCGGGCCTACCTCGGGTACGACGACGCCAACCTCGTCGTGCTCGACGTGTCGGACATGACCGCCCCGAAGCAGGTCGACCACCTGTCCTGGGGCGGCGACGCCACCCACACCTGCCTCCCCCTGCCCGGGCGCGGGCTGGTCGTGGCGACCGACGAGCAGCAGAAGGACGGCCCCGGCGCCCACGAGCTGTTCAGCCACGTGCTCGACGTCTCGGGGGAGCAGGCGAGGTACGTCTCGCGGTTCCCGAGCCCGGGCGAGCAGTACCTTCAGCAGGAGCTGCGGTGCGGCCCGCACAACTTCCACGAGAACCGGGCCGGCTCCTACCGCAGCGAGCGGGTCGTCTTCGCGACGTACTTCAACGCGGGTGTGCGGGTCTACGACCTCGCCGACCCGGAGCACGTCGAGGAGGTCGCCCACTGGGTGTCCACGCCGCCCGAGGGGCAGCCCGTCCCACAGGCGAACGACCTGTTCGTCGACGCGGCCGGCCTGGTCTGGGTCACCGACCGGGGCTCGGGGGGCGTCGCCTGCCTGCAGCCGGAGGACGGGCTCGCCGCCCTGATGGCGGAGGCCGCGCAGTGAGCGTGACCGGGGGCCCACCGGCCCCCGGTCACTGCTCGCGCGGCATCGACCTCGTCTCCTACACCGACGTCGCCGGCAGCCCGGTCTTCAAGCTGGCGATGCAGGTCGTGGAGGACCGCTGGTACCTCTACGCGACGCACTTCTGGGAGCCTCGCCTCTCCGTCATCGACGTGACCGACCCGGCGCAGCCGGAGCTCGTGGCCGTGATCGAGGGGCCGGAGCATGCCGCCACCTGGCAGGTCCAGGTCGCCGACGGCCTCCTGGTCCAGGGCATCGAGCAGCTTCCGGTCGCGTGGGGCGGCGACCCGTCTCGGCCCGGTGACGAGGGAGTGCGGATCTTCGACGTCAGCAACCCGCGCGAACCGGTCCTCCTCGGCCACTGGCGCACCGGGGACAACGGCACCCACCGAAACCACTACACCGGCGGTCGCTACGTGCACTGCGCCGCGCACCAGCCGGGCTTCGACGGCAACATCTACCTCATTCTTGACATCGCGGACCCGCGGGAGCCGAAGGTCGCCGGCCGCTGGTTCGTCCCGGAGCAGTTCACGGCGGGCGGGGCCGCACCGTCCCAGCGGATCTCGTTGCACGGGCCGGCGTACGTCGAGGGCGACCGCGCCTACCTGCCGTACGGCGCAGCCGGCCTGGTCATCCTGGACATCTCCGACGTCACCCGTCCCCGGCAGGTGTCGCGCCTCGAGATCGGTGCGGCGTTCAGCAGCATGATCGCGCTGCACACCGCGATCCCCCGGCCCGGGCGCGGGCTGCTGCTGGTCAACACCGAGGCGATCGCCGAGCGCAGCCAGGAGCCCTACAACTTCGCGGGGATCGTCGACATCAGCGACGAGACCAGGCCGCGGCTGGTGTCCCTCCTCCCGGTGCCGGCCCCCGACGAGGACGCCGGCTACCCGAACTTCTCCGTGCGTGGCGGCCGGTTCGGTCCGCACAACCAGCACCATCCGCAGAACGGCGACCCGCACCTGTTCGACTCCGACGACCTGATGTTCCTGACCTGGTTCAACGGCGGCCTGCGGGTCTACGACATCCGCGACGAGTACCTGCCGCGCGAGATCGCGCACTACCTGCCCGACGACCCGACCGAACGTCGCGGCCTGCTGCCGAAGGACCTGGTCACCCAGTCCGAGGACGTCCTCGTCGACGCGCGCGGCTACATCTACCTGAGCGACAAGAACCACGGCCTGCACGTCCTGAGCATGCCCGGGCTCTGAGCCCGGCCCTTCGCAGGAGCCGGCTGCGGCCGCTCCGCCCCGTCACCGGTGGGTGTAGCGGCTCCTCCCCCAGGTGGCCACGAGCCCGAGGGGGACCGTCGAGGCCAGGGCGACGACGTACATGAGCTGGTAGCTGTCGGTGGCGATCAGCACGCCGCCGACCGCGGCCGCGGCCGACGTGCCGCTGAACAGCAGCGTGCCGAAGAGGCTGACCGCCATGGCGCGCGCCTGCGGGACCACGTCGGTCACCCAGGTCTGGAGGCTCGAGTGCATGAACGCGCGGCCCGCGCCCAGGAGGAGGCTGGCGCCGAGCATGCCGGCCACGCCCTGGTCGACGATGGCGCTGGCGAACGCCGCCACGGCGCAGACCGCCCCGACGGCGATCAGGCGCGCGGGGCTCAGCCGACCGTCCAGCCGCTTCACCAGCCAGGCGAACAGGATCGTCGAGATGCCGAATGCGGTGGTCACGGCCCCGGCGATGGTGGCGCTGCTGCCGGTGTGCTGGAGGGTGGTCGGGAAGAACGTGATGTAGCCGAGCACCACCATCCCCTCGACGAAGGCCAGGGCGAGGACGAGCAGTGCCCAGCGCTCACGGAGGACGTGGAGGAGCGCGGCGCCGGGGCGTGGGCGCTCCGCGTGCTCGGGCTCCTGGAGGCGCCGCAGGCGGTAGGCGAGGAGGAGCGCGATGACGGCCGTGCTCGCCATCGCCACCCGCCAGTGCAGGTACTCCCCGACGGCGGCCGCGCCGAGGGTCGAGACCGCCATGCCCACGGCGCCGCCGGTCATGAGGTCGGCCAGCGGCGCCTGGCGGCGCTCGATGGGAACCGTGTCACCGACGTACACCATTGCCGTCGGCACGGCGGCCGCGAACGCCGCACCGGCAAGGGTGCGCGACACCAGGAGCACGTCGAGATTCGGCGCGGCGGCGGAGAGCACGCCGGTCAGCCCGGCGATGGTCAGCGCGACCCGCATCGTGCGGACCCGGCCGAGCCGGTCGGAGAGCACGCCCCACGCCAGCTGCATGACGCCGTACGCCAGGAAGTAGAGGGTGGCGATGCGGGCGACCGCCTCGAGGGGCTCGTCGAGGTCGCGGGCGATGAGCACCAGCAGGGAGGCGACCATGAAGCGGTCGAACGAGCTCGTGAAGGTGCCGATCGACAGGAGCCGGACGGCGGCGCGTTCGTCGAGGCCGCCCGCACGACGGGTGGCGGTGGCGTCCATCCCGGCGTTCAGGCGATGCGGCCCAGGCCGCGGGGGAACTGGTGCAGGCGTTCCGAGCCGTCCGGCGTGATGTGGAAGAGCTCGCCGGTCTGCACGCCCGCCCGCCCGTCGATCGTCGTGACGTTCGGCTGGACGACCACGGTCATGCCCGGCTGGAGGGGGATCGACGGGAGCGGCTCGAGGGTCCGGCTGCGTGACCCGACGATCGGCGGCAGGTAGCCGCCGCCGAGACCGTGCACGAGGTCGTCGACCGTCGTGAAGCCCGCCTCCTCGATGATCGACGCGGCTTCGACGATCTCCTCAGCGGTCGTGCCCGGTCGCAGGACGCTCTCGACGCGGTCGAGCGCAGAGCCCGCGACCGCGTGCAGGTCGGAGTACAACGGCGTCGGGTCGGCGGCAACCGTGAAGGTGCGCAGCAGCTGTCCGGGGTAGTCGACGCCCCAGCTGGTGCTGAGCTCGCAGCTGAGGACGTCGCCCGCGCCGAGGCGTCGTGCGCCGGGCCACTGCGACGGCACGCACTGGCGCGGGTCGGCCATGGACGTCACGGAGAAGTAGTGGATGTAGTTGGTCCCGCCGACCGAGAGGTAGCTGCCCTCGACGAGGGCGCCCAGCTCGTACTCACTGGCCCCGACCGCGGCGCCGTCGCGCAGTGCGGCGCAGGAGAGGTCGGTCAGCCGCGCCGCCTGCCTCAGCCACTCGACCTCCTCCGGCGACTTCTGGAGCCGCATCCGGACGTAGGCGCCGTTGAGGTCGACGACGTCCTCGAACGCGGCCGTCAGGATGCCGTGGAGCGAGAACGGCATCGGGCCGACCACGCCCACCCGGCCGGCGCCGCGGGCGCCGAGCGCGTCGACGAGGCGTCTGCCGAGGTCGGGCCCCGCCCAGTCGACCTCCGCGTCGACCGCGACCCGCCGCGCCTGCGGCACGTGGTTGTAGAAGTGGACGAGGAGGAGGTCGCGCTGGCCGCGTCGGTACACGACCGCCGCCTCGCGGGTCACCGGCCACCCGGTGAGCCACTGGACGGCGCTGCCCGACCGGTTGGCGCCGTACAGCACCGCCACGTCGACCTCGGCGCTGGTCAGGGCGTCGTCGAGCACCTGACGGCGGCGCGCCATCTCGTGCTCGGAGAACCGGGGCGGGGCGTCGGTGGCCGCGACGGACGGCCCTGCATTCGATTGCACAGACATCGCTGATGCTCCTCGGACGGATCACGAGTGGGTGGAGCGACCTGGCCTCCCTGCGCGGGATTGGATCCCGTCGCAGGCCGTTCGGAGCGCGCGGTCAATCTGCCACGCCTGAACCGGTTCTGTCCAGAGGCCGAATGGATCCAATGAGCGGTCAGCCGCGGGCTGGCGCCGCGGTCGAGCCCCGCACGACGAGGGACAGCGGGAAGAGGACCGACCGGGACGGCCGGGTCGGGTCGCCGATGGCGTCGAGCAGGAGGCGCGCGGCCTCGGTGCCGATCTCGTGGTGCGGGATCGCGACCGTCGTCAGCGGCGGGCGCAGCTTGTCGAGGAACGGCATGTCGTTGAAGCCCACCACGCTGATGTCCGCGGGGCACTCGATGCCGCGCTCCGTGAAGACGTCGTAGCAGCCGAGGGCGATCAGGTCGTTGCCCGCGACCACGGCGGTGAGGTCGGCGCCGCCGTCGAGCAGGCGGCGCAGGGCAACGGCGCCGGACTCCTCGCTCCAGAGCGCACACGTCGTCGTGAGGGACGGGTCGGCGTCGAGCCCGAGGTCGCGTACGGCGCTGTGGAAGGCGCGGGCGCGCACCACGCCGGTCGAGGTCGTGGTCGGCCCGGCGAGGTGGGCGATCCGCCGGTGACCGAGCGCGGCGAGGTGTTCGACGGCCAGCCGCACGCCGGCCGCGTCGTCGGGGAGGATCGAGGGCACCTCGAAGCCATCGGGGCGCCGGTGCACCATCACCATCGGCACGCCTCGGCGGTGGAGCTCCTCGAGCAGGGGATGCTCGACCAGGGCGGTGGCGACGATCAGGCCCTCGACCTGGCGCGAGAGCAGGGACTCCACCTGGGCTCGCTCCCGACCTGAGTCGTTGTCGGTGTTCACGAGCAGGGCGCTGTACCCCGCAGCCTCGAGCCCGCGCTCGATCCCGCGGGCGATCGGGGGGAAGAGCGGGTTGGTGAGGTCCGGGATCACCACGCCGACGGTGCCCGAGCGAGCGGTCTTGAGCCCGCGCGCGATCGGGTTGGGCCGGTAGCCCAGCGAATCGGCGACCTTGATGACCCGGCGCGCGGTGTCGACGTTCACCAGGCCACGGGTGGCCGGGTTCAACGCCCGGGAGGCGGTGGCGGCATGGACTCCCGCGGCCTCGGCGACATCGCGGAGCGTCGGAGTCTGCACGCGGTGCATCCTAGGGTGAAGACCCCCGGGATGCACTCGGTTGCAGTCGCCGGGCGCTACCGCTGCACCAGGCCCGAGTCCTCGGCCAGCGCCGCCTCCAGCACGTCGTGGCCGTCGACGACCTCCGGGAGGTACGTCGTGCGCAGCCGCACCAGGGTCTGGAGCGAGGCGCGGTCGACGCCTCCGTCGGGGACCAGGCCCTGGGCCGGGTCGGCGAGCCGTTCGACGTACCTCGCCGCGAGGTCGGGTGCCAATCCGAGCCGTCGCCCGGCGGCCTCGCGGGCCGCCTCGGCCAGGTCGCCGGAGAGGATGGCGGCGCCGGTCGCGGTGAGCGCCGCGGTCAGGCGCTCCGCCGGCTCGAGGAAGGTGGTCCCGGCGACCGCGACGACGGTGCCGAGATAGGGCGCGCAGACCTCGTGGACGGAGGCCAGTCGCACGCACCCGGCCGCCTCAGCGGCCAGCTCGTTGCCCGCGTTGAGCATGGTCGCCGCGCAGTCCCCGGCGAGCAGGGCTTCCAGTCGGCGCGGGGTCGAGCCCAGGGCGACCAGGTCGTACTCGTCGCGACGCACGCCCAACGACTCGGCCAGCGCGTAGAGCGCGAGCGCGAACCCGGAGGTGGCCACGTCGACTCCGACCTGGGCTCCGCGCAGGTCGCCGGCGGTCAAGCCGGCCCGGACGTAGAGGCCCAGTCCGAGGCCCCGGTCGAGGGCGCCGACGATGCGGACGTCGGCCAGCTCGCCGAGCGGGTTGCCCGGGCTGAACCGGTACGCCAGCACGTTGTCGGGACTGGTCAGTCCGATCGCGAGCTCGCCGTCGATCAGGGAGCGGAACTGGCCCGGCGAGGAGGTCACCGGGACCTCGGTCACCGCCAGGTCGTGCTCGCGGAGCCGGCCCGACGACGCGGCGACGTCGAGCAGCACGGACGGGGTGAAGGATCCGACGACGACGGTTTCCACGAACCAGCCTCCTTGAGGTATCGGGCGGGAGCACCGTAGCGGACGATGCATTCGATTGCACCCGAGGCCGCCTCCTCGCGCGCCGGCGCGGGTCGGCTTGACAGCACGAAGGCGGATACTGGACGCTGCACTCGTTTGCAGAACACCGGTTTCCGAACCCAAGGATTTGTCATGGACGACCTCGTCGCCTCCGCGGTGGCCCACTGGGGGCCGCGCTTCACGGTCAACGGCGTGACCGTCGCCGACTTCGAGCGCGCGACCGCGGGTCTGGAGCGGTGGTCGGACTGGTGCGCCGCGTGGAGCGCGGTCGGCGCGGAGCACGAGCAGCTCGGGCGGGACGCGCTGGCCGAGGGCCGCAGCCGGTCGGCGGGCGAGCACCTCGCCCAGGCCGCCGTCTACTTCCACTTCGCCAAGTTCGTGTTCGTCGAGGACGTCGACCAGATGCGCGCAGCACACGCGCGCGCCGTCGCCTGCCTCACGGACGCGCTTCCGCATCTCGACCCGCCGGGTCGCCGCGTCGTCCGGCCGTTCGAGGACACCGAGCTGGCCGGCGTGCTGCGGGTGCCGGCCGGGGACGGCCCGCATCCCGTCGTCGTCCTGGTCTCCGGCCTGGACTCCGCCAAGGAGGAGCTCCGGACGACCGAGCAGACCTTCCTGGACCGCGGCCTCGCGACCCTGACCATCGACGGCCCCGGACAGGGTGAGGCCGAGTACGACCTCCCGATCCGGGGCGACTGGTCCGCCGTCGCCGAGTGGATCTGGGAGGCCGTCGGCGCCGAGCCCGCCCTGGACCGCTCGAGGCTCGCGATCTGGGGCGTGAGCCTCGGCGGGTACTACGCGCCGCGGGTGGCTGCGGCGCTCGGCGATCGGTGCGCGGCATGCGTCTCCCTCGCCGGCCCCTTCAACTTCGGTGAGTGCTGGGCCGGGCTGCCCCAGCTCACCCGGGACACCTTCCGGGTCCGCTCCGGCGCGGCCACCGACGAGGAGGCGCGCCAGATCGCGCTCACCCTCGGGATGGCCGACGCGGCGCGAGACCTGGTCGCGCCGCTCCTCATCGTCTTCGGACGCAAGGATCGCCTCATCCCGTGGCCGGAGTCGGAGCGCCTCGCCGCGGCGGCTTCCGGTCCCGTGGAGGTCCTCATGCTCGAGGAGGGCAACCACGGATGCGCCAACGTCGCGCCCTGGCACCGCCCCCGCACCGCCGACTGGCTCGCGGCCCGCCTGGCTCTCGGCGCGTCTCCTGTGCTCGTCAGAACGTCGTCCTCTTCAACCACAAAGGCAGGATCATGACCAACGAATCGCACGACACCGCCCTGCGCATCGGCTGGATCGGAGCGGGCCGGATGGGGGCCGCGATGGCCGGTCGTCTGGCCAGGGCCGGCTTCGACGTGACGGTCTGGAACCGCACCCGCAGCAAGGCCGAGCCGCTCGCCGAGCTGGGATGCACCATCGCCGACACCATCGCCGACCTGCGCGGCCTCGACGTCGTGTTCACGATGGTCTCGACGCCCGCCGACCTCGAGCAGGTCCTGGTCGGTGACGGCGGCCTGCTGGCCGACCCGGGCCAGGTGCCGACGATCGTCGTCGACTGCTCGACGGTCTCCACCGAGTCCTCGGCCGCGATGCGCCAGGCCTGCTCCGCCGTCGGCGTCGAGTTCCTCGCGTCGCCGGTGTCCGGCAACGGCAAGGTCGTGCGGGCCGGCGGGCTGAGCCTCGTCGTGTCCGGCCCCGAGGAGACCTACGTCCGCGTGGCCCACATCCTGGAGCACCTCGGCAAGGGCGCGACGTACGTCGGCGAGGGCGACGTCGCCCGGCTGGCGAAGATCTGCCACAACCTGATGCTCGGCGTGGTGACCCAGTGCCTGGCCGAGATCACCGTGCTGGCGGAGAAGGGCGGGATGCCGCGGGCGGCGTTCCTGGAGTTCCTGAACAACTCGGTCATGGGCTCGGTGTTCACCCGCTACAAGGCGCCGGCGTTCGTCAACCTCGACTACACCCCGACGTTCACGCCGATCCTGCTCCGCAAGGACTTCGACCTCGGCTTCGAGGCCGCCCACGACCTCGACGTGCCGATGCCGGTCGCCGCCGCCACCGCGGCAGCCGTCCAGGCCAGCGTCAGCAGCGGCCGCATCGGGGAGGACTTCGCGATCCTGCTCGACCTCCAGGCGGCCAACTCCGGCGTCACGCTCAGGCCCGAGAACGTCGTCGTCGACGACGGGCTCTCGGCAGCGGACCAGGCGATCTGATGGCCGGACCGCTGCCCGCGCCGGGGCACATGGGGGTCGACTACGAGGTGCGGGTCGACTTCGACCGGCTGCGCAGCTACCGGATCGCCCGGGCGAAGGAAGCCCTGGAGACCAGCGAGTGCGGTGCGTTCCTGCTGTTCGACTTCTACAACATCCGCTATACGACGCAGACCTGGATCGGCGGCGCACTCGGCGACAAGATGATCCGCTACGCCCTGCTGGCGCGGGGCAAGGACCCGGTCCTGTGGGACTTCGGGTCGGCGGTCAAGCACCACAAGCTCCACTCGAAGTGGGTCCCGGAGGACAACTACCGCGCCGGGTTCCTCGGCTTCCGCGGGGCCGTCGCGCCCTCCGTGGGCCTGATGGAGACCGCCGTCGCCGAGATCAGGTCGATGCTCGTCGAGGCTGGTGTCGCCGACCTGCCGGTCGGCGTCGACATCGTCGAGCCGCCGTTCCTGTTCGAGATGCAGCGCCAGGGCCTCACGGTCGTGGACGCCCAGCAGCTGATGTTGGATGCGCGATGCATCAAGTCCCAGGACGAGATCATGCTGCTGAACCAGGCGGCCGCCATGGTCGACGGCGTCTACCAGGACATCGTCGAGGTGCTCAAGCCGGGCATCCGGGAGAACGAGATCGTGGCGCTCGCCAACAAGCGGCTCTATGAGATGGGCTCCGACCAGGTCGAGGCGGTCAACGCCATCTCCGGCGAGCGTTGCAACCCCCACCCGCACAACTTCACCGACCGGTTGATCCGCCCGGGTGACCAGGCCTTCTTCGACATCATCCACTCGTTCAACGGCTACCGCACCTGCTACTACCGCACCTTCGCCGTCGGGAGCGCGACCGCCAGCCAGCGCGACGCCTACAAGCAGGCACGCGCGTGGATGGATCGCGGTATCGACGGGATCAAGGCCGGGGTCGGCACCGACGAGATCGCCGCGCTGCTGCCCAGGGCCGAGGAGTTCGGCTTCGACAGCGAGATGGAGGCCTTCGGCCTCCAGTTCGCCCACGGCCTGGGCCTGGGCCTGCACGAGCGGCCGATCATCTCCCGCTTGAACTCGATGAAGGAGCCGGTGGAGCTCCAGGTCGGCATGGTCTTCGCGCTGGAGACCTACTGCCCGGCCAGCGACGGCTTCTCTGCCGCGCGGATCGAGGAGGAGATCGTGATCACCGAGGACGGACCTCGAGTGCTCACCCTCTTCCCCGCGCAGGACCTCGTCGTAGCCAATCCGTACTGACCCCCGAAAGGCGCTTCCCATGGGTGACTTCAACCTCGCGCAGATCCCCGACCTCCCGCTCGACCTCTGCATCGGCGGCAAGACCGTCCCGGCCTCCGACGGCGGCCGCTTCGACGTGATCAACCCGGCCACGGGGGAGGTGCTCACCAGCGTCGCCGACGGCACGGTCGAGGACGCGCTGGCGTGCGTCGACGCGGCGGCCGGGGCCGCCGCCGCCTGGGCGGCGACCGCACCCCGCGAGCGCGCCGAGGTGCTGCGCCGCGCCTTCGAGCTGATGCGCGACCGGTCCGACGAGCTGGCCCACCTGATCTCGCTGGAGAACGGGAAGGCGCTCACGGACGCACGCGGTGAGGTCGCCTACGCCGCAGAGTTCTTCCGGTGGTACGCCGAGGAGGCGGTCCGCGCCTCCGGTGCCGTGATGACGGCGCCGTCGGGTGCGAACAAGATCGTGGTCCTCCAGCAGCCGGTCGGGATCTGTGTGCTCGTCACCCCCTGGAACTTCCCGGCCGCGATGGCCACGCGCAAGATCGGTCCCGCGCTCGCTGCTGGCTGCACCGTCGTGCTCAAGCCGGCCAGCGACACTCCGCTCACCGCGCTGCTGATGGCCAGGATCCTCGAGGACGCCGGGGTCCCGTCGGGCGTGGTCAACGTGCTGCCCGCGCGGCGCTCGGGCGCGGTGGTCTCGGCGATGGTGCACGACCCACGGGTCCGCAAGCTGTCGTTCACCGGGAGCACCGAGGTCGGGCGGATCCTGCTGCGGGAAGCCGCCGACCAGGTCGTGAACTGCTCGATGGAGCTGGGGGGCAACGCGCCGTTCCTGGTGCTCGAGGACGCCGACCTCGAGGCGGCCGTGGACGGCGCCATGATCGCCAAGATGCGCAACGCGGGCGAGGCCTGCACGGCAGCGAACCGGTTCTACGTGCACGCCGACATCGCCGACGAGTTCAGCCGGCGGCTGGCCGAACGGATGGCCGCGCTGCGGGTCGGGCCGGGCACCGAGGACGACACGGAGGTCGGCCCACTGGTCAACGAGGAGAGCGCCGCCAAGGTGGCCGAGCTGGTCGAGGGCGCCGTCCGAGATGGCGCGCGGGTCGTGCTCGGCGGCCGCCGCCCCGACCGGCCGGGCTACTACTACGAGCCCACGGTGCTGCTCGACGTGCCGCGGACGGCCGGTATCCTCGGCGAGGAGATCTTCGGCCCGGTCGCGCCGGTGGTGACCTTCACCGACGAGGCCGACGCGATCCGGATGGCCAACGACACCGAGTACGGCCTGGTCTCCTACGTCTACACCTCCGACCTCGCCCGGGGACTGCGGGTCAGTGAGCAGCTCGACTCCGGCATGGTCGGCCTCAACCGGGGCCTGGTCAGCGACCCCGCCGCCCCCTTCGGCGGCACCAAGCAGTCCGGCGTCGGCCGCGAGGGTGGCCACGAGGGCATGCTCGACTACCTCGAGTCGAAGTACGTCGCCGTCACCTGGTAGCCGGGTCGGCTACTGGGCGGGGCCGGGGGCGCGCGCATGCGGCGCGCAGCCCCTGGCTGGGACTACTCCTGGGCCTCGATGGCCCGGACGATCGACTCGGCGGTCAGGGGCAGGTCGCGGACCCGCACCCGCAGCGCCCCGTGTACGGCGTTCGCGATCGCGGCCGCCGTCGGGCCCTGCGCCGCCTCGCCGGCCCCGATCGACGGCGCATCGCTCTCGACCAGGTGCACGTCGACCAGCGGCGCCTCGGCGAAGCTCAAAATCGGGTAGCGCTCCCAGTCGTCGCTGGTGACCCGGCGCCGGTCGAAGCGGACCCGCTCCTTCACGGTCCAGCTGGTGGCCTGGGTCGCTCCACCCTCCAGCTGGTTGCGGGCGCCGTCGGGGTTCACGACCGTGCCGAGGTCGGCGACCACGGTCAGGCGGCGCACCCGCACGTTGCTTCCGACCGCCACCTCGGCGACCACGGCGCACCAGGCGCCGTTGTCCTTGTAGCGGGCGAAGCCGAGCCCGCGGCCGACGTCCTCGGGGAGCGGGTCGTCCCAGCCGGCGAGGTGCGCCGCGGTCTCGACCACGTGGGCGGCGCGCGGGTCGGTGAGGTGGTCGAGCCGGAACCGGACCGGGTCGACGCCGGCCGTCTCGGCCAGCTCGTCCATGAAGCTCTCGATCGCGAACACGTTGAGGTGCGCGCCGAGCGCCCGCATCGCGGAGGACCGCAGCGGCGTCCGGGCCTTGCGGTGACCGGTGACCCGCCGCGGCCCGACGTCATAGAGGGGCACGGCGTTGCGCGTCGTGCCGCCGCCGCCGGGGAGCGGTGGGTCGGTCGCCGCCGGCATTGGCACCGGTACGGCGAGGTGCGCGCCGGCGAGCAGGCCCGGCGTACCCCGGAAGCCCGGTCGCGCGGTGTGGCCCTGGCTCCAGACGTCGTACGCCCAGCCGGTGATCCGGCCGTCGACCAGCCCGGCCGAGACGGTCGCGGTCATCGCCGACGACAGCGGCCCCCAGGTCAGCTCATCGGGGCGGGTCCAGCGCGACTGCACCGGGCGGCCGGGAACGGCGCGCGCGAGCAGCACCGCGTCGAACGCGGCGTCGTCGGCCGCGTTGTGTCCGTAGCAGCCGGCGTTCTCGACGTGCTCGACCGCGACGTCCTCGCGCGCCAGCTCGAGCGCCTGCGCGATGGCGTCGCGCAGCGCGTGGATGCCCTGGCTGTGGCTCCAGACGTGCAGGACGCCGTCTCGCCAGACGGCCATGCCGACGCTGGGCGCGATCGATGCGTGCAGCAGGAACGGCCTGGAGTACGACGCCGTCAGCGCCACCTCGTCCGGGGCGCCCTCGTCGACGACCTCGATGACCTCGTGCGGACCCTCGCGCAGCCAGGCCGGCAGGTCGTCCTCGTCGGGAAGGCTGTCCTCCTCCGCCCAGGTCGTGTCCCGGCGGAGCTGCTCGAGCGCGCGGTCGACGTCCGCCTCGCGCTCACCGACCACGCCGACGAACGACCCGTCCCGCACCAGCTCGACGCCGGTCGCCTTCCAGCCCTGGTCGAGCTCGACCAGGCGGGCGCCCGGGGAGGGTGGCCGGAGCACCCGACCGTGGAGCAGCCCTTCCGGCCTGAGGTCCGCGAGGTACCGCGGCCGGCCGAGCACCTTGTCCGGCAGGTCGAGCCGGGCCTCGCTCCGGCCGACCGAGCGCGTCTCGGCCGCGCCGGCCGGGGCGACCGACGTCAGGTCGGTGTGGGGATCGAGGGCGGCGACCCGCTCGACGTACGACGTGACCGGCTCGGACGGACCGGCCAGCGCGCGGACGACGGCGCCGACGTGCCGCAGGGCCGGACCGGCCTGGAGCACCGACAGGCTGCCGGCGGTGAGCCCCTCGTCGGGGCCGTCGGTGGTGTGTGCGGCGACCATCCGGATGGCCGGGAGCGGTACGCCGAGCGCGTCGGCCGCGATCTGGGCGAGGGCGGTGAGGATGCCCTGGCCGAGCTCGACCTTGCCGACGTGCACCTCGAGGAGCCCGTCGGCGACGGACAGCCAGGTGCCGAGGTGCGGATTGTCGATGACGTGGGCGGGCAGGTCGCTCATGTGAGGTCCCGGGCGGCGAGCACGGCCCCGATGATCCGGCGCTGGGCCCCGCAGCGACACAGGTTGCGGTCCAGGGCCTCGGCGACGCGGTCGGCGTCGGCGTCCGGCTCTTCGGCGAGCAGCGCGGCGGCCCGCACCACGATCCCGGAGATGCAGAAGCCGCACTGCGCGGCCTGCCGGTCCAGGATCGCCTGCTGCACGGGGTGGGGAGTGCCGTCGCGGGACAGACCCTCGACGGTCGTGACACCCTGGCCCGCCACCTGCCCCAGCGGGGTCTGGCAGGCCGGCATGACGGTGCCGTCGACGTTGACGAAGCAGGCGCCGCACAGCCCCTGCCCGCAGCCGAACCGGCTGCCGACCAGCCCCAGCTCGTCGCGGAGGACGGTCAGCAGCGGCGTGTCCCCGTCGCTGGCCACGGTGACCGGGGCGCCGTTGACGGTGAGCTCGGTCATCGTGGGTTCCCGTCGAAGACCTCGGGGTGGTGGCCGAGCTCGATCCGGGTGCGGCGGATGTGTCCCTCGACGAAGCGCTCCGCGTCGATGGGATCGCGGCGCACGACGGCGTCGAGGATCAGGCGGTGCTCGGAGTTCACCACCCACATCCGGCTCCGGCCGCCGAGGGCGACGTACGAGCGCCGGTAGTGCTGGGTGGAGTTCCAGAGCCGGGTGACCATGGAGTTCAGCGGGTCGATGCCGCACCCGCTGTAGGTGAGCATGTGGAACTCGCGGTCGAGGTCGAGGAACCGCTCCAGGTCGGTGTTCTCCTCGATCCGCCGCTGCACGTCCTCGAGCTCCGCATGCTCGGCCTCGGTGAGCAGCGGGAGGCTCTCCACCAGCGCCAGGGGCTCGAGCCGCTCGCGCATCCGGTAGATCACCTCGACCTCGTGCTGCGTCAGCCGCGGGACCCGCGCCCCCTTGTTCGGCTCGTGCTCGGTGAGGCCCTCGGCCTCCAGCATCCGCAGGGCCTCGCGGACCGGGAGCCGGCTGGCGCCGAAGCGCTCGGCGACCTCCTCCTGGCGGATCCGGTCGCCGGGCTTCAGCTGGCCACCGAGGATGGCCTCGCGGAGGTACGCCGCGACGCGGGCGCTGGCGGCACCGCCGGTGTCGGTCGTCTGCTGGGTGCTCATGTCGGGGCATTCTCCCGGTCCCAGGCCTTGCCGCCCGGGTAGGAGACCAGCTCGAACTGCATGCCCCAGGGGCTGAGGAAGTAGATCCAGCGGTTGCCGGCCGCGGGACCCTTGCTCGCGGTCGGGCCGGCGAGCACCCGCACACCGGCGAGCTCGAGATGCTGGATCGCGGCGTCGAGGTCGTCGACGTAGAGCGCGACGTGGTGGCCCCCCACGTCGCTGTTGCGCGGGATCGCGTCGCGCTGGTCGGGGGAGGTGTAGTGGAAGACCTCGAACATCGCCTGGTCTCCGCAGCGGAACCAGCGGTTCTCGACCATCACCGCGCGCGGGTGGACGTTGAGGTGCTCGAGCAGCCAGTCGTCGTCGCGCTCGAACGGGCCGAGGGAGTAGAGGTACTCGCAGCCCAGCACGTCGACGAGGAAGCGATGCGCCTCGTCGAGGTCGGGCACGGTGAACCCGACGTGGTCCATCCTGCGCAGCCCGGGCAGCGGCATTGTCACCTCCGTCTGGATCCGATCACTCGATCGCCCACAGCCAATCACGCTTGGCGTGGTGGTGTCCATCACCCCCAACAGTAGATTTTGGATCCAATCCTGTGTCAGGGTGCTGCCAGACGAAGGAGAACCGACATGCCCGAGCACCACCCCCTCGCGCCCGCCTCGCCGTGGGTCGAGCTCGTCGCCACCGAGGCGGACTGGGACGCCGCCGAGCCGGCGCTGCTGCGCACGATGTACGCCCAGCTGGTCTGGATCCGGACGTTCGAGCAGTACGTCCTCGACCTCGCCGCAGCCGGCCTGATCCACGGCCCGGCCCACTCGAGCATCGGCCAGGAGGGTGGCGCCGTCGGCTCCGTGCTCGCGCTGACCAGCGAGGACTCGGTCAACGGCTCGCACCGCGGGCACCACCAGTTCCTCGCCAAGGCGCTCCACCACGTGGAGCCGAAGGGGCTCGACCCGCTCGCGGCCCCGACGGACGACGTCCGCGACGTCCTCCTGCGCACCCTCGCCGAGATCTGCGGCCTGAACCGCGGCTGGACCCGCGGTCGCGGCGGCTCGATGCACCTGCAGTGGAAGGAGGCCGGCGCGATGGGCACCAACGCCATCGTCGGCGGTGGCGTCCCGCAGGCGGCCGGCTTCGCGTGGTCGCACCGGCAGTCCGGCAGCGACGCGGTCTCGGTGACGTACTTCGGCGATGGTGCCGTCAACATCGGCTCGACGCTGGAGACGATGAATCTGGCCGGTGCGTGGTCGCTGCCGGTCTGCTTCTTCATCGAGAACAACCAGTACGCCGTGTCCACGTCCGTGCACGAAGCCACGGCCGAGCCGCGGCTCTCGGCGCGCGGGCTCGGCTTCAACCTCGCCAGCTGGAAGGTCGACGGGATGGATCCGCTCGCGGTCCACCTCGCGATGACCGAGGCCGTCGAGCACATGCGCCGCGGGCGCGGACCGACGGTCGTCGAGGTCGACACCTACCGGTTCTTCCACCAGAACGGCGGCTTTGCCGGCAGCGCGTACGGCTACCGTGACAAGGACGAGGAGCGCGCCTGGCGCGACCGCGACCCGCTGAAGCAGGTCGTGGGCCACCTCGAGCGGCGCGGCCTGATGACGGCCGACGAGACCGCCGAGGCGGTCACCCGGGCCAAGGCCGCCATGGAGGAGATCGGGCAAGTCCTGCTCGAGCCGGTCCCCGACGGCAAGCCCGGCCAGCGCCGGATCCGTGCGGAGGAGTGGCCCGACCCGACCTGGGTCGACGTGGGCGTGCGGGGCGACCTGTCCGAGTTCGACAGCGCGCCGGTCGTGACCGGGGACGGGTTCGCCGTACCCGTGCAGGAGACGAAGTTCATCGACGCCGTCGCCGGTGTGATGGCGCGTCGGATGGAGACCGACCCCGGCGTGGTGGTGATGGGCGAGGACGTGCACCGGCTCAACGGGGGCACCAACGGCGCCACCCGCGGCCTGCCGGACCGGTTCCCGGGGCGCATCCTCGGCACGCCGATCAGCGAGAACGCCTTCGCCGGCCTGGCCGGCGGCATCGCGCTGGACGGCCGGTTCACGCCGGTGGTCGAGTTCATGTACGCCGACTTCATGTGGGTCGCCGCCGACCAGCTCTTCAACCAGATCGGAAAGGCCCGGCACATGTACGGCGGCGAGGGCGCCGTCCCGCTGGTGCTGAGGAGCAAGGTCGCGATGGGCACCGGCTACGGTTCCCAGCACTCGATGGACCCCGCGGGCATCTTCGCGACCGCGCCCGGCTGGCGGATCGTCGCGCCCTCCACGCCCTACGACTACGTCGGCCTGATGAACAGCGCGCTGCGCTGCCAGGACCCCGTCGTCGTGCTCGAGCACGTCGACCTCTACAGCTCGACGGGGCCTGGCCCGATCGACGACTTCGACTACTGCCTGCCGGTCGGGAAGGCCGCGGTGCGCAGGGCGGGCTCCGACGTCACCGTGCTCACCTACCTCGGCATGACGCCGTACGTCCTCGAGGCGGTGGCCGAGCAGGACCAGGTCGACGCCGAGGTGATCGACCTGCGTTGGCTCGACCGCGCGAGCATCGACTGGGACACGATCGAGGCCAGCATCACCAAGACCAACCAGGTGCTGATCGCCGAGCAGGGCGCGGTCGGCACGTCGTACGGCGGCTGGCTCGCCGACGAGATCCACCGCCGGTTCTTCGACCAGCTGGACGCGCCGGTGTGGCGAGTCACCGGCGCGGAGGCGTCGCCGAGCATCAGCAAGGTGCTCGAGCGCGTGGCGATCGCCCAGAAGGACGAGGTCTTGGCGGCCCTGGCCGAGATCGCGAGGTACTGACGTGGCGACCGTGCTGCGGATGCCGGAGGTCGCCGCCAACGCGACCGAGGCCGTGCTGGCCGAATGGATGGTCGCCGAGGGCGCTTCCTTCTCCGCCGGCGACATCCTCGCGACCGTGGAGACCGAGAAGGCCCTGGTCGACATCGAGGCCGAGACCGACGGCGTCCTGGTGAAGCTCCTGGTCCCCGGAGGCGCACAGGTCGACGTGGCGTCGGCAGTGGCCGTCCTCGGTGAGGTGGGGGAGACGGTCACCGACCTGCCGGGGTTGCTCCAGTCGCTGGGTGTCGCCGAGGCGGTCGATGTGGTGGTCCCAGAACGCCGCGACGTACCGTCCGACTCGACGTCGGAGTCACCGGCGCGGCCCGACACCCCTCCTGCCCCCGCCGAGAACGGCTCGAACGGGCGGGTGTTCGCCAGCCCGCTGGCCCGAAAGCTGGCTCGCGCCTCCGGCCTCGCGGTCGAGGAGCTCACCGGCACCGGCCCGCGCAACCGGATCCTGCGTCGGGACGTGGAGCGAACCCTCGCCGCCCGCAGGTCGTCGGTGGTCGAGCCCGGCCCGTCGGTGGTCGAGCTTGTCGAGACCACCCACGGTGCGTACGACGAGATCCCCCACAGCCGCCTCCGCCGAGCCATCGCCGCACGCCTGCGGGAGAGCAAACGTGAAGCACCGCACTTCTACCTGCGCGCGTCCATCCGCGCCGACAAGCTGATGGCGTTGCGGGCCGAGATCAACGAGGGCTCCCCGGTCCGCGTGTCCCTCAACGACCTGATCGTCAAGGCGGTCGCGGCCGCGCACGCCCGAGTGCCGGAGATGAACGCGACCTGGACCGACGACGCCGTGCGCCGCCACCACCGGATCGACATCGCCGTGGCCGTGGCCACCGACCGCGGCCTGGTCACGCCGGTCGTCCGCGACGTCTCGAGCCACACCGTGACCGCACTGGCCGCCAAGGTGCAGGACCTCGCCTCCCGTGCCCGCGACGGCAAGCTCAAGCAGGACGAGCTCGAGGGCGGCACGATCAGCGTCACCAACCTCGGCATGTATGGCGTCGAGGAGTTCGCCGCGATCATCAACCCGCCCCACGCCGCGATCCTGGCGGTGGGTGCGGTTCGCGAGGAGCCCGTCGTCGTGGATGGCGCATTGGCCGTGGGCAAGGTGCTGCGCCTGACGCTCTCCGTCGACCATCGCCCGGTCGACGGTGTCGTCGCGGCCCAGTGGCTGGCCGCAATCGTCGAACTGCTGGAGAGCCCGGTGCGACTGCTGGCCTAGCTGTACTGACCACCGTGGGGAGTGCCTCCCGGTCGCCGGAGCCGTGCACGTGCGCGGGCGCCAGGCATCCTCCGGATGGTCCGTTGTGCCGTGTCCGGGCCCACCGGCCCGAGATCGCGAAGGCGATCCGGATCGG
>JAOPXC010000136.1 GCA_025965335.1 Nocardioides sp. | reverse complement strand
GGCCACGCACACCGGCACCTGCTCGAGCCCGGTCAGCACGTCGAGCTTGGTCAGCACGAAGTCGGTGACCCCGTTGACCCGGGCGGCGTAGCGCGCGATCACAGCGTCGTACCAGCCGCACCGGCGGGGCCGGCCCGTGGTCGTGCCGTACTCGGCGCCCACCTTGCGCAGGTGCTCGCCCATCCCTGGACTTTGGGGCGTGTCGTTCAGCTCGGTGGGGAACGGCCCCTCGCCGACGCGGGTCGTGTAGGCCTTGACGATGCCGATGACCTGGTCCATCCGCATCGGCGGGATGCCCGAGCCCGTGCAGGCGCCGCCGGCCGTCGCCGAGGAGGACGTGACGAACGGGTAGGTGCCGTGGTCGACGTCGAGCAGCGTTGCCTGGCCGGCCTCGAGGAGCACGGTCTCGCCCCGGTCCAGCGCCTGGTTGAGCAGCAGGCCGGTGTCGCACACCATCGGCTGCAGGCGGTCGGCGAACGACAGCAGCTCCTCCACTGTCTGCTCGACGGTCGCGGCCCGGCGGTTGTAGATCTTGGTGAGGATCTGGTTCTTCAGCTCCAGCACACCCTCGACCTTCTGGGTCAGGATCTTCTCGTCGAAGATGTCCTGGATCCGGATGCCGACGCGGTTCATCTTGTCGGCGTACGTCGGGCCTATGCCGCGGCCGGTGGTGCCCAGCCGACGCGAGCCGATGAACCGCTCGGTCACCTTGTCGAGCTCGCGGTTGTAGCTGGGGATCACGTGGGCACTGGCGCTGACCTTGAGCAGGCCGGTGTCGACGCCACGCGCCTCGAGGGCGTCGATCTCCTCGAACAGCACGCCCAGGTCGACGACGACGCCGTTGCCGATCACCGGAGTGCAGCCGGCCGTCAGGATGCCGCTGGGGAGCAGGTGCAGGGCGTACTTCTGGTCGCCGATGACGACCGTGTGCCCGGCGTTGTTGCCGCCGTTGAACTTGACGACGTAGTCGACCCGGTTGCCGAGGAGGTCGGTCGCCTTGCCCTTCCCCTCGTCCCCCCACTGGGCACCGATGATGGCGATAGCGGGCATCTGCTCGCTCACTTTCCAGACAATGAAAAACTCCGGCACAAGTGCACCGGAGCTCTTGCGGACACACGCTACCAAAGCCGGGCGCCGGGCTGGATTCGTCACCGCGTCGTCGACGGGTCGTGTCGGGCACCGATATATGGTCCGGAGGTGGACCCCCTCCTCGTCATCACGAACAACGATGCCGGAGCCGGCACCGAGGAACCCCTGGAGCAGGCGCTCGCCGTGATGCGCGAGCGGACGTCCGTGGAGGTCGCCGCGACGTCCGACCCTGGTGAGCTCGACAGCGTCCTGCACCGGGCCGGTACCCGCCGGATCGTGGTGGCCGGCGGCGACGGCAGCCTGCACGCCGTGATCGCGGCGCTCTACCGCCGCCACGACCTCGCGAAGTCGGTCATCGGTCTCCTCCCGCTCGGCACCGGCAACGACTTCGCCCGCGGCACCGGCATCCCGCTGGACGTCGAGGCGGCCGCGCGGGTGATCCTGAAGAACCGGCCGACGCCGATGGACATCATCGTCGACGAGCTCGGCGGCATCGTCGTCAACAGCGTGCACGTCGGTGCCGGCGCCCAGGCGAGCCGGCGAGGCGCGGACTGGAAGGACCGGCTGCATTCCGTGGGCGTGGGCAGGGCCAACCTCGGGAAGCTCGGCTACCCGATCGGCGCCCTGCTCACCGCCTGGAAGCCACCCACCCTCAGGTTGCGCGTCGAGATCGACGGCGAGGTCGTCAACGACCTCGACTCCTCCGTGTTGATGGTGGCGCTGGGCAACGGCTCCTCCGTCGGCGGCGGGACCGAGCTCACCCCTGTGGCCGACCCCTCCGACGGCCTGATGGACGTGATGATCTCGAGGGCGACCGGCCCCCTGGGCCGGCTCGTGTACGCCGCCCGCCTCGGGCTGGGCGCCCACCTCGAGAGCGACGACGTCCAGTACCTCCGTGGCAAGGCCGTCTCGATCAGCGGCGAGGCGTTCTGGTGCAGCGCGGACGGCGAGATCAACGGTCCCGAGCGCCAGCGGACCTGGCACGTGGAGCCCGCGGCGTACTCGATGCTGCTGCCCTGAATCGTTGAGTTGCGCGCGTCGGGCCCAACTCAACCTTTGCTCAGATCCAGCCGCGACGGACGGCCTCGACCCCGGCCTGGAACCGGGTGTCCGCCCCCAGCTCGGTGAGGGCGTCGGAGACCCGGCGCCGGACCGTCCGGAGACTGACGCCCAGGCGGCGCGCGATCTGTTCGTCCTGCGCGCCGGAGGCGAGCTGCTGGACCAGGAAGCGCCGCAGATCGGCGCGGGGCTCGCCACGGTCGAGCGAGGGCACCGGGGCCGCCCGCTCCCAGAGCAGCTCGAACCACAGGGTGAGCGCCTCGACGAGACCGCGTTGCCGCACCAGGCTGCGTGGCTCGTCGGCGAACCCGAGCGGTTCCGGCAGGAGCGCATGGGTCCGGCCGATGATGAGCATCCGGGTCGGCAGCTCGGGGAGGACCCGGATCTGTTCACCGACCTCGGCCCGGGAGACGAGGATCTCGGGGGCCTCGCGCAGGGCCCGGACGGGGTAGATGGCCCGCGACTGACGGCCCGTCACGATCACGTCGCCGACGACCTTGACCATGGCGTCCTCGCGGGGGATCCGCCACTGGTCCGGCCGGAGCCACATCAGGTCGCCCTTGCTCTGGGTGATCAGCGCATGCAGGAGCCCGAGGGCGTGTCCACCGGAGCTGAGCTCGCCGTCGATCGGCGCCAGGTCGTGGACCTCGCCGGGGCCCGGACGGACCGAGGCCGCGGTCAGGAACGGAATGGCCCGCGAGATCTCATCGAGCCGATCCCGTGCGCGCGCCGCCTGCTCGGCCTCGTTGGCGAGCAGCATCGCGACAGCGTCGGCCGGTGGGGCCACGAACATCCGGGATCCCTCCAGCCACACGATCCCCTCGGCCCGGAGCGGAGCGATCTCCGCGAGCAGCTCGTCGGCGGATCGCTGCAGGGTGCCCGCGGCCGACACCAGCTCCCGCCCCGACTGGGTGAGCAGTTGTTCGTAGATGCGCTCGAGGGAGCGGGAGAAGCCCAGTGAGGTCAGGAGCGTCGACGCCGGCTTGCGGGGCATGCTGGCAGGTTAATGTCACAGGCCCCTGCTAGCCAGCTGGCCGGGAGCGGTCAATGCGATGCTCGGACGGTACGCCGGAGTGGCCGCCAGCGGCTCGGGGAGCAGGCAGGTCACAGGTCGGCCCACATCGGGGGATGCGGTCGGGCCACCGGCGTTCGGTGGGGCGCCGGAACCGCCACAGGGGACGGTTCCGGCGCTCCTCCCCTGCCCTCCCCACCTTCGGCCGCCGCAGCGGCGCCGGTCACGCCGAGGGCGGGGAGATGCGGGCCTCCGGCGATTCGATAGCGTCGGGACCGGTCCCGACCAGTCCCCCACCGCAGGAGCCGCACCCCCATGGCACGAGGCAGCGACCAGGTCCGCTCGGATCAGGAGAGCCCCCACGACTGGGTCACCCGCGCCGCCGACGACGCCATCCGGCACGCGGAACAGAGCGGAGCCGGCGACCGGGTCATCACCTGCGCGTCGGGCGCGAGCCCGTCGGGCCCGGTGCACCTGGGCAACCTGCGCGAGTTCCTCACGGTCCACTTCGTCGCCGAGGAGATCCGCCGCCGCGGCATCCCGGTGCGACACCTGCACAGCTGGGACGACTACGACCGGTTCCGGAAGGTCCCCGCCGGGGTCGACCCCTCCTGGGCCGAGCACATCGGCCGACCGCTCTCCGCCGTACCCGACCCCTGGGGGTGCCACTCGTCCTGGGCCGAGCACTTCAAGGCGCCCCTGCAGGCGGCGCTGCGCGAGCTGGGCGTGGAGATGGAGGAGGTGTCCCAGACGGTCGAGTACCAGTCCGGCGCCTACCGCGACCAGATCCTGACCGCGGTCCAGCGTCGCGCCGACATCGAGCGGGTGATGTCGAGGTACCGCACCAAGGCCGCTCCGGTCGCCGCGAACGACGAGGAGGCCGAGCAGCTCGCGGAGACGCTCGCCGACTCCGTGGCGAACGACGACCGGGATGCCGGCGACGGCGACCTGGCCCGGTTCCCGTTCAAGCCCTACTGCCGCAACTGCGGTCGCGACACCACGACGATCACGGCGTACGACGACGACTCGACCGACCTCGCCTACACCTGCTCGGTGTGCGACTTCCACGGCGTCACGAACCTCTCGACGCAGCACGAGGGCAAGCTCGTGTGGAAGGTCGACTGGCCGATGCGCTGGGCGGTCGAGGGCGTCGACTTCGAGCCCGGCGGCGTCGACCACGCCAGCCCCGGCTCGTCGTACACCGTCGGCAAGGAGCTGGTGCAGGACATCTACGGCGGCCGTGCGCCGTCGTTCGTGGGCTACTCGTTCGTCGGCGTCGCCGGCATGGCCAAGATGTCGTCGTCTCGCGGCGGCGTGCCGACCGCGGCCGATGCGCTCAAGATCCTCGAAGCGCCGATCCTGCGGTGGCTCTACGTGCGCCGGCAGCCCAAGCAGGCGTTCACGATCGACTTCGGGCCGGAGGTCGTGCGGCTCTACGACGAGTGGGACTCGCTCGGCCGCAAGGCCGCCGACCCCGCTCGGCGCGACGCGCAGGTGCTGGCCCACGAACGGGCCTCGGCGACCGCGCGCGCAGGCACCCTGCCCGTGCCTCGAGTCGTCGTGCCGTTCCGGGTGCTTTCGTCGATTGCCGACGTGACGGCCGGGAGCGCGGACCAGATCAGCCGGCTCGTCTCGAACCTCGGCCACCCGCACGACAGCGTCGACGATCTCGAGCCCCGGCTGGGCAAGGCGATGACGTGGACCGCGGAGTTCGTGCCGCCCGAGGACCGCACCACGGTCCGTTCCTCCGCCGACACCGACCGGCTGGCCGCACTCAGCGAGGACGAGGAGCTGTGGCTCGCCCAGCTGCTTGACCGGATGCCCGACGAGCTCAGCCTCGAGCCGCTGACCTCGCTCATCTACGGCGTGCCCAAGCTGGCGCGCGGGATGGGCATCGACGACCCGCCGACCGATCAGGTCAAGGCCGACCAGAAGGACTTCTTCCGGCTGCTCTACCAGCTGCTCGTCGGCGCCGACCGCGGCCCGCGACTGCCTACCCTTTTCATGGCCCTGGGTGCCGACCGCGTCCGCTCGTTGCTGACGCCTCCGTGATGGCCGCGACCGGTCGGGTGCGCAGCTGGAACGCCGAGGAAGGCTGGGGTGTCATCGACTGCGACGAGACCCCGGGTGGGTGCTGGTTCCACTTCTCGGCGATCGAGTCCCCGGCGACCTATCGCGGTCCGAGCGACGGCGAGGCCTATCGGGCCACGGTCATCCGAGTGGTCGACGGCCAGATCGTTCTCGAGAGCAGCGGCGCGTCCGAGCTGGCCGCCCACGAGCTGAAGACCGCCCAGGAGGGCCAGGACGTGGAATTCGAGTGGGAAGTCGCCGAGCAGGACGGTTTCGCGTTCCGGGCCGTGACGGTCCGCGGGCTCTGACGTCAGCCGGCGCGGTACGCCGCCGGCAGGCCGAGCCCGGAGACGACCAGGGCAAGTGCGACTCCGGGGGACGCCTGGTCTCGAGCATGTCTCCACGTTCGCCTGCGCGACCCGGCCCACCCGGCGAGCTCACCGTCGTACCCGAGATCGCGACCGGTCAGCTCGTCGTGGTGCCGGTCGCCGACCTCGACCTGACGCGCGCGCTGCGGGCCGTCTGGCTGCCGTCGCGCCGGCCGGACGGTCCGGCGGCGGAGCTGGTCAGGATCGCCCGGGCGCGCTGAGCCGGGTCAGTCGAGGAGCTCGCGGTACGCCGTCGGGCTGGAGTCACGCAGGAACGTCGAGCAGCGCTCCCACTCGTCGGTCTCGCCGATGGCGCGGGCGGACAACGCCAGCGTCGCGAGGCAGCGCAGGAAGCCGCGGTTGGGCGCGTGCTCCCACGGGACCGGGCCGTGGCCCTTCCAGCCGTTGCGGCGGAGCATGTCGAGGCTGCGGTGGTAGCCCACCCGGGCGTAGGCGTAGACGGTCACGTCGTCGGCCCCCGCGTCACGGGCCTCGTCGGCCAGGGCGGCCCAGGCCATCGGCGACGCGGGGTGCCGTCGTACGACGTCGGCGGGCGACGCCTCGCCGTCGAGCTCGGACGAGGCCGGGTCCTCCGGAAGGTGGGTGGGCGGGGGGCCGGCCATCAAATCAACGGGACTCATGGGAGCAATTGTCCCCTGCGAGGTGTTTGCTTTGTTCATGGCCCACGTTCCTGGTTCAGAAGCGCTCCCGGCTACCCCGGTGGAGGAGAAGGACCCGTGGCCCGCGCTCTACGCCCTGTGCCTCGGCTTCTTCATGATCCTCGTCGACTCGACCATCGTCTCGGTGGCGACGCCGGCGATCATCGAGGACTTCCAAGCCGACGTGAACACCGTCGTGTGGGTCACCAGCGCCTACCTCCTCGCCTACGCCGTCCCAGTGCTCATCACCGGCCGACTCGGGGACCGCTTCGGGCCGAAGCGGCTCTACCTGGCGGGCCTCACGGTCTTCACGCTCGCGTCCCTGTGGTGCGGGCTGACCAACACCATCGAGGGGCTGATCATCGCCCGGGTCGTGCAGGGCCTCGGCGCCTCGATGATCACGCCCCAGACGATGGCGGTCATCACCCGCATCTTCCCGGTCCAGCGCCGCGGCAGGGCGATGGCACTGTGGGGGGCGACCGCCGGCGTCGCCACGTTGGTCGGCCCGATCCTCGGCGGTGTGCTGGTCGATGGCCTGGGCTGGGAGTGGATCTTCTTCGTCAACGTGCCGGTCGGGCTGATCGGCTTCGCCCTCGCCTGGCGCCTGGTGCCGACCCTCGAGACCCACTCGCACAGCTTCGACTGGCTGGGGGTCGTGCTCAGCGGCGCCGGCATGTTCCTGCTGGTCTTCGGGATCCAGGAGGGCCACCAGTACGCGTGGTCCACGATCACGGGCCAGATCACGGTCTGGCGCCTGATCGTGCTCGGACTGATCCTCCTGGCCGCGTTCATCTGGTGGCAGGCCCTCAACCGGCGTGAGCCCCTGGTGCCGCTCGCGCTCTTCCGCGACCGCAACTTCTCCTTGGCCAACGTCGCGATCTCCGTGATGGGCTTCGCGATCACCGCCTTTGCGATCCCGATCATGATCTGGGCCCAGGTGGTCCGCGGGCTCAGCCCGACCGAGTCGGCACTGCTCCTGGTGCCCATGGCGCTGATGACGATCGTCCTCGCCCGGAGCGTCGGCGGGCTGACCGACCGCGTCCACCCGCGCCTGATCACCGGCGTCGGCTTCGCGGCCCTCATCGGGTCGCTGGTCTGGCTGTCCGCCGTGATGACACCCGATGCCGCAATCTGGGAGATCCTGCTCCCGATGGTGCTGTTCGGCATCGGCAACGCCTGCGTGTGGGCGCCCAACAGCGCGACCGCCACTCGCAACCTGCCCATCCGGCAGGCCGGTGCCGGTGCCGGCGTCTACAACGCAACCCGGCAGGTGGGTGCCGTCCTCGGCGCCGCAGCCATCGCCGTCCTGATGGACTCGAGGCTGGCCGCGGAGGGTCTACCGGTGTTCACCGGCGACGGCTCGGGTGCGTTGCCGCCCGCGGCCGTGGACGGCTTCAGCACCGCGATGGCTCAGTCGATGCTGCTTCCCGCCGCGGTCCTGGTCCTGGGTTTCATCGCCGTGTTGTTCTTCGAGCGGCCGCGACACCAGGGCTTCGCGGCGAGCCCCGCCGACGTACCTCCCGCTGGTTGAGCTGGAAAGTTTCACTGGTCAACCAGTGAAACTGCGGCCCCATCGGCGCCGACCAGCCTCAGGCGCTGACGGACTTCCCGGCGGAACGGAGGTTCTCGCAGGCCTCGACGACGCGGGCCGCCATGCCGGCCTCGCCGGCCTTGCCCCAGGCGCGCGGGTCGTAGGCCTTCTTGTTGCCGACCTCGCCGTCGACCTTCAGGACGCCGTCATAGTTGGTGAACATGTGCCCGGCGATCGGGCGGGTGAAGGCGTACTGCGTGTCGGTGTCGACGTTCATCTTCACGACGCCGAAGTCCACTGCGGCGCCGATCTCCCCGGCAGTGGATCCGGACCCGCCGTGGAAGACCAGGTCGAAGGGCTTCGTGCCGGGCTCGAGCCCGAGCTTCGCCGCCACGGCCTCCTGCGCCTGCTGGAGGATCTCCGGGCGAAGCTTGACGTTTCCCGGCTTGTAGACGCCGTGCACGTTGCCGAAGGTCAGCGCGGTCAGGTAGCGACCGTGGTCGCCGGTGCCCAGCGCCTCGATCGTCGCGACGGCGTCCTCGGGCGTCGAGTAGAGCTTGTCGTCGATCGCACCCTCGACGCCGTCCTCCTCGCCACCGACGACCCCGATCTCGACCTCGAGGATGATGCGCGCCTCGGCGCACCTGGCGAGCAGCTCGCGCGCGATGGCGAGGTTCTCCTCGAGGGGTACGGCGCTCCCGTCCCACATGTGCGACTGGAACAAGGGCTGCTCGCCACGGCGGACCCGCTCGGCCGAGATCTCGATGAGCGGCCGGACGAAGCCGTCAAGCTTGTCCTTGGGGCAGTGGTCGGTGTGCAGCGCGATGTTGACGGGGTAGGACCTGGCCACCTCGGCCGCGAACGACGCGAACGCGACCGAACCCGTGACCATG
>JAOPXC010000135.1 GCA_025965335.1 Nocardioides sp. | reverse complement strand
ACCAGGCGATCGAGGAGATCGAGGCGGCCCTCAAGGGCATGCTCAAGCCGGTGTACGAGGAGTCCGTCCTCGGCCAGGCCGAGATCCGCAACATCTTCCGTTCCTCGAAGATCGGCAACATCGCCGGGTGCATGGTCACCAGTGGCCTGATCCGGCGCAACGCCAAGGCACGACTGCTCCGCGACGGCGCGGTCGTGGCGGACAACCTCGACCTCGCCTCGCTGAAGCGCGAGAAGGACGACGCGTCCGAGGTCCGCGAGGGCTTCGAGTGTGGTCTGGTGCTGAAGAACTACCAGAACATCGAGATCGGCGACATCGTGGAGTCGTTCGAGATGCGAGAGATCCCGCGTAGCTGAACAAAGCCGAGCGGCGGGTTCCGGGGCTTCCGCCCCGGGACCCGCCGCTCGCATTTGAGCATTTGAGAAGGTAGGAACATGACCAGCCCACGGGTGCGCAAGATCGCCGATCGGATCCACGTGATCGTCGCGGAGATGCTCGAACGAAGGATCAAGGACCCCCGTCTGGGGTTCGTGACCGTGACCGACGTACGCCTCACCGGTGACAGCCAGCAGGCCACGATCTTCTACACGGTGCTCGGCGACGAGGAAGACATGGTGGCGACGGCCGCGGCGCTGGAGTCGGCCAAGGGCGTCCTGCGCGCCGAGGTCGGCAAGCAGCTCGGCATGCGACTCGTCCCGAGCCTGACGTTCATCCACGACGCGCTGCCCGAGAGCGCCCGTGCCCTCGACGAGGTGCTGGCGAAGGCCCGTGAGTCCGACCAGCAGGTCGCGGCCGTCCGCGAGGGTGCGACGTACGCCGGCGACACCGACCCGTACAAGAAGCCGCGCGAGGAGGCTCTCGACGAGGAGCCCGACGAGCAGCCTCGTCCTTCGGGTCCCCACGACGAGTGACAGCGGAGTCCGGGCTCGTCGTCGTCGACAAGCCCGCCGGGATCACCTCTCACGACGTCGTCGCCCGGGTCCGCCGGCTGGCGGGGACCCGCAAGGTGGGCCATGCCGGCACCCTCGACCCGATGGCGACCGGCGTGCTGGTGCTCGGCCTCAACCGGGCCACCAGGCTGCTGGGGCACCTGATGCTCACCGAGAAGTCGTACGACGCCACCGTGCGCCTCGGCGTCGCCACCACGACCGACGACGCGGAGGGCGAGGTCACGGCCACCGTGTCCGCGGCCGACGTCGACGAGGCCACCGTCCGGGCCGTGTTCGCCGAGTTCCTCGGCGACATCGAGCAGGTCCCGACCGCGGTGTCGGCCATCAAGGTCGACGGCAAACGGGCCTACCAGCGAGTGCGCGACGGCGAGCACGTGGAGCTCGCGGCCCGACCCGTGACCATCCATGCGCTCGACGTCCACGACGTCCATACCCAGGGCGGGCACGTCGACGGGCCCGCTGCTGGGTACTTGGACGTGGACATCTCCGTGCGCTGCTCCAGCGGCACCTACATCCGCGCGATCGCCCGGGACGCCGGCGCCCGGCTCGGTGTCGGCGGTCACCTGACCTCGCTGCGCCGCACCGCGGTCGGCCCGTACGACCTGTCCACGGCCAGCACCCTCGACGAGCTGGCTGAGACCTTCGCGCTGATGCCGATCGCCGAGGCGGCGCGCGCGGCTTTCCCGGCGCGTGACCTCGACGAGAGCCGGGCCGCCGACGTGCGCGTCGGTCGCGCCCTGGACGTCAAGCTCGACGGACTTACCGCGGTCTTCGCGCCCGACGGCGAGTTCCTGGCGCTCTACGAGCCGCGCGACGGGGTGGCCAGGGCCACCGCCGTGTTCGTCTGAACGCCCGGGTGACAATCCTCGCTGCGCCGCGGTTGTCACGGGGACCCCGGGTGAGCATCGCACCCCGCCAGTAGGGTTCTGGCGTGCAGATCTGGCGTGCCCTCGACGACGTCCCGGCCGACCTGGGTCGGACCGTGGTGGTCATCGGCAACTTCGACGGTGTCCACCTCGGGCACCGGCGCGTGCTGGCTCGGGCACGACAGGTCGCCGACGACGGCGTGCTGTCCCTGGTCGCTGTCACATTCGACCCGCACCCGATGGCGGTGCTCCGACCGGAGCACGCACCGACGTCCCTCACCACGATCGAGGTCCGCTGCGAGCTCCTCGGGGAGAGCGGCGTCGACTCGGTGCTGGCGCTCCCGTTCGACCGGGACGTCGCGAACTGGACCCCCGAGGAGTTCATCGAGCGGATCCTCGTCGAGGGTCTGCACGCGCAGGTGGTCGTCGTCGGGGCAAACTTCCGCTTCGGTCACCGTGCCGCCGGGGACGTGGCCACCCTGCGGGAAGAGGGCACCCGCCTGGGCTTCGCCGCCGAGGGGATCCCGCTCGACGGCGGCCCACAGGTCTGGTCGTCGACGTACGTCCGCACCTGCCTGGCTGCCGGCGACGTCGCCGGCGCGGCCGAGGCGCTCGGCCGCCCGTTCGCAGTACGCGGCGTCGTCGTCCGCGGCGACCGGCGTGGCCGCGAGCTCGGCTTCCCGACGGCCAACGTGCCGACCGACAAGATGACCGCGGCCGGCCTGCCCGACGGGGTCTACGCCGGGTGGCTGCGCCGGCTCGACACCGGTGAGGTCTATCCCGCGGCGATCAGCGTCGGCACGAACCCGACGTTCGACGGGGTGCGAGAGCGTCGCGTCGAGAGCTACGTCCTCGACCGCACCGACCTCGAGCTGTACGACGTGGAGGTCGAGGTGTCCTTCGTCGAGCGGCTGCGCGGCATGGTGGCCTTCGAGTCGGTCGAGAAGCTGGTCGAGCAGATGAACGACGACGTCCGCCGCACCAGAGAGCTGCTGGGTGCCTGAGCTCGCGCCGGTCGCCGCGGCCGAAGCGTGGTTCCTGCGCCACGGGCTGCCCTACTTCGTCGACGACGTCCGCGCCGACGTGCTCGCCCGGCTGAGTCGCGGGCGGGTCATCGGGGTGCTCGGCGTGGGCGCGGGTCTCGGCGTCGCCGCGGGTCTCGGCATCGGGCTGTGGAGCGGATCGGCCTCCCTGGGCGTGACCACCGCAGCCAGCGTGCTGCTGTTGTGGTTCGCGCTCTACGCGTTGCGGGCCCTGAAGGCGGCGGTGATCGCGGGTTGGGCCCTGCGCCGAGCCTTCCGCAGCCTCGGACTGCTGCTGCCGCTGGCCACGCGCGCGCTGCCGATGCTGCTGCTGTTCATCACGTTCCTGTTCATCAACACCGAGGTGTGGCAGGTGGCCTCGGCCCTGCACGGTGGGGTGCTCTGGGGCTCGGTGCTGTTCTTCGCGCTCGCGGCGATCGGCTTCCTCGTGCCCCGCCTGGTCGAGGAGCTCGACCAGTTCGACGATTCGATCCACGCCGACGACCTGCTCAGCGCCTCCCGGGGCACGCCGCTGGAGGCGGCGGCTCAGGACCTCGTGGACGGCGAGATCGATCTGCCCGACGAGGCCCAGGTCAGCGGGCTGCAGATGGTCAACCTGGTGCTGGTGCTGGTCATTGCCCAGGCCGTCCAGGTGCTCCTGCTGTCGCTCGCGGTCTTCGCGTTCTTCATGGTCTTCGGGGCCGTGGCGATCCAGGACTCGGTGATCCAGACGTGGATCGGGAACCCCAACCACGACGTGCCGCACTACCCGTTCGGCATCGAGATCTTCAGCCGCGAGCTCACGCAGGTCTCGGTGTTCCTCGCGGCGTTCTCCGGGCTCTACTTCACGGTGGTCGCGATCACCGACGAGCTCTACCGCAAGGAATTCTTCACGGTGATCATGAACGAGCTCGAGCGTGCGGTCGGAGCCCGCGTGGTCTACCGCGAGCTCCGACGTCGCCTGTTTTCCGAACCGGACGCCGCGGGCTGAGCGGACGTCATACGGACGGAGCAAACGGATGCCCCCTCCGTATGACGTCCCAAGCCCCCCGGCGGTCGGCCACCCTCAGCTGATCCGCTGGCGCCTGCTGGCCGAACCTGACGCCGCAGGGCTGAGCGGACGTCATACGGACGGGGCGAGCGGATGCCCCCTCCGTATGACGTCCCAAGTCCGTCGGCGGTCGGCCACAGCCCCCCGGCGGTCGGCCACAGCCCCCCGGCGGTCG
Source organism: Nocardioides sp. (assembly GCA_025965335.1). Lineage (GTDB taxonomy): Bacteria > Actinomycetota > Actinomycetes > Propionibacteriales > Nocardioidaceae > Nocardioides. The sequence goes on along the minus strand of JAOPXC010000135.1, from coordinate 6,653 downwards.
GCCACAGCCCCCCGGCGGTCGGCTTACGGGGTCTCGACACGCGGGTCACGGCTTCGCAGGCTCAGCCGTGCCGCTCGCTCGACCACCATCAGCTGATCCGCTGGCGCGTCTCAGCTACGCGTCGAGGTCCTTCTCGACGAGCACCGCGATCGCGTTCACGTCCGCCTCGTTGTCTCCGGAGACCTCGACGGTGGCACCCTTCCCGGCCCCGAGGGTCATGATCATCAGCGCCGACGCGGCGTCGACCGGGTCGTCGCCGGGGACGGCCAGGTAGACGTCGGAGTCGAGGTCGCCCGCGGCCTCGGCGATGATCGCGGCGGGACGGGCGTGCAGGCCGACGGCGGAGCCGACGACGACGGACTTGGTGGGCATGGTTCTCCTCTGGGTTGCGGTGGTGGTCGGGTCAGACCGTGGCGACGTCCGGGTCGGGTTCACCGATCGACTTGAGGGCGATGACGCCGGCGCATCCGACGAGCACGCCGGCCACGAGCGCGATCAGGTAACCCGCGACGTTGCTCACGGCGAAGAGCACGAAGATCCCGCCGTGCGGGGCCAGGACGCCCACGTCGAGGGCCTCGGACAGGCCACCGGTCACCGCACTGCCCACCATGATCGCGGGGATGACGCGCAGCGGGTCGGCGGCGGCGAACGGGATCGCGCCCTCGGTGATGAACGACGCGCCCAGCAACCAGCCGGCCTTGCCGTTCTCCCGCTCGGCGACCGTGAACAGCCCAGGGCGGACGACCGTGGCCAGGGCCAGCGCGATCGGCGGCACCATGCCGGCGAGCATGACCGCGGCCATGATCTTCAGCCCAGGACTGTTCGTGGCGGCAGCGGCGGTGCCGAGCCCGGCCACCGCGAACGTGTAGGCCACCTTGTTCAGCGGGCCGCCCATGTCGAACGCCATCATCAGGCCGAGGATGACCCCCAGCAGGATCGCGCTGCTGCCGCTCATCGAGTTCAGGCCGTCGGTCAGCTGACCCATCAACCAGCTGATCGGCTTGCCGAGGACGACGAGCATCAGCAGTCCGGCGATGACCGAGGCCAGCAACGGGATGACGAGCACGGGCATCAGGCCCCTGGCCCACGTCGGCACCTTCCAGCCGGCGATCCAGTGTGCGATCACGCCGGCCAGTACGCCGCCGATCATGGCGCCGATGAACCCGGTGACCGGCATGAAGGCAGGGGAGGCGGCGGACGTCTGCACGTTGAACAGGTTGGTCGCCAGGCCGCCCATCACGAAGCCGGGCGCGATGCCGGGGCGATCGGCGATCGCGTAGGCGATGTAGCCGGCCAGAGCCGGGAGGAACAGGGCGAACGCGGTCTTGCCGATGACGAAGAGCAACGCGCCGAAGTAGGCCATCAGCCCCGAACCGAACAGCGCGTGGTCGAGACCCAGGGCGGCGGGGTCCGGCAGGTCGAACAGGGTGTTGTTCACGGCGATGTCGCCGTAGTGGTTGTCGTTGGCGATCTCGTAGCCACCCAGCAGGAAGCTCAGGGCGATGAGCAGACCGCCCGCGGCGACGAACGGGATCATGTAGGAGACACCGGTCATCAGCACGCGCCTGGTGCGACCACCCCAGGTCTCGCTGGCGCCGCCGCCGCCCTCACCTGCGGTCACCGAGCCCTCGACGCGAGGTGCGTTCGGGTCGTCGGCGTAGCGCAGGGCTTCCTCGATCATCTTGTCGGCATCGTCGATCGGTCGCTTGACGCCCGAGGAGACGACCGGCTTGCCGGCGAACCGGCCGCGGTCGCGGACCCCGACGTCGACAGCGAAGATCGCGGCGTCGGCATTCGCGATGGTCTCCGGCGCGAGCGGGTGCGAGCCCGCCGACCCCTGGGTCTCGACCTGGATGTCGACGCCGGCACGCTCGGCTGCGGCCTCCAGGGCCTCGGCTGCCATGTAGGTGTGGGCGATCCCTGTCGGGCAGGCGGTCACGGCCACCAGGCTGCGGCGCGCTCCATCTGCGGGCGCGGCGGCGGCCGGGGCTTCCGCCGGTGCTGGGGTGGCGACGGAAGCTGCTGCGGGCGCGGCGGCAGCCGGGGTCTCGCCCACGGCCTCGAGGACGAGCGCGACGACCTGTGCCGGGGTGCTGGCGGCGCGCAGGGCGTCGGTGAAGGCGGGCTTGACCAGCGCCCGGGCGAGCTTCGTGAGGATCTGCAGGTGGGTGCTGTCCCCGCCGGCCGGGGCCGTGATGAGGAAGGCGAGGTCGGCGGCGCCGTCCTTGGCGCCGAAGTCCACGGCCGGAGACAGCCGTGCGAACGCCAGCGTCGGCTCCGAGACGCCGGCGGTCCGGCAGTGGGGGATGGCGATACCACCCGGCAGGCCGGTGGATGACGTCGCCTCGCGGGCGAGGGCGTCCTCGACGATCTGGTTGACGTCGGTGGATCGGCCGGCCGCTCCGATGAGCTCGGCCAGGGAGCGGATGACGTCGTACTTGGTGGGACCCAGATCGACGTCGAGCCGAACCAGATTCGTGGTGATGAGGTCGGACATGGTCAGCCTCCTGGGGTGAGAACGAGGTCGTGCACGCCGACGAGGTCGGGGCGGACCTGTGATGGGTCGGGAACCGTGGTGCCGGCGAGGCCGGCGGCCGCACTGCCGTAGGCCACGGCGAGCGCGAGTCGTTGGGCGGGGCTCTGCTTCTTGATGTCCCCGAGGAGGTAGCCGAAGAGGCTGGCGTCGCCGGCTCCAACGGTGCTGACCACCGTGGTCGGTGGTGGCGTGGCGTGCCAGGCGCCGGCCCCGGTGACGAGGACCGCGCCGTTCGCGCCGAGCGTGACGAGCACGTTCTCGACGCCCCGGTGGACGAGCGAGCGGGCGGCGCCGGCGGCCGCCAAGGGGTCGGACTCGAGCTCGGCGGCGTCGGCACCGGTGAACGAGGCGAGCTCCTCACCGTTGGGTTTCATGAGGTGCGGAGCACTCGCGGGCAGCCGCGCGACCAGCGCCCGCAACGGCTCGTCGCTGGTGTCGACGGCCAGTCGGGCGCCGGTGTCTCGCAGCGCGGCCACCAGGTCGGCGTACCACCCGGGGGGTGCGCCCGGCGGCAGCGAGCCGGCGAGCACGATCCAGTCGGCCGACGCGGCTCGACGCCGCAGCGACGCCGCCAGTGCGGCGAGCACCTCGGGCGTCGCCGTCGGGCCCGGGCTGTTCAGCTTGGTGGTCGTGCCGTCCGGCTCGCTGATCGTGATGTTCACCCGCAGCACGCCCTCGTGGTCGACCGGCCGGCAGTCGATGCCGGACGAGAGGAGCTCGAGGACGAAGGGGTCGTCCTTGGGGGCGGGCAGCACCGCGATCGAGGGGATGCCGGCGGCCACCGAGGCGCGGGAGATGTTGACGCCCTTGCCCCCCGCCTGCGAGATCACGGAGTCGGCGCGCTGGACGGCACCGCGTTCGAGGGGTGCGGACAGGGTGACGGTCCGGTCGTGGCTCGGGTTGGGGGTGAGCGTGACGATCACGCCGTCACCACCTCGACGCCGGCTTCCGTGATCTCCTGCTGGTCGCTCCCTGCGACGCCGTCGTCGGTCACCAGGACGTCCACCTCGTCGAGCGAGGCGAACTGCATCAGCGACTCCTCGCCTATCTTGCTGGCGTCCGCCAGCACGACCACCCGGCGACCGGACTCGACCATGGCTCGCTTGGTGGCGGCCTCGTCGCGGTCGGGCGTGGACAGCCCGTGTCGCACGGACAACCCGTTGGTGCCGAGGAAGACGACGTCGGCGCGGATCTGCGCCAGCGCCTGCACGGTGTCTGCCCCGACCGCGGCCTGCGTGGTCGTCCGGACCCGACCGGGCAGCAGGTGCAGCTCGATCTGCGCGTGGTTGGCGAGGCGGGCGGCGATGGGTACCGCGTGGGTGAACACGATGAGCCGGTGGTCGCGGGGCAGCATGCGGGCCAGCCGGGACGTGGTCGACCCGGCGTCGAGGATGACGATGGAGCCCGGGGGCGGGAGCAGGTCGAGCGCGGCGTGGGCGATGCGCTCCTTCTCCGCGGTGTTGGCCGCATCCCGCTCGAGCAGACCGGACTCGATCACCGCGAGGCTGTTCCCCGGGACCACGCCGCCGTGGACGCGCCGGACCAGTCCCAGCCGCTCGAGGCTGGACAGGTCGCGCCGCACCGTCTCGGTCGTGACGTCGTACTTCTCCGCGAGTACGCTCACCGAAAGGCGGCCGTGCTCGGCGACGAGCTGAGCCATCGCCTGCTGGCGTTCCTCGGCGTACATGCTCACAGGCGTCCCCTCCCGGTTGGAATCTGTGTACATGTTGTTTTAGCCCCGTTTGTGTTGACTGTCAAGCGGATCGGACGTTTACTTGGGGCCATGGTCACTGAGAAAGAGTCGTCGGTCGCGGTCGCGGCCCCCACGCTCCTGACCGGCACTCCCGTGGTCCCGGGGGTTGCCTTCGGACCCGCGCTGATCGCCCGCAACGAGGTCTCACTCGAGGCCATCGCCCGCTTCGGGAACGGCGGCTTCGCCGACGACGAGGCCGCACTGGCGGCATACGACGACGCGTCCGCCGCCGTCGCCGACACGTTCCAGCGCCGCGCGGACAAGTCGTCCGGCGCCGCTGCCGAGGTCCTGACCGCAAGTGCCGGCCTGGCCCGCGACAAGGGACTGCGCACGGCGGTGCGCAAGCAGCTGCGCGCCGGCGACGACCTCCTCACCGCGGTGGCCGGGGCCGTCGAGCAGTTCGTCGGCATCTTCACCCACATGGGCGGACTGATGGCCGAGCGAGCCACGGACCTGCGCGACATCGAGCTCAGAATCACCGCCCACCTCGTCGGCGAGCCGGAGCCGGGTGTCCCGACCCCGAGCGTGCCCTCGGTCCTGGTGGCTGCGGACCTGGCGCCGTCCGACACCGCCGGACTCGATCCCGAGCTCGTCGTCGGCCTCGTCACCGAGCGTGGTGGGCCCACCAGCCACACCGCGATCATCGCCCGACAGCTGGGCATCCCCTGCGTGGTCGGCACGGCCGGCGCCCTGACGATCGAGGGGGGCATCCCACTCCTCGTGGACGGGTTGGCCGGGACGGTCGAGCTGCGTCCCGACGAGGCATCCGCGCGCGAGCGGGTGCGGCTCGACCAGGAGTCCCGTGCCGCGCTCGCATCCTGGACCGGCCCGGGCGCGACGGCCGACGGCACGCGGATCAAGATCCTCGCCAACGTCGCCGACGGGGAGTCGGCCGCGTCCTCGTCGGCCGCGCCCGTCGAGGGGGTCGGCCTGTTCCGCACCGAGCTGTGCTTCCTCAACCGCCAGGAAGAGCCGACGGTCGAGGAGCAGACCGACATCTACGCGACGGTGCTCTCGGCCTTCGGCGACGGGCGGTACGTCGTGGTCCGCACGCTCGACGCAGGGTCCGACAAGCCGGTCGCCTTCGCGACCCATGAGGGCGAGGAGAACCCGGCGCTCGGCGTGCGCGGTCTGCGGCTCTCCTTCGACAACCCGGGCCTGCTCGAGCGGCAGCTCGACGCGATCGCGGCCGCGGCCGAGCGCACCGGCACAGAGACCTGGGTGATGGCTCCGATGGTGGCCACCGTGGCCGAGGCGGCCGACTTCGCGGACCTGGTCCGGGCGCGCGGCCTGAAGGCCGGCGTCATGGTCGAGGTCCCGAGTGCCGCACTGCTGGCCCACCGGATGCTCGAGGTCGTGGACTTCCTGTCGATCGGCACCAACGACCTGACGCAGTACACGATGGCGGCCGACCGGATGGCGACCGACCTGGCGCACCTGACCGATCCGTGGCAGCCCGCCGTGCTCCAGCTGATCGCGATCACCGCCGAGGCGGGACGCCGGGACGGCAAGCCCGTCGGCGTCTGCGGCGAGGCCGCCGCCGACCCGCTCCTGGCCTGCGCGCTGGTGGGGATGGGCATCACGTCGCTGTCGATGGCCGCGGCCGCCGTGCGGCCGGTGGGGGCGCGGCTGGCGACGGTCAACATGGACGTCTGTGAGGACGTCGCGGAGGCCGCGCTCGCCGCGGCCGATCCCCAGGCGGCCCGCGCCGCGGTGCTGGAGCTCCTCGGCTGACGCCGTTGCCGCGCCCTAGGCCCGCAGCCAGGTGAGGACTGCGCGCACGCGGCGGTTCGCCTCCATGTCGACGGGCAGGTCGAGCTTGGTGAAGATGTTGTTGATGTGCTTGGCCACCGCCTTCTCCGTCACGTGCAGCGCAGTGCCGATGGACGTGTTCGAGCGGCCCTCGGCCATCAGCCCCAACACCTCGCGCTCGCGTGGGGTGAGCCGCTCGACGGGCTCGTCACGGCTCCGGGCCATGATCGCGGCGACGACCTCAGGGTCGAGGACGGTGCCCCCGGCCAGGACCCGACGGACGGCGTCGAGGAAGTCACGCACGTCCGCGACCCGGTCCTTCAGCAGGTAGCCCACCGCTCCCTCGCCCGAGGCCAGGAGCTCGCGGGCGTAGAGCTGCTCGACGTACTGCGAGAGGACCAGCACCGGGAAGCCCGGCCGTTGAGCCCGTACGGCGATCGCCGCGCGCAGTCCCTCGTCGGTGAACGTCGGCGGCATTCGGACGTCGAGCACGGCACCCTCGAGCGACGGGTCCTCGAGCGCCCGTTCCAGCTCCACCGCGTTGTCCACGGCAACCGCCACCACGAACCCCGCCGACTCCAGGACCTGGGTCAGCCCGGCTCGGAGAAGGGC
>JAOPXC010000081.1 GCA_025965335.1 Nocardioides sp. | reverse complement strand
ACCAACGTCGAGAACATCTACGCGATCGGCGACGTCACCGGCAAGCTGATGCTCGCCCACACCGCCGAGGCGATGGGCGTCGTCGCCGCCGAGACGATCGCCGGCGCCGAGACCGTCGAGATCAACTTCGACATGATCCCGCGCGCCACGTTCTGCCAGCCGCAGATCGCGTCGTTCGGCTACTCCGAGGAGCAGGCCAGGGAGAAGGGGTACGACGTCAAGGTCTCGACGTTCCCGTTCTCCGCCAACGGCAAGGCCCGCGGCATGGCCGAGGGCGTGGGTTTCGTGAAGATCGTGGCCGACGGGGCGTACAACGAGATCATCGGCGCCCACCTGATCGGACCCGAGGTCACCGAGCTGCTGCCGGCGCTGACGCTGGCCCAGAAGTGGGACCTCACCGCCGACGAGGTCGCGCGCAACATCTTCGCCCACCCGACGCTGTCGGAGGCCGTCAAGGAAGCCGTCCACGGGATCGCCGGCCACATGATCAACCTCTGATGGCGAGCACCGAGCGGGTCGTCATCATCGGCGGCGGCCCGGGTGGCTACGAGTCCGCCCTGGTGGCGGCGCAGCTCGGGGCCCGGGTCACCGTCGTCGACTCCGACGGCCTGGGCGGCTCGGCCGTGCTGACCGACTGCGTGCCCAGCAAGACCCTGATCGCCACCGCCGAGCTGATGACCGACGTCGCCGGCGCGGCCGAGCTCGGTGTGAACCTCCACGACAGCGAGGGCGACACGGCCACGACCATCCGGGTGGATCTGGCCCGCGTGAACGAGCGCGTCAAGCAGCTCGCCGCCGACCAGTCCGCCGACATCGGCCGGCGCCTCGCCAAGGAGGGCGTCACCGTGGTCCGGGGCCGGGGCCGGCTGGATCCTTCGACGGGCTCCGGGGCGGCCCCGCGGGTCGTGGCCACGCTGCCCGACGGCAGCGAGCAGGTGCTCGACGCCGACGCCGTCCTCGTCGCCACCGGCGCCGCCCCGCGCACGCTGCCGACCGCCCAGCCCGACGGTGAGCGGATCCTCACCTGGGAGCAGGTCTACGACCTCACCGAGGTGCCGACCAAGCTCATCGTCGTCGGCTCCGGCGTCACCGGTGCCGAGTTCGCCAGCGCCTACCTCGCGCTCGGCATCGACGTCACCCTCGTCTCCTCGCGCGACCGGGTGCTGCCCGGTGAGGACGCCGACGCCTCGGCCGTGCTCGAGGAGGTCTCGACCCGGCGCGGCATGAAGCTGCTCTCCAGGTCCCGGATGGAGTCGGTGACCCGCGACGGGGACACCGTCACCGTCACCCTGACCGACGGGCGGACGGTCGAGGGGTCGCACTGCATCCTCGCCCTGGGCTCAATTCCCAACACGGCCGACCTGGGCCTCGAGGAGGCAGGTGTCATCCTCAAGGACGGCGGCTTCGTCAACGTCGACCGCGTCTCCCGGACGTCGGCCCGCGGGGTCTACGCCGCCGGCGACTGCACCGGCGTCCTGATGCTGGCCTCCGTGGCCGCCATGCAGGGGCGCGTCGCGATGTGGCACTTCCTCGGGGACGCCGTACACCCCCTGGACCTCAAGAAGGTCTCGTCGAACGTCTTCACCGCGCCGGAGATCGCGACCGTGGGTTGGTCGCAGGAGTCGGTCGACAACGGCGAGATGCAGGCCGAGGTGGTGATGCTGCCGCTCGCGGGCAACCCCCGCGCCAAGATGCAGGGCGTTCGCGACGGGTTCGTGAAGCTGCTCTGCAGGCCGGGCACCGGCATCGTGGTCGGGGGAGTGATCGTCGGCCCGCGCGCCAGCGAGCTCATCCACCCGGTCTCGATCGCCGTGGCCGAGTCGCTGACGGCCGACCAGCTCGCCCAGGCGTTCACGGTCTACCCGTCGATGAGCGGCTCGATCGCCGAGGCCGCGCGGCGGCTGCACCACATCTGAGCGGGCTAGATTCCGAAGCCCCCGCCGCCGGTCATCCCGCCCGGCGCGTTGAGGGCGGCCCGGATCTGGGCCTCGGCCATGCTGTTGCTGGTGAGGTAGGCCTCGTGCCCATGCACGTGCGCCGTGCCCTGCCCCGCCCCGCTGACGTAGGGACCCGCGGCGTACCACGGGACCAGGCCCGCGGCGGTACGCAACATCCGGACCGGTGGGAGCTCGCCGTTCGCCAGGCGGTTGGCATCGTTGCGGCAGACCGGGATGCCTCGTGCGACGCCGCCCGACGGCTTCCACTCGACCTCCAGCGCCGCGGGTCCGTGCTGGGGGTTGAAGAAGCAGGACTCCCGGCGCTGCGGAAGCTCCTCGCCATCACGTCGGGCGAGCACGCACGCGCGTGCGAACCGACCGTCGTCGAGAAGCACGTTCACGGCGGCCACGTCGGCCGTCGTCGCCGCCTTGCGCAGCTGCAGCTTCGCCTTGTCGTAGGCGTCCAGGGCGCGTTGGTAGTCCGCGCGCATCTCCTCGTCGAGCACGGCCGTGAGGGTGTCGACGTGCAGCTCGCTGAGCTGCTCACCGAGGGCCGTGACGTCCTCGTCGGTGGCCCGGCGACTGACCCGGAACTGATCGGCGGCCTGCAGCCGTCGTGCTTTGCGCGCGCCCAGGATCCAGACCATTTCCTGATGCTACGGCCTCGGCACCCAACCGGGCGTCGGTTACGGTGGCGGCTCCGTCCAGCGACAACCCTCGGGGAGACCCATGCTGATCCGGCGACTCGCCGTGCTCCTGGCCGCCGCTGTCCTGACGTCGCTGGCCGCTGCTCCGGCACGGGCCGCGGACTCGTGGAACGTCCCGGGCCAGGCTCGCATCACCATCGACGGTCACGGTTTCGGCCACGGCAAGGGTCTGTCGCAGTACGGCGCCCAGCGCGCGGCCCAGCTCGGCAAGAGCTACCGCGAGATCCTGAACTACTACTACCCGGGCACGAAGTGGGGTACGGCCACCGGCTCGGTTCGGGTCTGGATCAGCGGCGACCTCACCAACGACGTCCAGGTCGCCGCCCGGGACGGCCTCACGGCGCGCAGGTCCGGCACCTCCACGACCTGGGACCTCGGCAGGGCCAGGCCGCGGGCCGACCGCTGGCGCATCGTCCCGGCGGGCGACAAGCACAGCATCCTCGAGTTCCGCTCCAGCGGCTGGCACCAGTACCGCAAGGTGGCCGGCCAGCTCGAGTTCGCCGCGGGAGGCAGGCCGATCCGGCTCTACGTCGACGGCGGCAGCCGGGGGTACCGCGGCGTGCTCCGGTCGGTCCCGTCGTCGCCGGGCAACCGGATCACGGTCAACGTGCTGCCGCTGGAGACCTACCTGCGCGGCGTCGTCCCCGCCGAGACCTACGCCTCGACCTGGAAGCAGCAGGCGCTGCGCGCCCAGGCGGTCGCGGCCCGCTCGTACGCCGCGCACGAGCGCGCCGCCCGCCGCGACAAGGTGTTCGACCTCTGCGACACCGACGCGTGCCAGGCGTACGGCGGCGCCACGGCGGAGTACCCCACCACCGACCGGGCCGTGAACGCCACCGCGCGCCGGATCCTCACGCACGGCGGCAAGCCCGCCTTCACCCAGTTCACCGCCAGCAGCGGCGGCTGGACCGTCGCCGGTGGCGTCGCCTACCTGCCCGCGAGGCCCGACAAGTGGGAATCGCCGAAGGATCCCAACCACGCCTGGAGCGTGGACTTCACCGACGACGAGCTCGAGGCCACCTGGCCGTCCGTCGGTGACCTGACCCGGATCGAGATCGACGGCCGCGATGGGAACGGCGAGTGGGGAGGGCGGGCCGGCACCGTGGTGCTCACCGGCGCCGGCGGCACCCTCACGCTCACCGGGGACGAGTTCTACCAGGCCCTCGACCTGCGCTCGGCCTGGCTCTCGCTCCGGGTCCGCTGAACTACAGATCCGTAGTTCGCGGCCACCCGTTGCGGGTCTGCCGTGACCCGTGATGCGCTCGTGGTTCACACCGGTCACTGACGTCACTGCCGACCCCGAAGGCCGATCCGATGCCCGCGCTTCCGACCCTGCTCACCACGGGGCTCACGGCCGGTCTGCTGGCGCTGACCGGCACGTTGGTCACGGCCGAGCCGGGGAGCGACGACTCGAAGGTGTCCGCGGCGACGATCACGATCAGGGGCCACGGCTTCGGGCACGGCCACGGCCTGTCCCAGTACGACGCCGAGGGCGCGGCCCGCAGGGGGAAGAGCTACCGGCAGATCGTGAACTACTACTACCCGGGAACCAGGTGGGGTCGCGCCGCCGGGGACGTCAAGGTGCTGATCAGCGCCGACAGGACCAGCGACGTGGTGGTCGGTCCGCGCGCCGGACTGACCGTTCGGGCCAGGAGGTCCGGGCAGTCGTGGAACCTGACGAAGGCGAAGCGCGGCGCGAAGCGCTGGCGCAGCACACCGCTGTCGGGCGGGCGCAGCGAGATCGAGTTCAAGACGTCCGGCTGGCATCGCTGGCGTGTGGTCGGCGGGGACGCGGAGTTCACGGCCGGCGGCAAGCCGATCCGGCTCTACCTCCCCTCGGGGAGCGTGCAGTACCGCGGCGTGCTGCGCTCGGTGAACAACGACACCGTCAACATCCTGCCGCTCGACGCCTACCTCAAGGGCGTCGTCCCGCGGGAGGTCATCGCGTCCGCCTGGCACCAGCAGGCACTGCGCGCGCAGGCGACGGCGGCCCGCACCTACGCGGCGTACGAGCGTCGCGAGCCGCTGGCCGGGCACTACCAGATCTGCGACACCACGCAGTGCCAGGTGTACGGCGGCTACTCGGCGGAGTACCCCACGAGCAACACCGCCGTGGACGCGACCGCGCACCAAATCCTGACCAAGTCGGGGAAGCCGGCGTTCACCCAGTTCTCGGCCAGCAGCGGCGGCTGGACGTCCGCCGGATCGTTCTCCTACCTGCCGGCGAAGCCGGACAAGTACGACGGCTGGTCCGGCAACCCCTATCACTCGTGGAAGGTGACGCTCGCCGACCGGAACCTCGAGCGCGAGTGGCCGGCCATCGGCAACCTGCGCTCGATCCGGGTCTCGGGCCGCGACGGCCACGGCGACTGGGGTGGCCGGGTCGGCACCGTCACGCTGAGGGGGTCGGGCGGTCGCGTCACCGTCAGCGGCGACGACTTCCGCTCCCGGCTGGGCCTGCGGTCGACCTGGTTCACGCTGCGCGTCTCCTGAGCGGGGGTGCTTCGAACTACACATCTGTAGTTCACCGGTTCGCATTGCGGGCCGACGGGATGCGTGGTGCGATCACCTGTCACGCCTGTCTCGGCGTTCACTCCTGACCCGCCCAGTCACCCGCCCGGAGTCCAGATGCGCGCCTTCCCCGATCGCCCCGCGGGCCTCCTCGGCTTCCTGCTGGCGGCCACGCTGGGGGTGTCCGGGCTCGCCGCCGGACCGGCGGGCGCAGCGGCCCCGCCGGACTCGTGGCGGGTGCCCGCCCAGGCCGCGATCACG
>JAOPXC010000050.1 GCA_025965335.1 Nocardioides sp. | reverse complement strand
CGTACAAGGAGTTCTACGGTGACCACCGCGGACAGTGGCCACATCATCCGGTGATCCCAGTCGAGATGCCCTGCGCTGCCTCACCGGGTCTCGACAAGCTCGACCAGCGGGGGTGGGTCGAGACGGTTGCTAGCGCAACCTCCTCAACCAGCGAGGGGGTCTCGACAAGCTCGACCAGCGGGCCACCGCCCTGCGTTGCCTGACCGGGTCTCGACAAGCTCGACCAGCGGGGTGGGTCGGGACGGTTGCTGGCGCCACCTCCTCAACCAGCGGTGGGGTCTCGGGGTCAGTCGCGGTCGCGGACCCGCACCATCCCGGCCAGCGTCGCGACGTACGCCGACCCGTCCGGGGCGAGCGTGATCGCCGCGTAGTGGTTGTTGAACAGGGTGCCGAGGCCGGTGCGGACCGCCCAGACGGTGCGGCCGGTGCGTGCGTCGACCGCGGTCAGGTACCAGGCGTTGACGCCCCACCAGCTCTTGCGCTTGGTGTAGGCGTAGACCAGCCCGTTGGCCAGCGACACCTTCGCCACCGAGGTGGGAGCGACCTCGTCGGACGTCCACGCCACCGCGCACTTGTCACCGTCGATGTCCACGCGGGCGAGGCCACCCGGCGTCGTCCGGCCGACCAGCGTGCGCAGCGGACCCGAATAGCCGTAGTTGTTCTCCACGATCACGCCGTTCCCGACCGAGGCCAGGGAGTTGTCGCTGGCGCTCTCGTCGTCGTCGAACACCGCCGTCTGGCAGACCAGGCCGCCGTCCGCCACGTCGTAGAACTGCACGTGCATGCGGGGGTCGGCGTTGTCGGTGATGGCGACCAGCCCGCCCGGCAGCAGGGTCGGCGTTGTGCCGCTCCCCTGGCTCAGCTGGCCGGGCTTGGTCCTGGTGCCGCGGTCGTACGGCGTCCGCCAGGTCACCGTCGGCCTGCCCGCGGCGCCCACACCCAGCTTGTAGAGCGCCTCGACCGTCACGATGTAGACGCCACCGTCCCGTCCGACCGCGAAGGAGTTCGCGACCTCCTCGCCGAGGTCGAGCACCGTGGCCCTGCCGGAGTCGGGGCTGACGAACCCGGCGCGGCCGTCCTGCGTGACGTACCAGATCCGCCCCTGCCAGTCGGGCATCAGCGCGATCAGGCAGTCGTCCTCCGGCACCTGCGCGGAGAGGTCGAAGGTCTCGTCGGTGGTGAGGTCGGGTTCGCCGTTCGCGTCACGGGTCCCGATCACGAGGATGTGCCGGTCGGTCGTCGCGACGACGGCGCGGTCGCCGGCGTCGAGGTAGAAGTAGGCGCCCGCACAGAGGTTCTCCCACGGCTTCTTGCCGTTGCCGTCCGGGCGGTCCGGCAGGTCCTTGGTCGCCAGCGGGCGCATCGACTCGGGATCGAGGACGTGCAGGACCGGGCCCGACAGGTCACCGCACAGGGCGATCAGCCGCTCCTCGCTGTCGAACGCGAGCGTGGCGCACTCCTCGAGGCCGTACCACGCGGTGTCGACCCGGGGTGACTCACCGAGCGGTCCCGACCAGGCGTAGGCGTCGCTGGCCCAGCCGTCGTTGTGCATCGAGCTGGCACCGTTGCGGGCCAGGCCCGGGTGCTGCGGGATCTCGACGTCGATCGGGTGCGGCGTCGCCGGGCGACCGACGTACGCCGGGGTCACCAGCAGGCCCGGCCCGGGCGGGATCGGCAGCCAACCGTCCGGGATCACCACGACGATGCCGGCCAACGCCAGGATCGTGGCCGCCCAGCCGCCCACGACCCGCCACGTCGGACGCAACCAGTGCCGGACGCGGGGCACGCACAGCGCACCGAGACCCGCGACGACCACGACCGGGCCGAGCGCGAGGTAGAGCAGGGCCACCCCGAGCAGGGCGAGGGATCGCTGGAACCTCATCGACCGCGGGGGACGGTGTTGCTCGTGTGGGACATGGGTGCAGTATCCCGGCCCGGTGCGACCCCGCACGTTGAGCCATTGGGCGCGCCGGAGCAGAGTTGTGGACATGAAACGACTGAGTGACGTGAAACGAATCGGATTCGGCGCGATGCGCCTCACGGGTCCGGGCATCTTCGGCCCGCCGGCCGATCCGGCCGAGGCCAGGCGGGTGCTACTGCGCGCGGTGGACCTCGGGGTCGACCACATCGACACCAGCGACTACTACGGCCCGTACGTCGCCAACGACCTGATCCGCGAGACGCTGCACCCCTACCCGCCCGAGCTGGTCCTCGTCACCAAGGTCGGCGCGCGACGCAGCGACGACGGGGGCTGGCACCCCGCGTTCTCACCCGACGAGATCCGCTCCGCGGTCCACGACAACCTGGGTCGGCTCGGCGTCGAGCGAATCGCCGCGGTCAACCTGCGCAAGATGGACGGCTGGGAGGGCTCGATGGCCGACCAGTGGACCGTGCTCGCCGAGCTGCGCATGCAGGGGCTGATCGGGGACCTCGGGCTGAGCAGCGTCTCCCCGGCGGAGGTCGAGGAGCTCCAGCAGATCGCGCCGGTCGCCTGCGTCCAGAACCACTACAACCTCGCCCATCGCCAGGACGACGACTTCATCGACGCGCTGAACGAGCAGGGCATCTTCTACGTGCCGTTCTTCCCGCTCGGCGGGTTCAACCCGCTGGACGTGGAGACGCTCGACGGGGTGGCCGCCAAGCACGGCGCCACGTCGATGCAGGTCGCGCTCGCCTGGCTGCTGCAGCGCTCGCCCAACATCCTGCTGATCCCGGGCACCAGCTCGGTGGCACACCTGGAGGAGAACCTGGCGGCCGGGCGCCTGAAGCTGGACGACGAGGACCTCGTCGCGCTCGACAAGATCGGCTGACCCGGGTCGTGTGCCTGGGGACGCCCCATGGAGCGGTCTCAGGCACACGACCCGTGGTTCAGGACACCCACTGGTCGCGGGCGTCGACGGCCGAGTCCGCGTAGTCGGCGAACAGGGCGTCCACACCGGCATCGAGGAACGCCGTGACCTCGGCGAAGATGTCGCCCCTGGCGTTCGGGTCGGTGCCGCGTCGGAAGTTGCTCGCCATGAACTGGTTCTCGTCGCGCAGCGTGAAGACCACGACCTTCAGGCCGGCCCGGTGCGCGTCGTTGACCAGGTTGCTCGGCGCACCCGTCGCGCCGGTGGCCGGGTTCCGGGGCAGCACCAGGTCCTTGTTCGGTCCGACCCAGTCGGCGTACGCCGCGATCTTCGCCAGCCCGCCGGGAGTGACCATGCTGGCGTACGTCGTGGGGTCGCCGGCGGCGACTCGGTCGTACGGCGCTCCGGCCGAGTCCACGAGCTGCTCCAGCGGGAGGGGGGTCACCTTGTCGAGCTGCTGCAGGTTGCGGACCTCGAAGGACTGGATCAGCACCGGGGAGCGCGACTTGTCGAGGTGGAACCTGGAGAGCGTGCGGAGCATCGGCTCCTCGAGCGACAGGCCGATGGAGTCGAAGTACGACGGGTGCTTGGTCTCCGGGGCGACCCCGATCGTGCGACCGGTGTTGCGCTCCTGCTCCTGGACCAGCTGCAGGACCTCGGCGAACGTCGGGACCTCGAAGCGACCGTCGTAGCGGGTGTTGCCGGGCCGCACCTGCGGCAGCCGCTCCTTGGCCCGCAACGTCTTGAGCTCGGCGAGCGTGAAGTCCTCGGTGAACCAGCCTGTGATCGGGCGACCGTCGATGACCTTGGTGGTCCTGCGGTCGGCGAACTCGGGGTGAGCGGCGACGTCGGTGGTGCCGCTGATCTCGTTCTCGTGACGGGCGACGAGGACCCCGTCCTTCGTGGAGACGAGGTCGGGCTCGATGTAGTCGGCGCCGAGCTGGATCGCCAGCCGGTAGGACGCGAGCGTGTGCTCGGGACGGTAGCCGGGCGCGCCACGGTGGCCGATCACGAGCGGCTCGGCACGGTCGGTGTCGGGTGAGTCCGGGGCCGGTCGGGCGACGGCCCCGGCGTCGAGAGCCACGAGCGGCAGGGCGAGCCCGGCCAGGGTGACGAGGGCAGGGGCGAGGATGCGTCCACGACGCGTGCTGATCCGAGTAGTCATGGCCGGAGCCAACCCCGGCGAGGTGGCGGTCCGGGGAGCGCGCCGTGAACCGCGGGTGTGCACGAGGCGACGGTCGGGTCCGTGCCGGGATCCCCAGGTCTGACCGCTCAGAAGCTGTCCGTCCTCCGCAGCGCGCGCGGCCTGCCGTCCGGGTCGTCCAGGACGAGGTAGGGCACCAGGGCGAGCGCCCCGGCCACGGGTCCGATCTCGGGCGGCTGCATCCGGCGCAGGCGGCCGAGGGGCTTGGGCCCGACGCACCCGCCGGCGTACCACCCGTCGAGGCCCTCCGCGCACCGCTGGTACGCCGCGAACATGCCCGCCGGATCGACGCAGTCGTCCATCACGTCCAGCAGCGAGTCCGGCGACGCCAGGGGCCGGTCCAGGTGCTCGGCGGCCAGGGTCAGGCGGAGCCTTCGGGCGTAGGTCGAGTCCCGGTCGACCACGGACGCGGAGAGCTCGGAGTCGTGCGTCCAGGAGCGGCGGTTGAAGTTGTCGGAGCCGATCGTGGCCCAGGTGTCGTCGACGACGCAGGCCTTGGCGTGCACGTAGATCGGGGTGCCGGCCCGGTTCTCGATGCCGTACATGGCGACCCGGCCGGGCGCGGCCCGCATCATCTCGAGCATCGCGCGTCGGCGGCCGAGCAGCTCGGACGTCCGGGCGAGCGTGGTGTCGATGTCGGGGTGGAGCGGCACGACCCCGATGACGTGCAGGTCGGGATGGTCCCGCAGGGCCCGGGTGAACACGTCTCCGACGTGGTGGCCCCAGAGGTACTGGTCCTCGATGTAGACCAACCGGCGGGCTCGTGCCAGGGCCTTCCGGTAGCCGCGGGCGACGCTGCGCTCCCCGCCGCGGGCGAACGGGTAGTCGCGACCGTGACGCAGGTTGGGGTAGGTCCGCAGCAGCTGGACGACATGGGTGCCGCCCTCGACCGGCGGCGGCGGGTCGGTCCGGGGAGGCAGCGGCTTGGGACTCAGGTCCAGCCCCGCCACGCGGTCCTTGAGATGAGCCAACGGGTTGCGGCTCAGCGGGGTCGGATCCTCCCACCGCTCCCGGAAGACGGTCTCGACGTCGTACACGGCGGGCCCGCTGATGGCGGCCTGGACGTCGTGCCAGGGCGGGGTGTCGCCGTACTCGGCGGCCAGCTCTTGGGCCTGGCGGTCGCCGTGGTGCTCGATGTCGTCGCGGCGGGAGTGGCACAGGTCGATGCCGCCGACGTAGGCGATGTCGCGGGTGGGGTCGTCCCGGTGCCGGATGACGACGAGCTTCTGGTGGTGCGAGCCCCCCATGCGCACCCGCATGTCGAGCAGCGCCTCCGCCCCGCGCGCCTGGAGCTCCTCGCCGAGGCGCCGGTTCTCCCGGGCGGTGAAGCCCAACTGCTCCTGGTGCGAGCGCCAGACCAGTCCGCGTACGTCGACGCCGCGCTCGTCGGCCCGGCCCAGCACCTCGGCCACCTCGCTGCCCGGCTCGCCGGTGAGGAGCTCGTCGGCGTCACCCTGCCAGTCGGTGAAGAGGATCAGGTCGCCCGCGCGGGTGGCCTCGATGCGTGCGTGGAGCTCGGCGAAGTACGTCGCGCCGTGGATCAGGGGGCGGACCAGGTTCCCCTCGGACCACGCCTGCTCGCCGGGGTGACCGTCATCGAGCCGGGTGGCGGGGTTGGCGCGCTCGTCCTTCGTGAGCAGCCAGTCGGTCTGGGCGTCCCGCATGCCACGCCCTAGATCCGGCGGACTGCGGCCAGCACGCCCGGCCCGCCCTCGGCCCAGCGCCCGGTGAGGGTCTGCGTCCCCGCGACGTCGGCGCCGACGACGCGCACGACGACCAGCTCGAGGTCGCCTCCCCGGATGGCCGTGGTCCGGCCCTCGTCGTGGCTGGTGACCTGGTCTATCGTCCCGACCCGGGTGCCGGGCGTCCCGCTCCCCGCGACCGTCGCGGTGGGCTCGCGGGGCTGGAGGGAACCGTCCACGTCGACGAGCTCCTCGGCCTGGGTGCCGCCGGTGAGCACCGTCGTCGCCAGAGCCGTCGCCCAGACCGGGTCGCCGCACCCGTCGTACACCCAACGCGTGCCGAGCACGGAGTGCTCGGTGCTGCCGACCAGGAGCTCCCCGGCGCCATCCAGCGGTGCGGCCCGGTAGGTGAGCGGCACGTGCAGCACCGACTCACCGGCCTGCAGCAGGTGTGCCTCGATGCCCACCTCGCCGGCGGGATCGTCGAACCGGTAGGCGCCCAACTGCCGGACAGCTCCGCCCGGGAACCACGGCCGGCTCGGCAGCCATGCGCTCAGCAGCTCCAGCTTGGACGGCGTCAGGGTCGCCTTGTGGATCAGAGCCATGGCCCGACTCTAGAGGGGGCTCCTAGACGCGGCCGTGCGCGACGTACGGCGTGCGCCCGGCGAGGCGGGTGACCACGAGCCCGGTGACGGTCATGGTCAGGGCGATGCCCGCCAGGACGACCAGCTGGAACTGTGCGGCCTGGGCGGGACTGGCGCCGCCGAAGAGGGCGCCGACGAAGGCGCCGGGCAGCGTCACGAGACCGGTCGACTTGGTCTGGTCGAGGTTGGGCAGCAGGGACTCGCGCACGGCCTCGCGGCCGATCTCCTCGTGGGCGCGGGCAGGTGTCGCGCCGAGCGAGAGCCAGGCCTCGACCTCGGTGCTGTGCGCGCGGGCACTGCGCAGGAAGTTGCGGCCGGCCAGGGTGGCTGCGGACATCGAGTTGCCGATGATGATGCCGGCGACAGCCACCAGGTAGCGCACCTGGAAGTCGACCAGCCGCAGCGCGAAGATCACGACGAGCGTGACCAGGGCGCCGCTGAGCACGCCGAGGACCGCCGTGCGCCGGCCGTGCCAGAGCTCGTTCAACCTGCCCATCGCGGTCCACGACGCGGTGCTGAGCATCACGACCACGAAGGCGGCCACGGTCCACGGGACCGCGAGGATGCCGCGGAGGAGGAGCGCGATCGCGGTGAGTTGGACGACGGCGCGCAGCATCGCCCAGAGCGGGAAGAGGCCCAGGCCGATCCGGGCCCACCTGCCGAGGCCGAGCGTCAGGGCGGTCATCGCGAGCAGTCCCCCACCGAACCACAGGTAGTGCAGGTCGACGCTCACCCCGGCATTGTGCCCGGTGGAGGAACCACACGGGACGAGCGTCCGATGGGCACTGCCCGGTGTCGATGTCCCCGAAGCGGGCCCGTGGAGCATGATGTCGCCATGGCCGAGTCACGAGCGGGACAGCCCGCGGAACCCCGGGACCTGGTCGACGTGGCGCACCTCGTCACCGCCTACTACACGGGAGTGCCGGACCCCGACGAAATCGACCAGCAGGTCGCCTTCGGGACCAGCGGTCACCGCGGCTCCTCGCTGACGACCTCCTTCAACGAGACCCACATCCTCGCGACCACCCAGGCGATCTGCGACTACCGCCAGGAGCAGGGGTACGACGGGCCGTTGTTCGTCGGCCGCGACACCCACGGCCTTTCCGAGCCCGCCTGGGCGTCGGCGCTCGAGGTGCTCGCCGCCAACGACGTGACCGTGCTCGTGGACTCGGCCGACGGCTACACCCCGACGCCTGCGGTGTCGCACGCGATCCTGCGTGCCAACCGGGGCAGGTCGACCGGGCTGGCCGACGGCATTGTCGTCACCCCCTCGCACAACCCGCCCGGCGACGGCGGCTTCAAGTACAACCCGCCGCACGGTGGCCCGGCCGACACCGACGCCACGTCCGTCGTCGCGGCGCGCGCCAACGAGCTGATTCGGGGCGGGCTGACCGGCGTTCGCCGGATCCCGTTCGCGCGAGCCCGGGCCGCGGCCGCGCCGTACGACTTCATGGGGACCTACGTCGACGACCTACCGTCGGTGGTGGACCTACCGGCGATCAGGGCCGCTGGGGTACGGATCGGGGCCGACCCGCTGGGTGGCGCCTCGGTCCACTACTGGGGCGAGATCGCCGACCGGCACGGCATCGACCTGACGGTCGTGAACCCGCTGGTCGACCCCACCTGGCGGTTCATGACGCTCGACTGGGACGGCAAGATCCGGATGGACTGCTCGTCCCCCGACGCGATGGCCTCACTGATCACGCGCAAGGACTCCTACGACATCGCGACCGGCAACGACGCGGACGCCGACCGGCACGGGATCGTCACGCCGGACGCCGGGCTGATGAACCCCAACCACTTCCTCGCGGTGGCGATCGGCTACCTCTTCGGCGGGGCTCGGGAGGGCTGGCCGTCGACCGCGCAGATCGGCAAGACGCTGGTGTCCTCCTCGATGATCGACCGGGTCGCGGCCTCGCTCGGCAAGCCGATGGTCGAGGTGCCGGTCGGGTTCAAGTGGTTCGTACCCGGCCTCATCGACGGGTCGTTCGGGTTCGGCGGCGAGGAGTCCGCGGGCGCGTCGTTCCTCCGCATGGACGGCACCACGTGGACCACCGACAAGGACGGCCTGGTCCTGGCGCTGCTGGCGTCCGAGATCCTGGCGAGGACGGGCGCCTCGCCCAGCGCGCACTACCGCGACCTGGTGGAGCGGCACGGCGACCCGGCGTACGCGCGCATCGACGCCCCCGCCGACCGTGCGCAGAAGGCCAAGCTGGCCGCCCTGTCACCGGAGGACGTCACCGCGACGTCGCTGGCCGGCGAGGACATCACCGCCAAGCTGACCGAGGCACCGGGCAACGGCGCCAGGATCGGGGGGCTGAAGGTCACCACAGCGTCGGCATGGTTCGCGGCCCGACCGTCGGGCACCGAGGACGTCTACAAGATCTACGCGGAGTCGTTCCGCGGCCCCGAGCACCTCGCGCAGGTGCAGGACGAGGCCCGCGACGTGGTCTCGGCCGCCCTCGGCTGAGGGCCACGCGCAGCAGGCCGATGGAATTGGGAGACAGGCCGCCCTAGGTTGGGGTCCGTGGGCGTCATCGAGACCGAGGGTCTGACCAAGACCTACCCACGCGTCACCGCGCTCGACCACCTCGACGTGAGTGTCGGGGAGGGCGTCACCGGGCTGGTCGGTGCCAACGGGGCCGGCAAGTCGACGTTGATCAAGATCCTGCTCGGGCTGGTCCGGGCCACGAGCGGCACCGCCCGGGTGTTCGGACACGACGTGGCCACCGAGGGCGGCACGATCCGTTCGCTGGTGGGCTACATGCCCGAGCACGACTGCCTGCCCGCCGACGTGTCCGCGAGCGACCTCGTGGTGCACATGGGCCAGATGTCGGGCCTGCCCTACCCCGCGGCCCGCGAGCGGGCGTCCGACGTGCTCCGTCACGTCGGCCTGGCCGAGGAGCGCTACCGCCCGATGGGCGGCTACTCCACCGGCATGAAGCAACGCGCCAAGCTGGCCCAGGCGCTGGTGCACGATCCGCGTCTGGTGCTGCTGGACGAGCCCACCAACGGGCTCGACCCGACCTCGCGCGACGACATGCTCGCGCTGGTGCGCAGGATCGGCAGCGAGTTCGGGATCGCGGTGCTGGTCACCTCGCACCTGCTCGGCGAGCTGGAGCGGGTCAGCGACCACGTCGTCGTGCTCGACGGCGGGCGACTCCTCCGCTCGTCGGCGACCAGCGAGTTCCTGCACGCCACCGGCAGCCTGCTGGTCGAGGTGCACGGCCGCCCCGACGCCGACCGGGTGCTGGGCCAGGCCCTGGTCGAGGCGGGGCTGGTGGCCCGGCCCGCTGAAGGCGGCATGATCGAGGTGGAGGTCCGCGACGAGACCACGCCCGACGTGGTGCGCGACCTCACCGTCGCCCTCGGCCTCGGGCTGGTGCGGCTGCAGGAGCGCCACCACCGCATCGAGGACGTCTTCCGCGAGGGAGGTGCCGGCAGTGTCCAGCCCGTCTGACGCCCCCGGCGACACCCGGAGCCGGCCGGCCGGGGTCATCCACGACCTCGGGTACCGGCCGTACGGCGGCCCGCGCCTGGGCGAGGGCCCGGTGGCCTGGTCGCTCTTCGTGACGGGGCTGCGACACACCTACGGGCTGGGCCGGTCGGGACGCTCGAAGGTGCTCCCGATGCTCCTGCTCGGGCTGATGCTGCTGCCGGCGCTGATCCTCGTGGGCGTGCTGGTGCAGGCCCGCAACCTGCTCGGCCTCGATGACCAGATCGTCGCCTACTCGACGTACCCGCTGACGACACAGCTGCTGATCTCCGTCTTCGTGGCCGCACAGGCCCCCGCCCTCATCTCGCGGGACCTGCGCTTCCGCACGATCACGCTCTACCTCGCCCGGCCGATGCGGCGCGCCGTCTACGTCCTGGTGCGGCTGGCGTCCCTGACAGTGGCGACGTTCGTGCTGGTCGCCTCGCCGCTGCTGCTGATGTACGTCGGCGGGGTGCTCGCCGACCTGCCGCTGGTCCGGGAGACCGGACGCTTCCTCGGCGGCCTGGTCGGCGCGGCCCTGCTCGCCGCCTGCCTGGCCGGGCTGGCGGCGCTGGTGTCGGCCCTGACGATCCGGCGCGGGCTGGCCGTGACCGCCGTGATCGTCGTGCTGCTCGTCAGCTACACCGTGGTCTCGACGATCCAGGGAATCGCGCTCGACTCGGGCCACGAGACGGTGGGCGAGGTCGCTGGCCTGTTCTCGCCGTACACGCTGGTCAACGGCGTGCAGGTCTTCCTCTTCGACTCCCCCGAGGCCACACCGACGCCACCGACCACCGACCCGATGGGGGTCGTCTACGTCGTGGCCTGCCTGGTGATCGTGCTCGGGTCGATCGGCGGGCTGTTGGCCCGCTACCGGAGGGTCAGCCCATGAGCACCCCACCAGGACACTCGCGCCGCTCGCGTCTCCGCGGGGACCCCGGATGACCGAGATCAGGATCGACCACGTCTCGCGGTGGTACCGCAACGTCGTCGCCGTCAACGACGTCTCGATGACGATCGGGCCCGGAGTCACCGGCCTGCTCGGTCCCAACGGGGCCGGCAAGTCCACGTTGATCGCGATGATGTCGGGCTTCCTGTCGGCGTCGACCGGCACCGTCACGCTGGACGGCGAGCCGCTGTGGCGCAACGAGCAGATCTATCGCAAGCTGGGGCTGGTCCCCGAGCGCGAGGCGCTGTTCGACTACCTCACCGGGCGGCAGTTCGTGGTCGCGAACGCCGAGCTGCACGGGCTGGCAGACCCGGGGGCGGCGGCCCAGCGAGCCATCGCCACCATCGAGATGAGCGACGCCCAGGACCGCACGATCTCGACGTACTCCAAGGGCATGCGGCAGCGGATCAAGATGGCCTCCGCGCTGGTGCACGACCCCTCGGTGCTGCTCCTCGACGAGCCCTTCAACGGCATGGACCCGCGGCAGCGGATCCACCTCATGGAGCTGCTGCGCACGATGGGCGCGGACGGTCGCACCGTGCTGTTCAGCTCGCACATCCTCGAGGAGGTCGAGCAAGTGGCGCGCCAGATCGAGGTCATGGTGGCCGGGCGACACGCGGCCTCCGGCGACTTCGGGGCGATCCGGAGGCTGATGACCGACCGACCGAGCCGGTTCGTGCTGCGCACCTCCGGGGACCGGCTGTTGGCGTCGGCGCTGCTGGCTGAGCCGGCGGTGCGCGGCGCGCGGCTGCGCTCGGAGGGCGGGATCGAGGTGGAGGCCTCGGACTTCGGCCGCTTCAGCGAGGTGCTGCCGCGGCTGGCGCGCGACCACGGCGTGCGCCTGCACGAGGTGACTCCTACCGACGAGTCGCTGGAGAGCGTCTTCTCCTACCTGGTGTCGTCGTGACCACCACCCCAGCCGAATGCTCGCTTCGCTGTGCTTCGCCCGGGGACCCCGGATGATCTCGCCGACGATCGTCCGGCTGGGGGCGCTCAGCATCTTCGGCCGCTGGCGCGGGGCGCTGCTGTTCGTGCTGCCTCTCGTGCTGCTGGGCCTGTCGGTCCTGGTGCGGTTCCTCGTCGGCGAGGACGAGACGGGTGCGCGGAACACCCTGTACGGGTTGGGCATGGTCGTGATCGTGCCGCTGATCGCACTGCTCGCGACGTCCGGGCTCCTCGCGCCGGAGATCGACGACGGGTCGATCTCCTACCTGCTCGCCAAGCCGATCTCGCGCTACACGATCATCGTGAGCAAGCTGCTCGTCGCGGCCGGCTGCGTGCTGGTCTTCGGGGCCGTCCCGATGCTCGCGGCCGGGCTGATCCTGCTTCCCGGCACCCCCGCGCTCGGGGTCGGCTTCGCCGTCGGCTCGCTGGTCGGCGGCCTTGCGTACTGCGCGGTCTTCGCGCTGCTGTCGGTCCTCACCAGGCACGCCGTGGTCATCGGGCTGATCTACCTGCTGATCTGGGAGGGCCTGCTCGGCGGGCTGCTCAGCGGGGTCCGCTGGCTGAGCGTCACCCGCTGGTCCGCCGAGCTCGTCGACCGGATCGCGGGCCTGTCGCTCGTCGACAACCTGTCGCTGCCGTACGCCGTGATCGCCTCCGGCACCGTGATCGTGGCCGGCACCTGGCTGACCGGACGCCGGCTGCGGGCGTTCAACCTGACGGGCGACGAGTAGCCCGACTCGACGAACGGGCTGGCGACCTACTCGCGGTCGGTGACCCGACCGGTGAAGACCACCGAGATGGGCTGGAGCGAGGCGTCGAGCGACTGCCTGGCCTCCCGGATGACCATCTTCGCCTCGTCCAGCCCGTTCACGACGTGACTGGGCACCCGCAGGGCTCCGAGGAGAGCAGGGATTGCCGCCCCGGTGTGGACGGCGTACCACTCCTGCTCGCCCAGCCCGCCGCGGTACGTCGAGAGCATGAGCAGGGGGATGCCGAAGGTCGCGTGGAGGCGCAGCAGCGGGTACGTCGAGACCAGGATGCCCGAGGTCTCCATGACGATGACCGGCATCTTGCCCCCCAGCCAGGCTCCCGCCGCGATGGCACACCCCTCGGCCTCGTTGGTGACACCGACATGCGTGAACCTCGCGTCGGTGCTCAGCGCCGACTGCAGGGTGTGGATCTGTGTCGCCGGCAGCGTGACGGCGAAGTCGAAGCCCGCCTCTGCCAGCGCGTCGACGACTTCGTGGGCCTCGTTCTCGTACATGACTTCTCCGCTACCGTCCCACGACCGAGGGCTTGAGAATCGTCGTCCCCTCGGTCTGTTCGATGTACCGGACGAAGCGGTACTTGTTCTCGCGGCCATCCATCAGCTTGGGTTCCACCGGCGGCTTCTCG
>JAOPXC010000001.1 GCA_025965335.1 Nocardioides sp. | reverse complement strand
TCGGCCTTGATCTTCCCGATGTCGGCGGCCTTGATGGTGCCGTCGAGGATCGGGACGTCGTACTCCTGCCCGGTCCGGTTGTCACGGACGGTGAGAGAATCAGTCACGCCGCCAAACTTAGACCGCGAGCCGATACCAGTCGAAACCGGTGTCCGACCCGCGACCGGAGGACGGACCGCGCGCCCCTCGTTTTGACCTGCCCAGATCTGTGCCCGTATTCTCGTACGTCGCGCCTCCTGCCGCGTCCTGACCAACTGCTGTGCGGTCGGGATGCAGTCCCGGACACCAAGCCGGGCCGAGTTCGTCAGAAGGCGTTGCACCACCTCTGACAGGGACCAACCTGTCAGGTCCCACGAACGAAGAAGGTAGATCAGCCGTGCGCACGTACAGCCCGAAGCCTGGTGACATCCAGCGCGAATGGCACGTCATCGACGCCACCGACGTTGTCCTGGGCCGCCTCGCGGTCCAGTCCGCGAACCTCCTGCGCGGCAAGCACAAGGCGATCTTCGCGCCCCACGTCGACACCGGTGACTTCGTCATCATCGTCAACGCGGAGAAGGTCGCCCTGTCGGGCACCAAGAAGACCACCAAGATGGCCTACCGCCACTCCGGCTACCCGGGCGGCCTCTCGGCCACCCCGATCGGCGAGCTCCTCGAGAAGGACGCACGCAAGGCGATCGAGAACGCCGTGTGGGGCATGCTGCCCAAGAACCGCCTCGGCCGCCAGATCCTCAAGAAGCTCAAGGTCTACTCCGGCCCGAACCACCCGCACCAGGCCCAGCAGGCCACTCCCTTCGAGATCACCCAGATCTCCCAGTAATCCGATGGCCATCCGAATGCGCACCAAAGATCGAGTGAGGAACACCTGTGTCTGAGACCACCGACACCGCCGAGGTCGAGACCTACGAGACCAACGAGCAGGGCGTCGCCTACAGCTCGGAGAGCGCGCCCTCCGCCGACGCGCCCGCGCGTCCCGCGACCATCGCCCCCGCTGCGGCCACCGGCCGCCGCAAGGAGGCCGTTGCGCGCGTCCGTATCGTGCCCGGCACGGGAGTGTGGACGGTCAACGGCCGCACCCTCGACTCCTACTTCCCGAACAAGCTGCACCAGCAGGTTGTCAACGAGCCGTTCGCGAACCTCCAGCTCGAGGGTCGCTTCGACGTGATCGCCCGTATCCACGGCGGCGGCATCACCGGCCAGGCCGGCGCGCTGCGCCTCGGCGTGGCTCGCTGCCTCAACTTCATCGACGAAGAGGCCAACCGTCCCTCGCTCAAGAAGGCCGGGCTGCTCACGCGTGACGCCCGCGTCATCGAGCGCAAGAAGGCCGGTCTCAAGAAGGCGCGCAAGGCTCCGCAGTTCAGCAAGCGCTGATCCTCCGGGATCGGTAGCGGTTTCCACTGCGTGGGACGTCATTTCGGCACGGACGGGGTCCGGGGTCTGGCCAATGGTCATCTGACCGCTGAGCTGGCCCTGGACCTTTCCGTTGCCGCGGCGCGGGTCATCGTCGACCGTGGCGAGTTCGAGCCCTCGCGGGAGCGACCGCTGGCGGTCGTGGGTCGCGACCCGCGCATCTCCGGTCAGTTCCTCGAGCACGCGGTCGTCGCCGGTCTCGCCTCCGCCGGCTGCGACGTGCTCCGGCTCCGGGTGCTGCCGACGCCGGGAGTCGCGTACCTGACCCAGGCCCTCGGTGCGGACCTCGGCGTCGTCATCAGCGCCTCCCACAACCCGATGCCCGACAACGGCATCAAGTTCCTCTCCCGCGGCGGACTCAAGCTCGACGACGCGGTCGAGCAGGACATCGAGGAACACCTCGGCAGGGAGTGGGAGCGGCCGCTCGGGGGAGACGTCGGTCGCGTGACGCCGTACGCCACGCCGGTCGAGGAGTACGTCGCGCACCTCGTCGGCACCGTCAACGAGCCGCTCGCCGGCCTGAAGGTGGTCCTCGACTGCGCCCACGGGGCGGCGTACGAAGCCGGCCCGCTGGCCCTGCGCGCGGCGGGCGCCCAGGTGATCGCAATCGGGATCGAGCCCGACGGGCTGAACATCAACGACGGCTGCGGGTCGACTCATCTGGCCCCCCTGCAGGCTGCCGTGCTCGAGCACGGCGCGGACGCCGGCTTCGCTCTCGACGGGGACGCCGATCGTTGCCTGGCGGTCGACGCGGAGGGCAACGTGGTCGACGGCGACCAGATCCTTGGGATCCTTGCCATCTCCATGGCGCTCAGCGGCCAGCTGGTCAAGAACACCGTCGTGTCCACGGTGATGAGCAACCTGGGGTTCACCCGGGCGATGAAGGCCGCCGGCATCGGGGTACGCCAGACCAAGGTGGGTGACCGCTACGTCCTCGAGGCCATGCGGAGCTCGGGCTACACCCTCGGCGGCGAGCAGTCCGGCCACGTGATCATGAGCGACTACGCCACCACCGGCGACGGCATCCTCACCGCCCTGCACGTCCTGGAACGGATGGCTGCCACCGGGGAGACGCTGGGCTCGCTGGCGTCCGTCGTCACCCGCTTCCCGCAGGTCCTCGTCAACGTCCCCGGCGTCGACAAGTCGCGTGCCGACGAGGACGCCGTGCTGGCCGCAGCCGTGGCGGAGGAGGAGGCGGCCCTCGGCGAGACCGGGCGGATCCTGCTCCGGCCGTCCGGCACCGAGGCGCTGGTCCGGGTGATGGTGGAGGCGCCGACACAGGTCGAGGCGCAGGCCGTGGCGGCCCGCCTGGCCGAGGTCGTCCGTACCCGCCTCAGCCTGGGCTGAACGGTTCGCCCTCGGCGCCCGGCTCGGGGTCGCCAGCGTGGAGCACTCCAAGGTGGCCGACCTCGCCGCCACCGAGGCCGCCTGTCCGGCGCGCTCGTTGCCTACAGCGACCTCACCCTGTCCCCGAGGCGCCGCTTATCGCCTCGATCGACAGCACCCTCGTGCGCGCCGAGCACCGCGGCCACCGCCCCGGCCTGGCCATGAAGGTCCGGCTCCACCAGGTGTTTTGGGAGCGGGTTCCGGAGTGTGCATTCCTTGCGACCGGCAACGCCGGGTCGAATCAGCAGGCGGTCAGACCTTGCGCAGCCGCACGTAGCGCACCGAGTGGTCCTTGTCCTTGCGGAGCACGAGGGTCGCGCGGGACCGGGTGGGCAGCACGTTCTGCGCGAGGTTCGGGCCATTGATGCTGTCCCAGATGCGCTCGGCCTCCGCGACCGCCTCCTCGGGGGAGAGGGTGGCGTACTTCGCGAAGTAGGAGCCGGTGTCCTGGAACGCGGTCTCGCGCAGGCGCAGGAAGCGGGACACGTACCAGTCGCGGATGTTGCTGGTGCCCGCGTCGACGTACACGCTGAAGTCGAAGAAGTCGCTCAGCGTCAGCCCCGTGCGTCCGTCCTCGCGGACCCGCGCCGGCTGCAGCACGTTGAGCCCCTCGATGATCACGATGTCGGGCCGCTTGATGACGACCAACTCGTCGGGCACCACGTCGTAGACGAGGTGGGAGTACGTCGGCGCGAGCACCTCGTCCTTGCCTGACTTGATGTCGACCACGAAGCGCAGGAGGGCCCGGCGGTCGTAGGACTCCGGGAATCCCTTGCGCTGCAGCAGCCCCCGGCGCTCGAGCTCGGCGTTGGGGTAGAGGAAACCGTCGGTGGTCACCAGCGCGACGTTCGGGTGCTGCGGCCAGTGGGCGAGCATCTGCTGCAGCACCCGGGCGGTCGTGGACTTGCCGACCGCCACCGACCCGGCCAGCCCGATCACGAACGGGGTGCGCGGGGGAGTGCGCTGATGGAGGAAGTCCTCCTGCTGGCGGTGCAGCTGCCCCGCGGCCTCGACGTACAGGCTGAGCAGCCGTGACAGCGGCAGGTAGACCTCCTGCACCTCCTCGATGTCGAGGGCGTCGCCGAGCCCGCGAAGGACCTGGATCTCGGCTGCTGTCAACGGGCTCTCGGTCTCGCTCGCCAGCGCCGCCCAGGCGGAACGGTCGAGCTCGATGTACGGGGACGCCTCGCGTGCGGTGTCCTCGGGGCCAAGGTGTTCACCACGCGCGTGGCCCCCACCGTGAGGAGTCATGACCCCGATTGTTGCAGCAGCCGTGCCGGCGTCCCGGGCGAGTGCCGCTCCCATGGGACGGGTGAGGCTCCCTTGGACTGGGCGACACCCCCTTGGACTGGGCCACCACGCCTAGACTCGGGGCCCATGTGCGGAATCGTCGGCTACGTCGGAGAGAAACAGGCTCAGGACGTCGTGATCGAGGGGCTCCGCCGCCTGGAGTACCGCGGCTACGACTCCGCCGGCATCGCGCTCGTCGACGACGGGGCGATCGCATCGCAGAAGCGGGCCGGCAAGCTGGCCAACCTCGAGAAGGCCATCGCGGACGCTCCTCTGCCGCCCTCGACCACCGGCATCGGGCACACCCGTTGGGCAACCCACGGCGCCCCGAACGACGTCAACGCCCACCCCCATCTCGGTGGCGCCCGCCGGGTGGCGCTGGTGCACAACGGCATCATCGAGAACTTCGCCGAGCTGCGCGCCCGCATCGAGGCCGACGACCACGTGCTGCTCTCCGAGACCGACACCGAGGTGGCCGCCCAGCTCCTGGAGCTCCAGGTCGAGTCCGGCATCGACCTGACCACGGCGATGCAGCGCGTGGCCGGCCAGCTCGAGGGGGCATTCACGCTGGTCGCCGTCGACGGGCACGACCCGTCCCGGGTGGTGGCCGCGCGGCGGAACTCCCCGCTGGTCGTCGGGCTGGGCGACGGGGAGAACTTCCTCGGCTCCGACGTGGCGGCCTTCATCGAGCACACCCGCGACGCGCTGGAGCTCGGTCAGGACCAGGTCGTGACGATCACCCGCTCCGGCGTCGAGGTGACGGGGTTCGACGGCAGCCCCGCCGAGGGTCGCCGCTACCACGTCGACTGGGACCTCTCGGCCGCCGAGAAGGACGGCCACGACTGGTTCATGCGCAAGGAGATCTTCGAGCAGCCGCGCGCGGTGGCCGACTCCCTGCTGGGACGTCGTTCGGCCGAGGGCCTGCTGCGGCTCGACGAGATGCGTCTGTCGGACCAGGAGCTGCGCGACATCGACAAGATCATCATCATCGCCTGTGGGACGTCCTTCTACGCCGGCATGGTCGCGAAGTACGCCATCGAGCACTGGACACGGATCCCCGTCGAGGTCGAGCTGTCGTCGGAGTTCCGCTACCGCGACCCGATCCTCGACTACTCGACCCTGGTGGTCGCGATCAGCCAGTCGGGCGAGACCGCGGACACCCTGCAGGCCATCCGGCACGCGCGGCTGCAGCGCTCCAAGGTGCTGGCCATCTGCAACACCAACGGGTCGACCATCCCGCGCGAGTCCGATGCGGTCATCTACATGCACGCCGGTCCGGAGATCGGCGTCGCCTCGACCAAGGGCTTCCTGACGCAGCTGGTCGCCTGCTACCTGCTGGCGCTCTACCTCGCGCAGGTCAAGGGAACGCGTTTCGGCGACGAGATCACCGAGATCATCGAACAGCTCGAGGAGATCCCCGCGCACATCGAGTCGGTCTTGGCCGGCGCCGACGCGATCTACGAGCTGGCGCGCTCGCAGCTCGGCGCCCGGTCGGTGCTCTTCCTGGGCCGTCACGCGGGCTACCCGGTGGCGCTGGAGGGAGCCCTCAAGCTCAAGGAGCTCGCCTACATCCACGCCGAGGGCTTCGCGGCCGGTGAGCTCAAGCACGGCCCGATCGCCCTGGTCGAGGACGGCATGCCCGTGCTGTGCGTCGTGCCGCCCCTCGGGCGTGACCAGCTGCACGACAAGATGCTCAGCGGCATCCAGGAGGTGCGCGCCCGCGGCGCCTACACGATCTGCCTGGCCGAGGAGGGCGACGACCGGATCGCGCCCCTCGCGGACGTGCTGATCCGCCTGCCCCGGGTGCCGGTGCTCCTCCAGCCGCTGCTGGCCGTCGTACCGCTCCAGCTGTTCGCGTGCGAGCTGGCCACCGCCATGGGCCACGACGTCGACCAGCCGCGCAACCTCGCCAAGTCAGTCACCGTCGAGTGAAGCGCTGATGGCAGTCATCGGGGTGGGGATCGACGTGGTCGACATCCAACGGTTCGGCGAGTCCCTGGACCGCACGCCCTCGCTGCGGGATCGGCTCTTCACCGCCGACGAGGCCACCCGGCCGCTGGCCTCGCTCGCCGCCCGTTTCGCCGCCAAGGAAGCCATGGCCAAGGCGCTCGGCGCCCCCACCGGCATGTCCTGGCACGACGCCGAGGTGATCTCGGAGGGCTCCGGTCGACCGCTGTTGACGATCCGCGGGTCCGTCCTCGCCCGGGCCGACGAGCTCGGTGTCCGCTCGGTCCACCTGTCCCTGTCGCACGACGCCGGGATCGCGTCCGCCGTGGTGGTCCTCGAGTCCTAGGCCGGCCGGGGTGGTGTGCCTGAGAACGCCCTAGGCGGGGTCGTCAGGCACACGACCCTCGAGGCCGAGGGCGATCAGGTCGGCTGCGACCGCCGCCGCCTCGTGTCGGAGCTCGTAGGCCGTGCAGCGCACCACGATGCGACTCCGACTGGTGAGGCGACGGGTGCGTTTCAGGTCGTCGCCCCACTGCCGCACCTCGATGTGAAAGGCGCCGTCCACCTCCAGCACGAGCGTGACCCCGTCGGAGAGCTCCCACTCGCAGTCGGTCCAGCGGCGTTTGCCGGCCGCGTCGACGCGCGGGGTCTGCCGAGTGGGCCGCCGCAGCCCGAAGTGACGACACATCCGCGCCACGTCGAGCTCGGCGCCCGAATGCGCACCTCCGCCCACGTCGCTCAACGTCCGTTTGAAGGGCTTCGCCCGACGAAGCGGCCGGAGCAGGTCGACCCACTCCACCATGCGCGCCGCAACGCTCAGCCGTTGTTGCACAGTCGCCGCCAGCACGCCGTGCGCCGCCCGGGGCGTCGCCTCGTAACCGGCGAAGAGCAGGACCGCAGGCTCGATCCTGCAGAGCGGGATGCCGGCCGCGGGTCCAGCAAGAGGTCGAACGGCCTGCGACTGCGAAAGAAGCTCACCCCCTCCACGGGCTCGAAGCTGAGCTCGTCGTCGACGAGGACGCTGACGGGCCCACGTTCCTAGCCCGTCAAGCCGTGCCGGCCCGCGGCGGTGAGACTGCCGAGCGTGCTGCGCGGACCGGCGTGGAGCACGGCAAGCCACTCCCGCTGCTCCCGGTTGAGCGGCCCGGTCGTCGTACCGACCACCCGCGGCGTCCGAACTGTCCAGCGGCGGGCGAGCACGTGGTGGTCGACCGCGTCCCAGTCGATGCCGTGGGCCCGCAGCTGCCGCCTGGCCACCAGGCCGGCCTGCTGGGCGATCAGGTCGCGGAGCTCCTCATTCATGGCGAGGAGGCTTCCCCGTTGACGGCGTTCGCCTCTCGCTCTTGCACAGGCGCCCGGCCCCCTTCGGGTCGTGTGCCCCGGAACGCCGCATGGGGCGTCCTCAGGCACACGACCCGGAGATCGGCGGGTCGGCGGGTCAGCGGCAGGCGGGTGCGTCCGCCAGTGGCGCGGGTACGCCGACCGCCGGCATGCCGAGGGTGACGCCCGCGGGCGCCGCGTTGCGGGCCGCCCAGGCGTCGCCCGAGCGGGTGCGTCGTACGGCGAGGACCGGGCCGTCGGCGACCAGGTGATGGGGAGCGGCGTAGGTGACCTCGACCGTCACGATGTCGCCGGGGCGGACTGTGGTCTCGGCGCCCTCGACCAGCGTTGAGAAGTCGGCGGAGAAGTGGACCAGGCGGTTGTCGGGGGCCCGGCCGGAGAGCCGGTGCGTGGCGGCGTCCTTGCGGCCCTCTCCCTCGGAGACCATCAGCTCGACCCGACCGCCGACCAGCTGCTTGTTCTCCTGCCACGCGACGTCGTTGACCAGCGCAGCGAGCCGCTCGTAGCGGTGCTTCACGACCTCCGGCGGGACCTGGTCGGCGAGCGTGGCCGCGGGCGTGCCGGGGCGCTTGGAGTACTGGAACGTGAAGGCCCCCGAGAAACGGGCGGCCGCGACGACGTCCAGGGTGGCCTGGAAGTCCTCCTCGGTCTCGCCGGGGAAGCCCACGATGATGTCGGTGGTGATCGCCGCGTCCGGCATGGCCGCCCGGACCCGGTCGATGATCCCGAGGTACTTCGCGGAGCGGTAGGAGCGGCGCATCTCCTTGAGGATGCGGTCGGAGCCCGACTGCAGCGGCATGTGCAGCGACGGCATGACGTTCGGCGTCTCGGCCATCGCCTCGATGACGTCGTCGGTGAACTCCGCGGGGTGCGGCGAGGTGAACCGCACCCGCTCCAGCCCGTCGATCGACCCGCAGGACCGCAGCAGCTTGGAGAACGCCTGCCGGTCGCCGAACTCCACGCCGTACGCGTTGACGTTCTGGCCGAGCAGGGTGACCTCGCTGACGCCCTCGGCGACCAGCGCCTCGATCTCGGCGAGGATCTCGCCGGGCCGCCGGTCCCTCTCCTTGCCGCGGAGCGCGGGGACGATGCAGAACGTGCAGGTGTTGATGCACCCGACCGAGATCGACACCCACGCGGCGTACGCCGACTCGCGCTTGGTCGGCAGCGTGGACGGGAACACCTCGAGCGACTCGAGGATCTCGACCTGCGCCTCCTCCTGCACCCGGGCGCGCTCCAGCAGTGCGGGCAGCGAGCCGATGT
>JAOPXC010000452.1 GCA_025965335.1 Nocardioides sp. | reverse complement strand
GGGTCCGCGCGCGGATTGCCTGGACTGGAAGCCCAGAGCTGGACGTTGAAGTGGTGGCGGGCGACTCGGTGGTATGCCGTGTGGAGCCGGCTGGGTCAGCGTTTGCAGTGTATTGGCAGATTTTTGGGCGAGACCGGTATCTGAGGCTCTCGGTGATCGCCTGACGGCCACGTCCTGGCGGCCAAGGTGAAGGACTGCACGTCGGCATGGCGGCGCTTGAGCTTGCCCGCGAGATCGCACCATCTCGGCATATCCGGTCGTTCCGCAAGCCGAACGACGCACGAGGAGCCCGAGTGCGCCAGCGCCGTCATCGAATTGGTCACCGCAAGCGGATCCTCTGCTGGAGATGGCGAGCGTTAGCCGTGGCGTCCACAGCTCGGCTCTCGGAACAGGCAATAGCAGGCAACGTGCGCAGAGCGGTAGCGTGCACCGCGTGCAGGACTTCCAGGTGGACGGCGGCCTCGACGAGCTGGCTCGCCTGGGCTGGCTGCGGGTACACGGCACCTTCGCTGCGCCGGAGGACGCGTGGCAGTGTGCCACCGAACTCGTCCCCGCTAACGAGCCGGATGCTCCGATCGAAGTGATCGGCGACTTCGTGGTCCCTCCGCCAGAGGGCGCACCGAGCCGCGACTTTCAAACCCTCCATTTCGACTTCGGTGTCCCGATCGTCCCTGTCGCCCCGGCGGACGTAGCGCGCTTCACCGCACTCCATGTTCCGCTTGCGGCGGCATGGTCAGCAGAGGCGATCACGCGGCTCGTGCCGTTGCGCCCCCTCCTGGACTCTCGCCGGTGGCCAGACCACGACGAGTTGGTCCGCCGACTCACCGCCTATGGCGACAGCCATGGCGCGTGGACGCTTGGCGCCGGATACACGGAGGGCAGTTTCGCCCGCATCATCGAAGCCGCGCTTGGCCAGGAACTCGTCTTGCCGAGCGTCCGAGCCGATCCCGGCTTTCTTTGCGGCACCGAGTTTCTCTCCTTGGCAGATGAAACTCTGTTCTTCGCCCAGCGCGGCCTACCAATCGATGCCGTCGCAATCGAGGTCCGTCTGCAACCCGGCGAACTGCTCCTCTTCGACAACGTCGCACTCGCTCATGGTCGGCGGGGAACCCGTGAGCCAGGTGAACTTCACCAGCGAGTCTTCGGTCACCGCGCACTCCATCCACAAGACCAGATCGAGTTCCGCGACCGCTTCCTCGCCGCATTCACCGGCTGACGGACTCTCGTTCCGGTCACGGTTCCTGTTAGGGGAAGGTCCGGCGCACGCGACCCAGACCCCCGCTGCATTCCGCCCAGTATGACGCGCCCGGTTCGCTGCGTCTGGACGTCAGTGGAACGACCTCCCCGCCGCAGACGTGGCATCACAGTGGTCGCCGCCAAGAGAGTTGAGCGATAGTGCTCCGGCGACACGTCAGGAACGCGGCGCAGGAATCCGCTGCGATCCGTACGGTGTGCGGCGTGGATCGAAACGGTTTGGTGGGTGCACTGCAAACAATCGGGGTGCCGACAAACGTCCTCATTGACCTTCCTGAACTCCCTGCCGATGCTCGTGGACTGCTGGTCTACGGGAGCCAGGCTCGTGGTGACGCTGTAGAGGGCTCGGACCTCGACCTTCTTGCTCTAGTCACCACACCCCGGCCGAGCAGCCACGCGGGCGACGTGAATATCAGCTACTACACAAGCAAGCAGTTGGCGACTGGCATTGGCACCCTGTTCGGCGCGCACCTGAGACGCGACTCCGTGATCGTCTGGGATCCCGAGTCCCTCTTGAGCACAGCTGTCGAGACAATGGGAGAGGTCGACACCGAACGCCTATTCAGACGCGCGTGGGAGATGTCGGCGCTCTTCACGACACTCGACCAGGACCTGCCGAAGTACTTGCCGGGGCTCTTACGCGAAGCTCGCTACCTGCTACGTAGCTGCCTCTACGCTCAAGCGATCGCCGTTGGTCGCCCGTGCTTCTCGGTCCGGGAACTCGCCACTCGGCACAACGACCCAGATCTGGCCCTCCTCCTGGCGTCAAGACAATCCAGGAGCCGGCCCGTTACTGACCTATCCCAATGCCTCTCCCGGTTGCGGCATTTCATTGGGAGCTTCCCGTCGAGCAGGCACGGGTCCCTCGAAGCCACCATCGTAAATGAGTGGGGTCGGCCAGGAGACTTGCTCTCGATGGCCTTCTTGGCCCTCGGCGTCACGGGCGAAGGAACCGACTATGCCGAGGTGGAGAAGATTCTGCTGTGAGTGCCGAACTGGCCTTCGTAGGCGACATCCACGGCAACCTCCGTGCCCTTCAAGGTCTATGGAGTGCGCTCAATCACTACGAACTTCCACACGTCGTCTTTCTAGGCGACTACATCAACAAAGGTCCGCATTCGGCAGACGTCGTACGCGCCTTGATTGAGCACTCCGAAGCCGGACGCGCCACTCTCTTGGCTGGGAACCACGAGACGGCACTGCTTGGAGCCCTGGACCGTGGAGACCTAAGCGGCTTCTTGAAGATGGGCGGAGCGGCGACCATCCGTTCTTACGTGGGTGGTCGAGTCGGAGCTGATGTGCTGCGGGACTTTCAAGCAAGCCTTCCTGCCGAGCATATCGAGGCACTTCGGCGGATGCCGATCGGCTATGAGACGGCGAATCTGGTTGCCCACCACATCCCCGCTCGCGACACATCGAAATTCCAGGTGAGCGCTCACCTGCCAATCGGTGACCTGCCACGCGTTGGACACCGTTCGGCCCAAATAGACACAGGGTGCGGGTCCGCCCATGGGCGACTGACCGCTCTCTTTTGGCCCGCACTCGACTACATCCAGGTCGACAGCAACGGCACCGTCATTGGCCGATGAGCATGCCCCGTCAACCGCGGAGGTGGTCTATGAGCCATTGCGCCTTCTCTGCCCCCTCAACGTCGCCCATGGACTCGTTGAGCGCAAGACAGGCTCGGGCGTGCTTCTCAGCGTCCACATCCTGTCCCGCTTCCCGACAGCACTGGGCCAGCACCGAGAGTGAGATGGCCTGACCCTGCCTGTTCGCGAGCTGACGGTTCACAGCGAGTGCCTTATCGGCGTGAGGGATCGCCTCCTCGGGGCGACCCTGCCGGAGCCGAATCTGGGCCACTAGTACCTCGGCGTTTGCGTGCAAACCCGACGGCGGAGTATCACGCAATTTGGCGATCACCTCGTCCGCATAGTCGGCCGCGATCCCCATTCCGCCTGCCGCCACCTCGAGTCTCGCGAGATTGATCAGGGACTGGCAGATGCCGTTCGCGCTGTCGGCTTCGCGCCTAGCCTGCAGCGCCGACTCGAAGCTTCGGCGGGCGCCCAGAAGGTCATCCTTCTTCCGGTAAGCGAGCCCAAGATCATCGTAGATCCGGCAGCGGATCGACTGCGCATAGTCTTCCGCTCCCACCACTAGCGTCAGTGCCTGTTCGAGCCGTCCGATGGCGTCCGGATACCGATGTTGCGCGCTGAGCACCCTTGCTTGGGCCGAGAAGGCGTCCGCCGCCAGCGCCGAGTAGAGACTGCCCCCTACGACGAGATGGTCAATCGCTCTCTGGGTCTCGCCGTATGCGCCGTCCAAATCACCGTCCCTGCGGAGGAACCGCGCGTGTGCAAGGCACTCGATTGGTCCGCCAAGAACAGCAGCCTCCTCCAACAATGCCCGCCCTGCGCTGGACTGCCCGAGTTCGACAAGCTTCTCCCCGCGAATTCGCAGATTGGCGGCACGAAGGAGGTCTTTCCCTGACGACGGCAAGAGGTCGATGTGAATCGGGCACTTCGTAGCTGCGAACGCTTCCCACGACTCCAGGCGATCCTTCAGCCTCGTCTTCAAGTCTCGGAGGTCCGTGACGGATTCGAACATCAGCAAGTTCCGGTCGATGATCTGCTGCCGGAGCGCAGCAATTCGTTCGTTGGGACTCTCATCCCTAATGAAACCGACCCAGACGTCTCTCATCGGTCGTTCGGCTTGTCCGAGTTCGAGAAGGCCAGTGAAGAGTTCCTCCTCAGTGCCGGACGTGTACCCCCAAGGACTACCGGACGCACTGCCCCAAGACTTCTTGAACAAAGTGATCATGAAGTGGCATTCGGTGATCAGTTCATTGATCGCCTCTTGGGGGCGGCGAGCTGTGCCACGCACGCGATCCCACTCCACTACCTCGTAAGTCACGCCGCACCGTCCGCCGCGCTCGGCGTTGTGCTCGTCGACGCATTCGCGCACAACGGCGCGCTGATCGTCGAGGTCGCCGGGGGAGGCCAGGAAGATTCGTAGCGGCAGTGCTTTTGCCATGCTGCGGACCATAGCGGCCGTCGCGGTAGTGAACGCGTCGTTGTCCGTCGGTGTCGAGTTTGATGGACAC
This sequence comes from Nocardioides sp., assembly GCA_025965335.1. Lineage (GTDB taxonomy): Bacteria > Actinomycetota > Actinomycetes > Propionibacteriales > Nocardioidaceae > Nocardioides. The sequence goes on along the minus strand of JAOPXC010000452.1, from coordinate 13,800 downwards.
GCTTCGGCGCCGCACAAAGGACTTCCGGTTCGGGACGGTCGGTGTCCTGCCAAGTCGCCCGATCCGCCCGTCGGCGCGCGACTGGTGCGGCAACGGCGGGCGCCGTCGTTGATGACCTTGGCAGATCCGAAGCCCTGCGAGCGCTCCGCCAGCTCGTGGTCGCACGGGATCATCGCGAATGCAGTACGACGCAGGATCTGCCCTGCAGGTGCGCCACACTTGGTGAGTGGTGAGTGGTGAGTGGTGAGTAGTGAGGTGCTTCAGGTCGCCTGCGACGAGTCAGGAGCCGAGGGCGAGAACGTGGCGATGTCGCATCATCGTGTCCTCAGCCACGGCTCGGTGGACCTCACCATCGGCGAGGCGGGCGCCGTTATGGCCGAGTTGCGCGAACGTACTGGCAGCCGAGCAAGGGAGTTGAAGTCGGATGCAATCGTGTCTCGTCCGCACGTCGTCGAGTGGCTCTTGAGCGATGCGGGCCCTTTGCTGGGGCGAGCGGAGATCGTGCTCGTCGACAAGCAGTACTTCTTGGTCGCCAAAGTGGTGGACCTGCTCATTGAGGAACTCGCCCACAGCAGAGGCGAGAACCTGTACGCCGGCGACAAGGCGCGACGCATGGCGTGGGCACTCTTCCGGGAGGGCAAGCGCGATCTCGGCGAAGAACTGTGGACAGAAATGCTGCAGGTCTTCAACTCACTGATGCGGATGAAGCAGCGCAAAGGCACAAAAGCGACAGTCGACGAGTTCTTCGACGTCGTCGAACGGGCGCACCGTCGCAGTCGCCGCCGTGCGGTCTCCGACCTCTTGGCCAAGGTGGCCGCGACACGCACGCATGCGGACGAGTTCCAGCGGTTCATCATCGAGAATCCCCAGGTTTCGCCATCCTTGGACCCACTCGTCGCAGCCATCACGGTCACCGCACGCAGTTGGGCCGGACGCAGCCGCCGCGCGTTCGAGCTGCTCCATGACGAGCAGGCCATGCTGACCCCCTCATGCGTCGAAGAGACTGTTTCGACACTTCGACGGCCCCCACGTGAGTTCCTGCTACTAGCTCCGCCGGTGCAGATCCGCGACATCGTGCTCGCTGACTCGAGAACCGACGAACGGATTCAGGTCGCGGATGTTGTCGCGGGCGTTGGTCGTTGGGCCGGACTAGCCAGCCTCGAAGGTGATTACGGGCCGGCGAAGGTGGTGAGGCCATTCATTAGCCGCGAATCGTTGTGGGCAGACATCCCCACGTTTCGGGTCCTCACGGGTCGGAAAGAGCCAGGTGGCTGACCTGCTTTCGAGTCAGACAGCGCGAAGTCCGCGGCCAGTGAAGAGGGCGTTGTCGGACGCCGAGGCGAAACCGGCGATGGTGGCCACCTCATCGGCATTCAGCCCGCGGGACAAGAGGCTTTCCGCGATCGTGGACGAGAGCTTCGGATGCTCGGCAGGGATGTCCTCGCTCCCCGGCTCCGACGTACGCCATCCGCGAGCACTGAAGAGCTTGTAAATCCGCGTCCGTTCGACCGGGCTGAGCACACCGAGGTGGAAGGCTCGTTCCACCAACGCCTGCATAGAGACGCCGTACTCCAACTTCAGCGCCAGGAGCTGGGCCGGTTTAAGGTTGCGCAGGGCCGGCTTGACGACGCTCGCAGGCACCAGGAACTCGCCGGCAAACACCTGCGCCTCCGCCTCCACGTCCTGACCGGCCGTAACACCGGTGTGCATCACCAGATGACCGAGCTCGTGCGCAAGAGTCAGACGCATACGATCAGCCGGAGCATTGGCGTTGACGAGGATCACCGGGTGGTCGCCGATCCACTGTGACACGCCGTCAACGCGCGGAGACCCGAAGTCCTCGACGAAGACAAGGCACCCTGCGCTCTCGAGCCAGCCGACGAGGTCACGGACCGGCCCGATCGGCATACGCCACTGGGCCCGCACCAGCCGCGCAGCATCTTCTGGGTCTGCTTCGAGGACGTCGATGAACGGAACGTGCTGTTCAGCATTGACCGTGACCTCCTCGAAGAGGTGGCTGGCATGCCAGCGGTACATGTTCAACTGCGCCTCAAGGCGGCGCCACACACCCGGAGGCGCCGTGGCCCGGCGCCGCATATGTGCCTCGACGGCCATCCCGCCGTGCTTGCGACCGGCGTGCTCAAGAAACGTCGGGGTGACTCCAAGCGCCTCAGCCACGCGCTCGAGGGCATCCTCCTCGGGGTCCCGCAGACCGTTCTCATAGCGCGACAAGGCAGCTTGGGTAACCCCAGCAACTGACGCGAGCTCCGACTGCGTCAGGCCACGAGCGCGGCGAGCAGTCTCGATGACCTCGCCTACGCGATTCACGACGAGCGGCCCTCCTGGACCGTGTCCGTCTTCTCGCCGATAGCGTCGCCGACGACGATCTGCGGGGGCGTGGGACCGCCAGCAGGAACGATGGGGACTGCGCTGACAATCTGGGGGTCGGCGGGCTCGTCGAGCTCGTGAACCCATATGACGTCGGCCCCGTCGTGCAGCGAGATGACCGGCGGGCCGATGCGCCGCAGCTCAGCGTCCCAGCGGTAGCCAGCGACCAGCCGGACCTCTTCGAGACCATCGAAGGTCGCAGGTGCCTGCACCATGAACATCTTGGCGCTGAGCGTGGGGTAACTGCTCACCTCGCCCTCGGCGTCGTGCTTCTTCACCCGGAGCCGGAAGAGGGTGCCGACATAGAACTCACGCGTGGGCGTCTGGTCGACGAACGACACCTCGTCGACGTCGTCGAGAAGGCGCGTCAGGTGCGCCCAGGCACGATCGTGGGCGAAGTTGAGCCAGCCGCGGTCGGTACTGTCGGCCGCCCACGCCGGGAACGTGCGCCGAAAGACGTTCATGTCATCGCGCACCTGTGCCACCATCAGCGTCAGCGCGTCGACGACCTTGTCACCAAGTCCATCGAGGACCTGCTCAACGGAAACGTACGCGGATTCCATACCAGTAAATATACCACCTTGGGGTGGCCTGCGTCCTCCGCTGCAGTCGGCGTGTCGTAGCTGTGGTGCCGTCACAACGTCCCGCATGGTGGCCGCGCCGCCGCCATGCGGGAGGCCCACGGCGGGCCGACTGCGCGTCCGCGAGCCGGCTTCAGCGCCTCGTAGAGATCGGCGGGCTCGCTTCTTCAAACAGCGGCGAATCCGAATGGGAATGGTCATCATCATCGGGTGAGTCCCGCGAAGAAGGCGGTGGCGCGGGTATGCATGTTCTGCGGCGGCCCCGGCCCCATGACCAAAGAGCACGCGTGGCCTCAATGGCTTGGGCGGGCCGCCGAGGTCGAACCGCTGCAGCACAGCCTTACCTCCGGCTTCAGTCGCACGGCTGACGACGCACTCTCCGAACTCCCGAACCAGGCCGTCCACAAGCAAGGCTCCGTACTGACGTCACGGATCCGTGAGGTGTGTGCGGCCTGCAACAACGGGTGGATGAGTCGGCTTGAGGTCCGCGTCCGACCGCTCCTCGAGCGGCTCTGGGCGCCGGCTTACCCCCTGGGCAGCTCATGGTTCAACACGTCCGAGCTGACGCTGCTCTCGTCGTGGGCAACGAAAACTGCGTGGGTCCGCGAGCGGGTGGCCGACCGGACGAACACCGCTGACTCCGACGTTCGCCAGGCCTTCGCTCAGAGCCTGCTCCCTCCTGAGCTCACGGCCGTCTGGGTAGCGCGGCACCAAGGCGACTACGACTTCGCCGCTTTCCACACCTCGATCGAGGTGACCCACCGAGACCAGGACTGGTCCACCGGCGAGAGACGTTCGGTGCGATTGTGCAGCCTCGTGTTCCACGGGCTGGTCTTCTTGGTGCGTACCGACAGCGGCACCGGGGTCCCGGCGTTCGCGCTTCCGGAGGAATCGTGGCTTCAACTCTGGCCGCATCGGCACCCCATGCCGTGGCCGCCCTCCCGAACGGTTACCGACGACGAGTCCTACCTCGTGACCAAGGCACTCCAGAACTGGCTGACGCTACCTGCGACAGCACAGTTCCACCGATCGGGCGACTGGCAGCACCGCAGCCAGAACTAGGCCTGAGTGCATGCCTTAGCGGTCGCGGTGGCGATTCAGTCCGAGGCGCGTCTTTTCCGCCAATGCCCGTCAACCGATCGCTGACTGATCTGTCCCGTTTGGCGATCCCTCTGTGGCGGCCCAGGTTGGTCTGTTGACCACCCGGGCAGCGGGTCGGGAGGGGTTTGCGCTCGTGAGCCGAGGCCGGCTCGTCGGCGTAGACATGACGCCATGTCGCTGAGCGCATCGGAGTTCTACGCGGAGGGGATGAACCTGCCCCCGGCGGTGCGCAAGGATGTGGCACGGAGGCTTCTCGAAACGCTCGAGCCGGATGAGGCTTTCGATAGGGCGGCCGAGGAGTGCCTGCACACCGAGGCCGCCGCGGCGTACGACGCGCTGAAGGCCGACCCGTCGCGCGCGATCCCGGCTGAGGATGTCCGGGCTCGATTCGAGAGCAAGTGGGCCGCCCGTTCATGACGGGCCGGATCAGCTACACCCCCGAAGCCCAGCAGCAGCTCAACGAACTCGTCGACTGGGTCACGAAAGCCCGCGAGTGCTGAGACCGCTCGGCGCTTCGTTTCGGCCGGTTCTCGACCACATCGACGGCATCTTGCTGTTGCCGCTCGCCGGACGAGCGCGCGACGGCGTCCGCGTTCTTTGCCACGTTGTTCACCTTGGCGAACGAGCCGTTCTGAACGCCCTCGCCAATCATCCGTCTGCAACCGGGGCTGTTCCATTCGTGTCACCTGATTTGGGTCAGGGCTGGACGGTGAAGGTGTTGCGCGGCTTGGTGGCGTCCTGGTTGCTGGCAGCGTCCTGGGCGATGGCGGTGACGGCGTATTTGCGGGCGACCGGGGGCGCGAACGTGTAGCTCCAGCCGGTGCTGGTGGCGCCGCGGTTGGCGACCGTCGCCGTGATGGTTCCGTACTGCGCGGACCAGGTGCCGTTGGTGCGCAGGTACTCCTTGGTGACGGTGTCCTGGATGGCCAGCAGGACCTGGTCGACGCCGATGTTGTCGGTGGCGTTCCCGCTCATGCTCACGGGGCCCATCGGCAGGACCGCGTTGTTGGCAGGGCTGGTGATCGTGCCGTCGGGCGCGACCGAGTCGGCCACGCGGACCGAGAACTGCTGCTGCGCGGCCGTCGCGTCCTGGTTGCCCGGGGCGTCCTGGGCCCGGGCGGTGATCAGGTAGTTGCCGGCGCCGAGCGGGACGTCGATCGTCCAGCTGGTGGTGGCCGCACCGGGGTTGGCCAGCGTCGCGAGGCGCCCGGCGTTGGTCGTCGTGCTGCCCCAGGTTCCGTTGGTCTGCAGCCACAGGCCGGTGTCGCGGTTCTTGACCAGGATTGTCACCGACGCGACGCCGACGTTGTCGGTGGCCGAGCCGGTCGCGGTGACCGTCGGCGGCGCGACGACCGCGTTCGTGGCTGGGGTGGTGAGCACGGTGTCCGGGGCAGTGGAGTCGGCTGCGGCGACGGTGAGGCTCCGGGTCGCCTGTGCGGTGTTCGCCGCCTGGTCCGTGGCCCGCGCGGTCATGGTGTAGCTGCCGGCAGCCGTCGCGGCGAAGGACAGCGACCAGGTGGTGTTGGCCGCGCCGGCCTCGGCGAGCGTGGCCCCGACGTACTGCTGGGTCGCGCCCCAGGCGGTGCCGTTGGACTGCAGCCACTGGTTGTCCGACGAGCGCTGCACCGCGACCGCGACGCTGGCGACCGACGTGTTGTCGGCGGCGGTGCCGGTGACGTTGACGGTGCCGGCGGGCAGCGAGGCGCCGGATGCCGGGGCGGTGAACCCGACGGTCGGGTTCGTCGTGTCGGGCGGCGGCGGGGTGCCGTGCCCGTCCCAGAGCGAGACCCGGTTGTTGGCGAAGTCGGCGACCGCGATCACGTCGTTCGCCGCGTCGTAGGCGACGCCGCGGGGGGTGTCGAACTGGCCGTCGCCGGCGCCGAAGGAGCCGAACGGGCTCGTCTCGGGCTGGTTGGTGCTGTCGAGGACGACCACGCGGTCGTTGCCCTTGTCGGCGATCCAGAGCCGGCGGGACTGGCCGGTGCCGGTGACCAGCAGACCACCGGGAGTCTGGACCTGGTTGTCGGCAGAGCCTCTGGCCGCGACGGTGCCAAGCAGGGTGCCGGTGGCCGAGTAGCGCTCGACCCGGTTGTTGTTGGTGTTGGAGACCAGGATGTCGCCGTTGGTGTCGACCGCGATGCCCTCGGGCCTGCTGTTCGTGGCCTGTCCGCCGATGGGGAAGGACAGCGTCGCGCCGGTCGAGGACACGTGCACCACCCGGTTGGCGTTGGTGTCGGCGATCCAGTACCCACCGGAGCCGTCAAGCGCGGTCTGGTGCGGCCGGCTCAGCGTGAGACCGGTCGGCTTCACGGCGCGGATGAACCCACCGGTGGAGTCGAACAGGTCGATCCGGCTGTTCTCGCTGTCGGTGACGACGACCTCGCCGGTCGGGGAGACGACGATGCCGCGCGGGAAGATCAGCGAGCCATTGGGCTGTCCGTAGCCACCCCACTGGGCGACGTACTGGCCATTGGCGTCGAACTTCAGGATCCGGTGGTTGAACCAGTCGGCGGCGTACAGCGAGCCATCGGGACCATAGGCGACGGCGAAGGCGCCGTTGAAGCCGCCGTTGGCCGGCTTGGTGCCGCCGACGTTGCGCTGCCACACCGGACCCGAGCCCGCGCCGTTCCACACCTGGATCCGGAAGTTGAACGTGTCGCAGACTGCCACCTCGGTGCCGCCCGGGATCGGGGTGACGCAGTGCGCGGACCGGAACTGTCCGTTGCCCTCGCCTGGAGTGGTGCGCGCAGCGGGCTGGGTGCCCAGCGGGCTACCCGTGGCGGTCAGGTGCTGCACGCGGTAGTTGAGTGCGTCGGCGACCCACACGCCGCCCGCGCCGTCGGAGGTGACGCTGCGCGGCGACTTGAACTGGCCGGGTCCGGTGCCAACCTGGCCGAACTCGCGCACGCAGCTGCCGTCGGCCGCGTTGAGCACGACGATCCGGTGATTGTCGGTGTCGGCGACCGCGACCTCGCCGCTATCGAGCAGGCCGACGTCACGCGGCCGATCGAACGGCTTGTTGAAACAGGTGGTCCGCGTCCACACGGTAGAGCCGGTGCGGTTGTACGCCTTGACTCCTGCCGGGTTGGCGGTGTTGCCGTAGGTGTTGGCGACGTAGACGCGCGTCGCGTCGTTGGCCAGACCGTAGGGATCGCCGAGACTGCCGGCCGGGGTCAGCTGCGTCACCTGGCCGCTTGTGCGCGAGACGCGGACGACCCTGTCGTTGCCGGTGTCGAGCACCCAGAGACCCGTCGGGTCAGCCGCGTCGACCTCGAGGTCACGCGGATCGTTGAGCCCGGTCGAGGTGAGCGGTGTGACCGCACCCGTCGTGGGGTTGATCGTGACGACCCGGCTGCCGCCGGAGTCCGCGACGTACCAGGTGCCGTCGACGATCTCGACCCCGGCCGGGTAGACGGGCGCCACGCCGCCCGGGTCGGAGATCTGGCTCGTGTACGCCGGCGTCAGGGCGGCCGGCGGCGGTTCGACCGGGCCGGGCATCGAGTACGTCTGGACCCGGTGGTTGTAGGTGTCTGCGACGTACATCTTGTCGTTGCCGAACGCGAGGTCGTGCGGCTCGAAGAACTGGTAGTTGCCGGTGCCCAGGGAGCCGAAGCCGTCGCCGAGGTCGGTGAGGTTCGCGGACAGGTGGACGAGGCGGCTGTTCTGGGTGTCGGCCACCCAGACGGTGCCGTCGGGTGCGACCTCGATGCCCTCGGGCTCGTTGAGCCCGAGGCCGGCGCTGGAGGTGGCCTGCCAGGTGCCGTCGAGGGCGAGCTTCTGCACCCGGTTTTTGAGCGTGTCGGCGACGTAGACCGCGTTGCTGGTCACCGCGACGCCCATCGGCTGGGTGAACTGGCCCGGGCCGGTGCCCTTCGAACCGATCGGTGTCAGGAACGAGTCGGTCGCCGGGTTGTACCTCTGCAGCCGGTTGTTGCGGGTGTCGGCGACCCAGACGACGCCGTTCGAGTCGACGTCGGCGCCCTCGGGGTAGTTGAACTGCCCGACTGCCGCGCCATGTTCGCCCTTGGCGGAGCCGGTGACCGGCGTGATGTCGTCGGCGGTGAACTGTTCGATCCGGTCGCCGCGGGTGTCGATCCCCCACACCGTCTTGTTGTCGGGTGAGGCGGTGACCATCTCGGGCCAGGAGAAGGTGCCGAGCGCCGTGCCGCGGGCGCCTACGTTGGTGATGTAAGTGCCGTCGGGCTGGAAGCTCTCGATGCGGTGGTTGAGCCGATCCATGATGTAGGTCCGGCCGTTGGGGGCGACGTCGACGCCGTACGGCTCGGCGACCCCGGGCGGTGGCGGTACGACGCCCTCGATCTGGGCCGCCAGATTGGTGCTGTCGGGGCGGAACACCTTGATGCCGGCGCCCCAGAAGTCCGCGCCGTAGATGTTGCCAGCGGAGTCGACGGTCACCCGGCGCAGGTAGAACTTGTCGGAGTCGTTCGGGTCCTCCAGCGTTCCCGGGATCCACTGCGGCTGGGCGCCGGAGATGTCCCACCGGGTGATCCGGCCGTTGCCGGTGTCGGAGACGTAGGCGATCTGGCCATTGGGTGAGAACGCCACGTTGTAGGGAAAGTTCAGCTGGCCATCGCCGTGGCCGCCGTTGGCGCCGTCACCGAGCACCCACACCGGGGTCAGGTGCCCGGTCCAGTCACCGCTGGGTGGGATGTCGTACACCTTGATCTGATGCTGTTCGTACGAGGTCACCCACAGCCGTCCATCCGGACCGCGCTCGACATCACGCGGGCCGGTCACGTTGTTCGGGTCCGGCTCCGGGTTCGGCGACAGATCCGGCGACTGCCACTGCCACGTGCCCGCCGCGTTCCAGGCCTTGATCTTGTCCTGGCCCGTCGAAGCGACCAGCAGCACGTCGTTCGCGGAATCCCACGTGACGCCGATCGGAGTGTTGAGCGTGGTGGTGCCGGGGCCTTGGCCGCCGGCCTGCCAGAGGTAGTGCCCGGTCGGGTCGAAGGCCTGGATCCGGTTGTTCTCGGCGTCGGCGACGTAGACGTTTCCGGCGTCGTCGACCGCGACGTCGCGGGGGCTCTGGAACTCCCCATTGTCTGTGCCGTGTGACCCGAACCCGCCGAGGGGCGCGCCGGCCAGTGAGTAGAACAGGACCCGGTTGTTGCCGGTGTCGGCAACGATGAGGCGGTCGTTGACCGCGTCGTACTGCAAACCGGAGGGGTACATCGCCGCGGCCCCGGGCTCCGCGAGCATGCCCAGATAGGCGGGTGGCGCAGCCGCGGTCGCCGAGGGCAGCAGCGATGTCGCCCCTACAGGCCCAGCGACCATCGCGACTGCCCCCGTGACCGTCAAGGCTCCTGCGGTGATGAACCTACCCACCTGGCGCAGCACACGCTGGATCGGTGATGTCGAGCCCATTCCCCCGCCCTCTCATCATCGAGGCAAACCGCCTCGGAGCCGTGCGAACTCCCCAGCACGGGTCGGAGAGCGCCACATGTCGGACCAACATCTTGCGCACGGCGGATAGACAGATGGCGGTTCGACCGGGTTATCGCCAATGTTGGGGACCACGCTGGCCACGATCGCCCGGTGATCCAGCTCCCGCGGCCGTCCCGACCGCTCTTGGTCGTTCAGGCCGGCAAGACCCCGCACAGCGTTCCTCTTACGGGAACCGCCCGGAGCCGATGAGCGATCGGTAGAGATCAGGCTTCGGCGGGCCGCGCGGCTAGCCGGGCTTGACCGCGCGCGTAGCGAAATAGCCAGGCAGGTACCGCGACGTCGGACCGGCCTGGTGACGTGCCTCGGCGAATCCGGTGATCACGAAACCGGCGGCGAGCTGCCCGCCGATCTGGTCGGCCATCGAATGGCTGTATTCCAGCGGGGCATGCGGACCGAAGGCCCGCTCACGCTCGGCTGCCGTGAGATGGGTCAAGTCGGAGTACGGAAGGGCGTGCCGAACGACGAACTCGCCCCGCACCTCCAACGCTTCGGTGTCGAAGATGTAGGTATCGGGATTCACGAACCCCGCCAGCAGAGAACCACCGGGTTGCAGCACCCGGAAACACTCCGACCAGACCGGCGCGAGGTCGGGGCAGAACACGTTGGACACCGGATGCATGACTAGGTCGAAGCTGGCGTCCTCGAACACGCTTAGATCTCGCATATCGCCCAGCACCGTTCGCAGCATCAGGTTGTCGCGGGCGGCCACCTCCTCGTCGCGCTCCAGCTGCCTGGGTGAGTTGTCGAAGACGGTGACCAGGGCGCCGGTCGCAGCCAGCACCGGACCCTGCTGCCCACCGCCGGACGCCAGCGCCAGGACGCGAAGGCCGGCCATTTCAGCGGGAAACCAGTATCTGTCCACCGGCTCGTAACCGATTAGCACCACCGACCATTCGCCGTGGCGGGCGCGCTCGACCACGTCCGACGAAACGGGCACCGTCCACTCGTTGCCCTCTTCGACCTGGGAGTCCCAAGCGGATCGGTTATGAAGCACGGGGTCAAGTTCAGCCGCCACGGATCGACACTATCCGGCCCGCGGCAACACGCCCGGAGCCGCGTTGAGGCGGCTACGCTCGCCCGGATCTGCCCCGTTGAGGGCGGCTACGCTCGCCCGGATCTAGCCGCAGTTCGCGCGGGTCGTGCCGAGATCCGGTCAACCATTCAGGATCAGCGTGTGCCCAGAGTCTTTGACGCAGGATCCCCGAGCCATCGAGTAGCCTCTCGGGTGCACGACTGGCGTTGGGTGGGCAGACCACCGGGAAGTGCACAGTGGAGTCGGCATCGTCCGCCTGGGTGCCCTCATTCGAGAGATTGAGGAGCGCGGATGCCTGCGCAGATCATGGATGGAACCGCTGTAGCCGAGTCCCTGCTCGATGCCACCGCGGCCGGGGCCCTGGACTTCGAGGCGCGAGCCGGGCGCAGTCCCCGCCTTGCCACGGTCCTGGTCGGCGACGACCCGGCCTCGCATACCTACGTGAGGATGAAACGGACCCGGTGCGCCCGGGTCGGGATCGAGTCCCGAAGCATCGAGCTGCCGGCACACACGACCACCGCGGAACTCGTCGCCGAGATCAACGTCCTGTCGGATGACCCGACGGTCGACGGCATCCTTCTGCAGCATCCGGTCCCCGCCCACGTCGATGAGCGCGCGGCGTTCGAGGCGATCTCCCCGGCCAAGGATGTCGACGGCGTCACCATGCACAGCTTCGCCGCGATGTCCTTCGCAGAGCGGGGGTTCCACTCCTGCACGCCAGGCGGCATCCTCCGCCTCCTCGACGCCTACGAGGTCGACCTCGCCGGGGCACATGCCGTCGTCGTCGGACGCAGCCCCATCCTCGGCAAGCCGGTCGGGATGCTGCTGCTCGGTCGCGACGCGACGCTCACCTACTGCCACTCCCGTACGACAGACCTCGCCGGTCAGGTCCGCCAGGCCGACATCGTCATCGCCGCAGTCGGGAAACCCGAGCTCATCCGCGGGGACTGGATCAAGCCCGGAGCGGTCGTCATCGACGCCGGATACAACCCCGGCAACGTCGGAGACGTCGACCACACAGGCGCCAGCGAACGAGCCCGCCTCATCACGCCGGTCCCCGGAGGAGTCGGTCCCATGACCATCGCGGTCCTGCTCGAGCAGACGCTCCAAGCCGCCGAGGCCAGCCACCACCCCGCGTAGTCCGAACGTACGGATCTAGCCGCTATCGGCGCGGTCTTGCTGTCGCGGTGAATTCGGAATGGGAACGCAAACGACCGCTGATGAGTTGATGTCCGTCCTGGCGGCCCTCCGCGGCGGGGTGACGGATCGATTAGCCCGTGGCATTCCGCGCAGGTCAGGCGGTCACGAGAATTCGACGCTAGCGTGACAACGGATGGCCTGTGTGGTCCGTCTCTCTTGGGCCATGTGGCCGGCGGAGAGGAGGTGTAGATGCGTGATCGTCGTGGGGGTCTCGATGAGTACGCGAGCGTGCGCCGCCCCCATCTACGCCGTTTCGCGTACGCCTTGTGCGGGGACTGGCACGCTGCCGACGATCTGGTGCAGATGGCGCTGGCTCGGGCGTATGTCGCGTGGCCGCGTATTCACCGGGCTGGGGCGGAGGACGCCTACGTCCGGCGCATCCTCACTCGGGTCGCGATAGATCAATCTCGACGACCTTGGCGTCGAGAGTCGAGCGGGTTGGAGGGGTTTGACCAGTCCTCGGCCCGGTGCTCGACCCAGCCGAGCGCCACGATCTCATCCGTGCTCTCGGTCTCTTGCGGCCAGGTCGTCACCGTCACATACGCCACCAACTGGACTCGCGGCATCGCCTACAAACTCGTGCCTTCCAACGACGACGCCGTGCCGGACCCGGACAACCCTGCCTTCTACCTCACCTCGGACGGCGGGTCGGGGACAGGGGCGCTGCCCCGGTATCCCGCTGACGACGCCGTGGCCTGGGCCGACATCGGCATCGGTGGGCCGTGGCCCCGACCGCGTCACCATTCCCGACACCGCAGCCGACGGCACCTGGTTGTTGTGCACGGCGAACGCTGCGACAGAGACGTGCGCCGAGGTGATCGTCCTGGATCGCGAACCGCCACCATTGGCGCCCGACGTCGTGGGTGCGACAGCCCGGCCGATCGCGGATGGAGTCGGGCCCGGCGTGTCCCTGCTCGGCGCGTCCCAAGGCTCGTCGCTGCTGTTGAGCACGGCCGGCAGCTCGTCGTGTCCGAACATCATCGACTCCGTGCGGTCCCTCGACGACGAGACGGTGCTCGTCACCACCCGGATGCTCACCGGTCCCGACGGGGTGTGTACCGCGGACTTTGTTGCACCGCAGCAAGACCAGTGGCCCCTGCCAGAGGCGTTGCCCGGCGTGCGGTTCGCGGTCATCGACGGGTGGCCGTTCGCTCGCCCGGTGCGTGTCGCAGTTCAACAGGCAGCCCCTGCCAGCGCTCGGTGACTAACTCGCGGTGCTTCGTCGGCTCGTGAGATGCGGAGCATCAGACCATGCCGCCAGTCGTGCGCCCCTCTGCCGATTTGCGCTGGCTGGCGGTTCGCCCTTGAGAAAACCCCTGACCGGTCAGGCGTGCGCTGCCGAGCGCTGCCCCGAGAGCCGCCACAGGCCCCACAGCAGCCACGCCACGCCGCCAAAGGGAGCGAGCAACACGATCGCCACAGCCCAGACGAAGCGGCGCTGGCGCAGCGAGTCGATCAGCGGCCAAGCCAGCAGCACGACGAACGTGAGCAGGGCAGAGACGACGAACAAGGGATTCGGAATGAGGTAACTCGTCTCCAACACGATCAGGTTCATGGCAGGGACTGTAAGGCCAACCGTCGGGAGCCCTGCATTTGACGCACTCCGACAGTTTGCCGAGCGCCGAGTTCCGCACGCTCATCAGCGTGAGGCGGCGCCGCATCGCCTTGCCCACCAGGGACCTGGGCCTCACCGTCGCCAGCAGCCGCTTGGCCTGCAACGCCGACAGGTCCCGCTTGGCGCCGCCGGGGATCAACTCGGTCAGCAACCGCTGCAACCGGTTGACCGTCTGCACCCGCAGCCGGGACAGCTCATCGCGGCGGTCGGTCAGCAGCCGCAGCGCGATCAGCTCCTCGTCGAAGGCCAACTGGTTCAGCCGCGGGGTCCGGACGCGCTCGCCGCCGGCGCCACACCCGTCCTCGTCGAGGGGCCGATGGACGCCATCGCCATCACGCTCGCCGGCGCAGGGCACGCCGTCGGCATCGCGCCGCTCGGAACCGCGTTCACCGAGACGCAGGCCGACCAACTCG
>JAOPXC010000384.1 GCA_025965335.1 Nocardioides sp. | reverse complement strand
GTGCCGACCCAGCGGTCCGGGCTCACCGCGATCTCCTCGCCGTCGATCGCGATCGACCCCGACCAGGTGCCGACCTGGGCGAATCGCTGGGCGTCGAGCGTCACCCGGCTGCCGGCGCGCATGACATGCGGCTGTTCCTGCAGGACGTCGAACGAGCCCTCCCAGGTCAGGTCCATCGCGATGCCCTCGGTCTCCTCGAGGACGACGCGCAGCTTCTTGAGCGGTTCGATCACTTCCAGCCGGTAGCCGTTGACGTGCTGGTTGAGCCGGTCGTCGTCGATGGCGTCCGAGAGATGTACGGCGGTCTGGACGTCCCCGCGCCGGACCAGGACGAACGCGTCCTTGGTGCCGAGGTTGGGGTAGTAGCCGGCTCCGAAGATGGCGAAGATCTCGCCGGTGCGGTCGTGAGCGTTGAAGTACCAGCGGTCGTAGAAGTTGCGGTCGCTGCTGCCGGCCCAGGTGACCGGGAGCGGGACCTGGTGGATCGGGTACTCGTCGAGGGGGCCGACCATCAGGCGTCCACCTCCGCGAGGAGCTTCTCGAACAGCGGCTTGTGGTGCATCAGGGACTCGATGTCGTCGGGGCGCTCGATCTCGCCGAAGTGGATGGACCGGGCGCCGGTGCGCATGAAGACGATGCTCCACTGGACCGCGTTGTAGACGTGGAACCAGTGCAGGTCGCCGAGCGGCACCCCGCTGAGGCGCTCGTAGCTCGCCTTCACGTCCTCCTCGCGCAGGAAGTGCGGCATCCCGGGCATCTCCAGCATCCCGGTGATCGATTCGAAGACCTGGTGGGCGAACACGATCCAGGACACGTCGAGCTCGCGCGGGCCGATCGCCGCCATCTCCCAGTCGAGGACGGCGACGGGCTCGAAGTCCTGGTACAGCACGTTGCCGATCCGGGAGTCCCCCCAGCACAGCACGGTCTCCCCCGGGTTCGACCCGGTGTCGGGGAGGCTGGTCTCCAGCCAGGCCAGGGCGCGCTCGACCATCGGGGAGCGACCGATGTCGGCGACGGCGAAGTCGTACCAGGCCCGGGTGCGGGCCAGGTTGCGGGCCAACGGGGTGTCGCCCGGCTGGTGTGGGTCGAGGAACGCGAAGGTCGACTCAGCATCGGGGATCGCGTGCAGCTTGGCGATCGCCTCGACGGTGTTGTCCTGGAGGCGGTGCTGGTCCTCCGGCGAGGCGTCGTGCAGCCAGTTGTCGCCGAAGTTGTACGGCAGCACATCCCGTGGGACGACGCCCTCCACGCGGTCCATCAGGAAGAACGGGGTGCCGAGCACGTCGCCGGTGGGCTCCATCCACCGCACCTGCGGGACGGGTACGTCGGTCAGCTCACCGACCAGCCGGATGGCGTCGAACTGCTCCTGGAGGGCGTACTCCGGGAACACGGGGACGTCCTCCGCGGCGGGCGCGACGCGCGCGACGTACCGGCCGACCTGCTCCGCGCCGTTCTCGCGCCAGGTTGCGTCGAGGATGAGCGTCTCGGACGACATCCCGTTGGCGTCGATCCCGGCGTGCATCACCACGGTCGGGTCCGCCCCGGCGGGCAGCAGCGTGGCCAGCCAGTCGGCCAGTCGGGTGGGCAGCGTGGTCGCGTCGCGACTGGAGCGTTGCAGTTTCAGGTCGGCGGGCGGAGATGCCTGGGTCATCGAACTCCCTCGGATTCGGCGCTGGCCCGGGTCGGTTGTGACCTGGGTCTCAGCGCAGAGCCAGCATCAGTGGAACACGTTCTAGTTGTCAACGCATTCGGGGCTCTCAGACGATGTCGGTGACCTTGACCCGGGCCTCGTCGGCCTCCTGGTCGGTGAGCTTGAGCTGGCTCTGCCGCTCGGCCTCGACCCGCCGGAGGTAGTGATCCACCTCGTCGGCCGTACGCGCGTCGTCCCAGCCGAGCTCGGCCGCCATCAGCGCGGCTGCCGGCGCTGCGGCCCCGACGCCGCGGTCGAACGTCTCGATCGAGATGCGGGTGCGCCTGGTCAGCACGTCGTCGAGGTGCCGGGCGCCCTCGTGAGTGACCGCGTAGACGATCTCGGCGGCGAGGTAGTCCTCGGCGCCCTCGAGCGGCAGCGCGAGCAGCCGCCGCGAGTCGATGAGCGCGAGCAGGTCGTCGATGAGGCTGCCGTACCGGTTCAGGAAGTGGTCGATGCGCGCGACGTGCAGCCCGGACCGCCGGGCGAGCATCACCCGCTGGTTCGCGCGGGTCTCGTAGCCGTCGGCCCCGATCAGCGGGACCCGGTCGGTGATGGAGTCGCGGATCGTGAGGTTGACCGTCGACTTCAGCGAATGTGCGGCGGCGTCGACGGCATCCTTCGCCATCACCCGGTACGTCGTGAGCTTGCCGCCGGCGATCATCACCAGGCCGGGCACCGGGGTGACGACGGTGTGCTCGCGGGAGATCTTCGAGGTCGGCTCGGACTCCCCGGACAGCAGCGGGCGGAGCCCGGCGTACACGCCCTCGACGTCGTCATGGTCGAGCGGCTCACGCAGGATCTTGTTGACGTGGTCGAGGATGTAGTCGATGTCCGCGCGGCTGGCCGCGGGGTGCGCCTTGTCGAGGTTCCAGTCGGTGTCGGTGGTTCCGATGATCCAGTGCCGTCCCCACGGGATGACGAACAGCACGGACTTCTCGGTGCGTGCGATGAAGCCGGCCTCGGAACGGATGCGGTCGCGGGGCACGACCAGGTGGATGCCCTTGCTGGCCTGGACGTGCAGGGCGCCACGGCCTCCGACCATCTCCTGGATCTCGTCGGTCCAGACGCCGGCCGCGTTGACGACCACCCGGGCCCGGACCTCGAACTCGCGGAGGTTCTCCAGGTCGAAGGCACGGACGCCGACGACCCGCTCCCCCTCCCGGAGGAAGCCGGTGACCTTCACCCGGGTGGCGACGTGCGCGCCGTGCGCCGCCGCCGTCCGGGCGATCGTGAGCACCAGCCGCGCGTCGTCGACCTGGCAGTCGTAGTACTGGATCGCACCCGCGATCTTGTCCGCCTTGAAGTCGGGAGCGATGCGGGCGACCTGGCGCCGGAACAGGTGCCGGTGCCGAGGCAGGCCCATGTCGTACTTGCCGAGCATCGCCATGGCGTCGTACAGCGCCAGCCCGGCGCCGACGTAGGGGCGCTCCCAACCCCGGTGGGTCAGGGGGTAGAGGAACGGCACCGGCTTGACCAGGTGCGGGGCGAGTCGGGTCAGCAGCAGGCCGCGCTCCTGCAGGGCCTCGCGGACCAGGCCGAAGTCCAGCATCTCGAGGTAGCGCAGGCCGCCGTGGATGAGCTTGCTGCTGCGACTGCTGGTGCCGCTGGCGAGGTCGCGCTGCTCGAGGAGGCCGGTGCTGAGGCCGCGGGTCACCGCGTCCAGGGCGGTGCCGGTGCCGACCACTCCCCCGCCGACCACCAGCACGTCCAGCTCGCCCTCGGCGCCCAGACCGGCCATCGTCGCGATGGCGGTGTCGCGGGCGTCGGGGCCGAGGGCGCTGGGCTGGCTCACGAAGTCAGTCTGGCAGGCGGGCGGGTCCCCAGGTCCCGGCGGTCGGCGTGCATCGTGCGAGCGGCGCGGGTGTCGGCGACCACCGCGGGGTCCAGGTCGGCGACAGCCAGGCCCTCCTCCTCGCCGAGCCTGGCGAGCGGCCGGCCCTCGGGGTCGAAGACGGCGGAACCGCCGACGAACCGATGCTCACCGCAGGCCCCGGTGGCGGCGGCGAGGACGACGTACATCCCGTTGTCGAGAGCCCGCGCGGCGAGCGCCAGGTCGCGTCGGTGGGCCGAGCCAGGGAAGAACGCCGCCGAGTTGAGGTAGCCGACCGCGCCGCCGGCGGCTGCGTCGCGGGCGTGCTCGGGGAAGCTGCTGTCGTAGCAGATGGAAAGGCCCAGCTCGAGGCCGTCGACGACGATCGATGCACCGCAGGTGCCGTCGGAGAAGTACGCCGCCTCGTCGGAGTCGACGTGCTGCTTGTCGTACGGCGCGGTGACGGCGCCGTCCGGCCCGATCACCAGCATCGCCAACCGGCGGAGCTCGCCGCGCTGCAGCGGCGTGCTCACCACGACCACCATGCGCGCGGACGCGGCGGCGTCCCGCAGGGGCGTGAGCCACCCGCCGTCGAGGTCGTCCGCGGAGGGGATGGTCCCCGCGAACGCCGCCTCGTCGTAGCCGGTGAGGAACGCCTCGGGCAGTAGCAGCAACCGCACCCCCCGGCTCGCTGCGAGGCCGACCAGGCGGACCGCGGTCGCGACATTGGCCGCGACGTCGCCGGAAACGGCGACGGCCTGCCCGGCCGCGACCCGCACCACCCCGGGAGCCGAGGTCACTCGACGACGACCTCGACCCGCTGGAACTCCTTGAGGTCGGTGTAGCCCGTGGTCGCCATCGAGCGTTTGAGCGCGCCGATCAGGTTCATGGTGCCGTCCGCGACACGGGACGGGCCGAACAGGATCTCCTCGAGCGTGCCGACCCGCTCGAACTCGACGCGCTGGCCCCGCGGGAGCTCCGCGTGGTGTGCCTCGGCGCCCCAGTGGAAGCCGTGCCCGGGCGCGTCGGTGGCGCGCGCGAACGGCGACCCGACCATGACGGCGTCGGCGCCGCAGGCGATGGCCTTGGCGATGTCGCCGGACTTCCCGATCGAGCCGTCGGCGATGACGTGCACGTAGCGGCCACCCGACTCGTCAAGGTAGTCGCGGCGGGCCGCGGCGACGTCGGCGACCGCGGACGCCATGGGTACGGCGACCCCGAGCACCGTCCTGGTGGTGTGGGCGGCGCCGCCGCCGAAGCCAACGAGCACCCCCGCCGCCCCGGTGCGCATCAGGTGCAGCGCGGCCTGGTGGGTGGCGCAGCCGCCGACGATCACGGGGACGTCGAGCTCGTAGATGAACTCCTTGAGGTTCAGCGGCTCGGCCTGCGACGACACGTGCTCGGCCGAGACCGTGGTGCCCCGGATGACGAACATGTCGACGCCCGCGTCCACCACGACCTTGGCGAACTCCTTGGTGCGTTGTGGGGACAGCGACCCGGCGACGGTCACGCCCGCGTCGCGCACCTCGCGCAGCCGCTCGGTGATGAGCTCCGGCTTCACCGGCTCGGTGTAGATCTCCTGCATCCGCTTGGTCGCGTCGTGCCCGCGCAGGCCCGACACCTCGGCCAGCAGGGTGGTCGGGTCCTCGAAGCGGGTCCAGAGTCCCTCGAGGTTGAGCACACCCAGACCGCCGAACTTGCCGAGGGCGATCGCGGTCGCGGGTGACATCACCGAGTCCATCGGTGCGGCGAGCACCGGGAGCTCGAAACGGTAGGCGTCGATCTGCCAGTCGATGCTGACTTCTTCCGGGTCACGCGTACGACGCGACGGCACGATCGCGACGTCGTCGAAGGAGTACGCGCGGCGGGCGCGCTTCGCGCGGCCGATCTCGATCTCGGTCATGTTGGCTCAACGTCCCGTGTAGTTGGGGGCCTCGACGGTCATCTGCACGTCGTGGGGGTGGCTCTCCTTGAGCGAGGCGGAGGTGATCCGCACGAACCGGCCCTTCTCCTGGAGCTCGGGGATGGTGCGGGCACCGATGTAGAACATCGACTGGTTGAGCCCGCCGATCAGCTGGTGGGCGACGGCCGCGAGCGGCCCCCGGTACGCGACCTGGCCCTCGATGCCCTCGGGCACGATCTGGTCGTCGCTGGTGACCTCGGCCTGGAAGTAGCGGTCCTTGGAGTAGGACTTCTTGCCCCGGCTGGACATCGCGGCCAGCGAGCCCATGCCACGGTACGACTTGTACTGCTTGCCGTTGACGAAGACGAGGTCGCCAGGCGACTCCTCGCAGCCGGCGA
>JAOPXC010000403.1 GCA_025965335.1 Nocardioides sp. | reverse complement strand
CGGTCCTCGACCTGGCCCGCCACATCCGCGACCTGACGTCCTCGTCGTCGTCGATCCACTTCGTCGACCTGCCCGAGGACGACCCTCGACTCCGTCGACCCGACCTCACCGTCGCGCACGAAGAGCTCCGCTGGGCGCCCCGCACCCGGATGCGTGACGGGCTCAGCCGGACGGTGCGGTGGATCGCTGACGAGCTGGAGACCCACGCTGCACTGCGAGCCTGAGTTCCATCGCGTCGACGACCTCGGCGACCTCGATCCGCAGCAGCGCGGGGTCGACCTTGTCTCCGTGCGGGTCACCGCGGCCGGTGCTGTGCCACAGGACCGTGTGCGGGCCCTCGGCCGGCGGGCCCCACTGCGAAGGCGGCACCGGCCCGAAGAGCAGTACCGACGGCGTCCGGTACGCCGAGGTGAGGTGCGCGACACCGGTATCCCCCGCGACCACGAGCCGGGCCGCAGCGACCACGGCCGCGAGCTCTGCGAGGTCGGTGCGCCCCGCCAGCACGGAGGCAGCGGACAGGCCCGCGGTCTCCGCGACCGCGTGCGCCGCGTCGGCCTCCGCCGCCGAGCCGGTCAGCGCGACCCGCTCACCGCGCCCGGCCGCCCACCGCGCGACCTCGCCGAACCGCTCGACCGGCCAGCGCCGACTGGCCGAGGCGGCGCCGGCATGGACCACGACGGCGTCCTCGACCACCGGCGGCGCGGCCGGCCGCGCCAGCAGCAGGTCGCCGGGGTCGGCCGGGACGCCGAAGGACTCCGACACCAGGCGACACCAGCGGGTGCGCTCGTGCTCGTCGGCGCACCACTGCGGCCCGGCGGGATCGGCGAACGCCACCAGCCGCCCGGGGCGCAGCGCCTCCAGCAGCCGCATGCTCGCCGGGCCGTTGCCGTGCAGGTCGACCGCCACGTCGGGCGCCGGGCCGGTCCAGGGCACCGGCGCCAGCTCGGCGGTGGGCAGCAGCCGGTCGACCGCGCCGGCGAGGTCGACGAGGGGCTGGAGCACGCGGGGTGCCGCCAGCACCAGCTCGTGGTCGGGCAGCGCGCGGCGCAGGGTCCGCAGCGCCGGCACGCCGACGAGGAAGTCGCCGAGGCCGATCGCCCGCAGCGCGACCGCGCGTGGCCTCATCGCGAGGCGCCGCCGCGCTCCGCCGCTGCGGCCACAAGTCCGGTGGTGGACCGGCCCTGCAGGTAGGGCAGCACGACCGACTGCCCGCCCCACTCGCGCAGCAGCGGCGCCTCGGGCAGCTCCGCGCCGGCGTAGTCCCCGCCCTTGACCCACACGTCGGGCCGCAGCCTCCGGAGCACCTCGACAGGGGTCTCCTCGTCGAAGACCATGACGGCGTCGACCGGCTCGAGCGCCGCGAGCACTCGGGCCCGGTCGTCCTGCGAGACCAGCGGCCGCGACGCCCCCTTGAGCCGGCGCACCGAGTCGTCGGAGTTCAGGCACACGACCAGGCAGTCGCCCAGCGCACGGGCGGCCTCGATCGTCGCGACGTGCCCAGCGTGCAGGATGTCGAAGCAGCCACCGGTCGCCACCACCGTGCCGCCGGCCGCGCGGATCCGCTCGACCCGGTCGAGCCCCGCCTGGTCGCCGTGGTCGACGGTTGGGCCTGCCGCGAACGCCGCCGCCCCACCGTCGGCGACGAATGCCGCCGCCACCCGAACCGCCGCCTGCACGGCCTCGAGCGTCACCGCACCACCGGCGAGCGCCAGCGCGGCCGCGCTCGCGAAGCGGTCGCCCGCCCCACACGGATCGAGCGCCTGCACCTGCGGGGCCGGGATGACCGAGGGCGACGCCTCGCCGTGTGACAGCAGCGCGCCACGGGAGCCGAGCGTGACGGTCACGGCATGGGCGTGCCAGGCTCGCACCAGGCCAGCGGCCTGGGCGCTCAACCGGGCCAGCCCTTCGAGGGACGGGTCGTCGGCGTCGAGCCGGCCCGCGAAGACACCGGCCTCGTCGCGGTTCGGCGTCACGAGGCGGACACCGGGGACCGGGGTGGCGCCGCGCGGGTGCGGGTCCCACACGACGGGCACGTTGCGAGCCGCCGCGGCGAGGGCCCGTCGTACGTCCTCCTGGGCGGTCAGCCCGCGACCGTAGTCGGACACCAGCACCGCGGATGCCGTGGTGATCGCCTCGAGCGCCTCGGTCGACGGCTGCCCCACCGCGCCCGACGCGCCGGAGTCCAGCCGCAGCAGCGACTGCCCGTCGGTGCGCACCCGCCGCTTGACCGGGGTGGTGCCGGCGTGGGGCAGTGCGACCAGCCGCACACCGGCCGCCGCCAGGAGGGCCGCGAGCCGGCGACCGTCCTCGTCGTCGGCCACCGCGCTCACCAGCACAACCTCGGCACCGTCCCGGGCGGCGAGGGCGCCCGCAAGCCCGGCACCACCGGGGCGGGGCCTCTCCTCGGCGACGTCGAGCACCGGCACCGGCGCATCGGGGCAGAGCCGGTGCGCCGCGCCGACCACGTCGACGTCGAGCAGTGCGTCGCCGACCACGACCAGCGGCCGGCCTACCGGTGCCATCATGCGGCCCCGCTCGGTCGTACGGCCTCGCCGGCCGGCGACATCCGGGTGCGCGAGGCACCCACGCCGAGCGTCCGGTCCAGGGCGGCGCACGTGATGTGCAGGGCCACGAGGTGCAGCTCCTGGACGGTCGCGGTGTACGGCGCGTCCACGGAGCAGACCTCGGTCGAGTGCTCGGCTAGCGGGTTGGGTAGCGGCCCGGTCATCGACCAGACGTGCAGCCCCGCAGCCTTGCCCCGCCGGGCGGCGGCAACCAGGTTCTCGCTGCGGCCGCTCGTGGACATCAGCATCAGCGCGTCGCCCGGGCGGCCGTGCGCCTCGACCTGACGAGCGAAGAGCTCGCTGGCCGGGTAGTCGTTGCAGATCGCTGTCAGGCTCGAGGTCTCGGCGCTGAGGCAGATCGCGGAGAACGGCGGCCGGTCGTGCCGGTAGCGACCGACCAGTTCGGCGGTGAGGTGCTGCGCCTGCGCGGCGCTGCCGCCGTTGCCCGCGGCGAGCAGCCGGCCACCGCCGGTCAGCACCTCTGCGAGCCGCACCCCCCAGTCGTCGACCACGTCGACGCATCGGGAGAACCCCTCCAGGGCCCTGGACAGCTCCTGGAGGTGTTCGTGGTCGCAGGGCGTGGCGGGTGCCTGCAGCAGGCGGGAACGGGTCGTGGTCATCGGATCACCTCCGTGGTCGGGCGGACGAATGCGCCGGCGACAGCGCGGTAGACGTTCTCGGTCTGCTGGACGACGTGGCGCCAGTCGTAGAGGCGGACCGCACGCTGCCGGGCTGCGCGGCCGTACGCCGCACGCCGGCCGGGGTCGTCGAGGAGCGCCCGCAGCGTGCACGCGAGCCGGTCCGGCCGGCGCGGTGGGACGAACTCCCCCGTCTCGCCCGGCACGACGGTGTCGAGCAGGCCGCCGACGGCCGTGCCGACGACCGGGCGGCCGCACGCCATGCCCTCCAGCGGCACGATGCCGAACGGCTCATACCACGGCACCGCGACCACGACGTCGCTGTCGCGGATCAACGCCGGGACCTCGGCCCGCGCGACTCCGCCGACGAGGCGCACGCGGTCCTCGACCCCGAGCCGGGAGGCCAGCGAGCGCAGTCTCGCCACGGTCGGGTCGGCGTCGAGCGCGTCGGCGCGCGGGCCACCGGCGATCACCAGCTCCACGTCGGGTAGCTGCGCGAGCGCCTCGATCGTGTTGCCGATCCCCTTGCGGGTCACCAGCCGGCCGATCACGAGCAGTCGCGGCGGGCCCTCGGGGTCGCGGCGCTCATCGGGCCGGAAGAGATCCGTGTCCACGCCGCAGGGGATGATGCTCGCGCGGGGCGGCGACAGCCCGAGCGCCCTCAACTCCGCGATCTCGTCCGAGCAGGTCGCCACCACGTGGTCGACGTCGCGGCACAACCGCCGCTCGTGGTCGATCCGGGATGGCGGGCTGGTGTCGGCCGACCCCTGCTCGCGCCGCTTGACCGACCCGAGCGCGTGGAAAGTCTGCACGACCGGGATTCCGGTCCCCCTGGCGGCGCGCAGGGAGGCGATGCCACTCATCCAGAAGTGCGCGTGCACCAGGTCGACGGGGTCGGCCCGGAGGTGCTCACCGAGCCGATCACCGAAGTCCGGCATGTATTGGAGGAGGTCGTCCTTCGGTACCTCGGTGGGTGGTCCGGCGGTCACGCGCCGTACGACGTACCCGTCCTCGCACCGCAGCGTGGTGGGCGCGCCCGTCGTGTCGCGGCGGGTGTAGACGGTCACCTCGTGGCCCCGGCGCGCGAGCCCCGCGGCGAGCGCGGCGACGTGGACGTTCTGCCCTCCTGCGTCGGCTCCGCCCAGGGCTGCGAGGGGGTCGGCGTGCTCGGAGACGAGCGCGATCTTCACGAAATCCTCCTCAAGGTGATGGTGTCGCGGTCCGCGCCGCGAGCGTCGTCGACCAGGGCTAGGACGGCGGCCACCACGTCCTCCGGGGTGACCGACGCCAGGCAGGGGTGCCCCGAGACCGGGCAGGTCGTCGCGCGTGAACCCCGACACGGCGCATGTTGGTCTCCGAGCAGCACGGACGGGACGCCGTACGGCGCCCACCGGGCCGCCGGTACCGTCGGGGCGAAGAGCGAGACCACCGGGGCGCCCACGGCGGCGGCCAGGTGCGCCGGCCCCGTGTTGCCGACGACGACCGCGTCGGCACCAGCGAGGGTGCGGGCCAGCTCGGCGAGGCTGGTGCCGGCGCCGCGGTCAATGCCGTGGTCACCGGCGACGTACGCCGTCAGGTCGGTCTCGTCCGGGGCACCGGTGACCACCACCCGGTGACCGGCGGCGGCGAGCAGGCGGCAGGTCTCCCGGAACCGCTCGGCGGGCCAGGCCCGTGCGGGCACGGACGTGCCGGGATGGAGGAGGACGTAGGGACGGGCAGGCACCGGTCCATCGAGGACCTCGGCGCGGACCGCGAGCCGGCCGTCATCACCGTCGGGGAGTTCGGCGCCGCAGGCGCGGGCGAGCCCGAGGGCGCGCTCCGGCTCGGGCTGGTCGTCCTCGCACCGGTGCCGCAGGTCGAGCAGCGACCCCGGGTAGTCCTCGCTGATCGCGCCCACCCACGAGACGCCGGCCATCCGCAGGAGTAGCGCGGTCGGCAGCGCGGACTGGTGGAAGGACGTGAACACCACCGCACGGTCGTAGGCGCCGGCTGCGATCCTGGCGACGAGGTCCTCTACGTCCTCGCGGTGCACCGGGTCCGGCTCTGGATCGATCCACGGGGCCCGCCAGCAGTGCACGTCGTCGACTCCTGGCAGCAGCTCGGCGGCGGACCGGCCCCGCGGTCCGCACAGCAGCGCGAGGTGGTCCGACGACGCGGCCAGGGCACGCACGGCCGAACCGGTGACGAGGACGTCACCGAGGCTGTCCAGCCGCACCGCCAGGGTCCGCGTCACCAGGCGCCCTCCACGATCCGGGCCACGGCATCCTCGAGGCTCCGCTCGACCAGGGGCGCCGAGGCGACTTCCTCAGCCCGGGTTGCGCGGGTTGGGACCAGGATCCCGACGGCGCCTGCGGCGTCCGCGGCTTCCACGTCGGCGCCGATGTCGCCGACGACGACCGCGCGCGAGGGGTCGACGCCGAGCTCGGCGCACCCGTGCATGACCATGCCGGGAGCCGGCTTGCGGCACCCGCAGCCGTCGCCGGGCCCGTGCGGGCACAGCTGTACGTCGTCGAAGGGACCGAGGAGCTCGTCGACCCGCGCGTTGACCGCCTCCGCCTGCTCGCGGGTGATCAGGCCGCGGGCGATTCCGGACTGGTTGGTGACCAGCGCGGTCCGCACCCCGAGGGCGCGTAGCCGCTCCAGTGCCTCTCGCGCGCCCGGGACCGGCCGGACCAGCGCCGGGTCGCCGTTGTAAGGCACGTCCTCGACCAGCGTCCCGTCCCGGTCGAGGAGCACCAGGTCGGGCAGCCCGCGCCAGGGTCGGGCTCCCCGGTGGTGCAGCAGGCCGCGCGCCGAGTGGTACGTCGCGGCCGGGGGGATGGCGACACTGGTCAGCACCATGCGGCGCACCTCGGCGCGGTCCCGTGGGCCGGGGGCGATCCGCGCCCAGCAGAAGTCGACAGTGCCGGCGAGCCAGGCGGCAGCGTACGCGGCAGCCAGCCGCGGCCTCCCGGCGAGAGCCGACAGCACGGCACCGGCGCCCGCCAGCGTGACCGCGACGTGCCGCGCCCGCCGTCCGACCGGCGCCTCGGCGCGGCGATACCAGTCCGGCCCGTGCATCGCGCGCATCAGGTAGTCGTCGGCGTTCCCGGCCTGCTGGCGCAGGCTCGCCCAGTCGTCGGCCGGCCGCACCGGGTGGGTGATCCGCCGGGTGCCGCGCACGATCCGGCCCCGGTCGCCGCCGAGCCGCAGCGCGAGGTCCGCGTCCTCCCGGAAGGCGCGCGGGAAGCGCTCGTCGAAGCCGCCCACCGCCGAGAGCTCGCTGCGGCGGTAGGTCAGGTCGGCAGTGATCCAGCGCGACGTCTCCAGGCCACGGGTGCCACGCTCCCAGTCCGTCGGGCGCCGGCCTTCGGGCATCGGCACGTGCACGTTGGTCTCGCTGCCCGCCGCACCGGCGTCCTCGGCCGCGTCGAGGTCGGCGAGCAGGGCCGCGTACCAGTCGTCTTCGGGCACCACGTCGTCGTCGAGGAAGGACACCCATGGCGTGCGCACGTGCCGCCAGCCGATGTTGCGCGCCCGCGCCGGCCCGCCACCACCGGCCCGCACGACCTGAACCTCGAGCGCGAGGCGGGGCAGCTCCAGCGCCCGGCTCGTGGGCCGGTCGTCGACCAGGACGACCGGTGCGTCCAGCGGCCGCCCCTGACGCGCCAGCGCCTCCAGCAGGACCGTCAGGCTCGCCCGCCCGACGGTCGGCACGACGACGGTGGTGCGGGACATCAGGCCAGCCCGGCCCTGCGGAGGACGAAGGGGCCGATCGCGAGCATGGTGACCGGTGCGGAGCCGAAGCACTCCAAGGCGTCGCGCGGGTCGTCGACCATCGGTCGGCCGGCGGTGTTGAGGCTGGTGTTCACGACGACGGGGAGGCCGGTGCGCCGCTCGAAGCCCTCGAGCATCCGGGCGACCAGCGGCTCGTCGGCGTGGTCAACGGTCTGCACCCGGGCGGTGCCGTCGACGTGCACCACGGCCGGGATCCGGTCCCGCCAGGCCGCGGCGACGTCGTGGACGAAGAGCATGTACGGCGAGGGCAAGGGCCCCCGCGAGAAGATCTCGGCCGCACGCTCGGCCAGCACCATCGGCGCCACCGGACGGAACTGCTCCCGGCCCTTGACGTCGTTGAGCCGCTCGAGGTTGGCCTCGCGGCCCGGGTGCGCGAGCAGAGAGCGGTGGCCGAGAGCGCGCGGCCCGTACTCGCTGCGGCCCTGGAACCACGCCACGACGCCGTCCGCGCCCAAGCACTCCGCAACCGCCTCCGCGACGTCCGGCGGACGCTCATAGCGGACCTGAGCGGCGCGCAGCCAGCCCTCGATCTCCTCGTCGCTGAAGCCTCGACCGAGGTCCGTGCCGCGGAAGCGCTGAAGCTCGTCACCCTCCTGCGCGGCGACGTGCAACGCCGCGCCGAGCGCGGTGCCGGCGTCGCCCGCCGCGGGCTGCACCCACACCTCGTCGTACCCGCCTCGCTCGTGCAGCACGGTGTTTGCCACGCAGTTCAGCGCGACACCGCCCGCCAGGGCGAGCCGGCGACCGCCGGTGCGCTCCCGAAGCCATCCGGCCAGCTCGAGCAGCACCTCCTCCAGCCGGCGCTGGACCGACGCAGCGAGGTCGGCGTGGTCCTGGGTCCACTCCTGGCCCGGCCGCAGCCGCTTGGCCAGCGCCTGCCAGTCGAGGCCCTCGGTGCGGAACCCGCCGTTGGCGTCGGTGCGCACCCGCTGACGGATCTCGTCGAGGAAGCGCGGCGTGCCGTAGGACGCCATCGCCATCACCTTGTACTCGTCGGAGGAGCGCAGGAAACCGAGGTGGTCGGTGAGGTCCTCGTAGAGCAGGCCGAGCGATTGCGGCAGCTGCTGGGTCGCGTGCACGGTCAGGCGACCGCGGTCGTAGTGCCCCGCGAGGTGGCTTGCGCACTCGCCGCGGCCGTCGAGGACCAGCACGTCGGTGTCGGTGTGGGGGAAGGCGGCGAGCGCCGCGGACGCTCCGTGGGAGACGTGGTGGGCGACGTTGCGGACTGCCGCCGGGTCGAGCCCGGGCAGAGCGGTCGAGAGGAAGCCCGGCGCCTGCCGCGCGTACGTCTGGCGGAGCTGGTCCCACGGGTCGTGCAACTGCATCTCCTCCGCCGGCCGCGCGAGGTCCGCGTCGTAGGAGTAGGCGACCGCGTCGAGGTCGGAGACGTCGAGCCCCGCCTCCTCCAGACACCAGCGCGCCGCCAGCTCCGGGAGCTCCCACGCGGCGAACGGCACCGGCCGGTGGCCGTGCTTGCGGCGCGAGAAGCGCTCCTCCTCCGCCGCCGCCACCGTGGTGCCGTCCACCACCAGGGCAGCGGCAGGGTCGTGAAAGAGCGCATTGATGCCCAGAACTTTCACTTCGAGACCTCCCCTGTGGTCACGTCGGTACCCTTGTGCGGACCCGACAAACGTCTCGCGCGCCTGAGCGGCCTCCTACGTGTCAGGTCCCTGACAGGCGTGAAGAAGCACTTGTCGGGTACCGGTCCGTCGTGCTCATCTCGGTTCTCGGCACCGGTTACCTGGGTGCCACCCACGCCGCCTGCCTGGCGGCCTGCGGCCACACGGTCATCGGCGTCGACACCGACCCCGGACGCCTCGAGTTGCTGCGGCACGGACGCGCGCCGTTCCACGAGCCGGGGCTCGACGAGCTCCTGCGCTGCGGGGTCGAGAACGGTCAGCTCCGATTCACCGACGACCTCGGCGAGACGGTCGGCGCGGACGTCCATTTCCTCTGCGTCGGCACGCCACAGGTCGCGCACGGTGACCAAGCCGACCTCACCGCACTGTGGGCGGTCGCCGACGCGCTCGCGCCCCTGCTGGACCGGCGCTGCCTGGTCGTCGGCAAGTCGACCGTGCCGGTCGGTACGGCGGCCCGGCTGCGCGACCGGATCCGTGGCCGGGCGCCCGCCGGCGACTCCGCCTCACTCGCCTGGAACCCCGAGTTCCTCCGCGAGGGGCACGCCGTCCGCGACTCGCTCGAGCCGGACCGCGTCGTCCTGGGCGTCGACTCCGACGAGGACAACCAACTCCTCCGCGAGGTCTATGCCGACCTCGTCGCCCACGGGGTGCGGATCTTCCGCACCGACCTCGCCACGGCGGAGCTCGCGAAGGTGTCGGCCAACGCGATGCTCGCTGCTCGCGTCTCCCTGGTGAACCTCCTCGCCGAGGTCTGCGAGGCCTCCGGCGCCGACGTGGGCGATCTGACCGACATCCTCGGCGCCGACCCGCGGATCGGGACTCACTTCCTCAGCCCCGGGCTCGGGTACGGCGGCGGCTGCCTGCCCAAAGACACCCGTGCGTTCGTGGCGCGCGCCCGCGAGCTCGGCGTCGTCGACTCGAGCCGACTGCTTGTCGCGGTCGACGAGGTCAACACCCGTCAGCGCGTGCGCACCGTCGAGCTCGCCGACTCCCTCGTCGGCCTCGCGTCCTGCCCACGCGTCGGCGTGCTCGGCGGAGCCTTCAAGGCCGGCTCCGACGACGTCCGGGACTCACCGGCGCTCGCCGTGGCCCAGCACCTGCACGACCGGGGCGCCCTGGTGCGCATCCACGACCCGCGGGCCACACTCAACATCCGGCGTACCAATCCCGACCTAGAGGTCGTCCCGAGCGTCGAGGACGCCGCGGCCGGCGCCGAGCTGCTGCTGGTGCTCACGGAGTGGCCGGAGTTCGCCGCAATCGACCCCGTCGACCTCGGCCGTACCGTCGCCCGTCGCGTGGTGGTCGACGGCCGGCTCGTGCTCGATCCCGACAAGTGGCGAGCCGCCGAGTGGGAGCTCCACGCCCTCGGCCGGGCGGCACCGAGAAGCGGCTACTGATGCGGATCCTCCTTTGGCACGTCCACGGATCGTGGACGACGTCGTTCGTCCAGGGCGGCCATGACTACCTGCTGCCGGTCGCCCCCGAGCGGGACGCCGACGGCCTGGGCCGGGCACGCACGTGGGACTGGCCGACCAACGTGCGCGAGGTCCCGGTCGCCGAGCTGCGCCACTGCGACGTCGATCTCGTCGTGCTCCAGCGCCCCCACGAGCTGGAACTCGCGGAGCGGTGGCTCGGGCGCCGGCCGGGGCGCGATGTGCCGGCGGTGTACGTCGAGCACAACACCCCGCTGCGCGGACGGCCCGACGTGCCGGACACCCGGCACCCTCTCTCGGGTCAGGACGAGATCCTCATCGCCCACGTCACCGGCTTCAACGACCTCTTTTGGGACTGCGACGGCGCGCGCACCACGGTGATCAACCACGGGATCGTCGACCCCGGGCACCGCTGGACCGGCGAGCTGCCGCACGCCGCCGTGGTGATCAACGACCCCGTCCGCCGGGGCCGGTCGGTCGGGACGGACCTGCTCCCCGGCCTCTGTGAGGTCGGCCCCCTCGACGTCTTCGGGATGCGGGTCGACCAGCTGCCGCGTGCACTGCCGGTGCCCGAGGGCCGGCTGACGGCGTACGAGGACCTGCCGCAGGACCGGATGCATGACGAGCTCGCCCGGCGCCGGGTCTACGTCCACACCTCCCGATGGACCTCTCTCGGGCTCTCCCTGCTCGAGGCCATGCACCTGGGGATGCCGGTCGTGGTGGTCGGGGCAACCGAGGCCCCCGTCGCCGTGCCGCCCTGGGCCGGTGTGGTCACTACCCGGCGTGACGAACTGGCCGCCGCCGTGGGCCGCTTCCTCATCGACCTTGACCTTGCAGCGGAGGCAGGGGACGCCGCACGGCAGCACGCGCTCAAGCACTACGGGCTCAAGCGCTTCCTCGACGACTGGGACCGGGTGCTGACGTCCACCCTCGCCGGCCGGTGAGCCAGGTCACGACGGTCATCGCTACCCGCGACCGGTGGAGCGACCTAGCCACCTCGCTGCCGCACCACGAGCACCCGGTGGTGCTCATTGACAACGGCTCGCAGGATGACACCCCTGCGTTGGTGCGGAAGCGGTTCCCCGGCGTGCAGGTGATCGAGGCCGGCCGCAACCTCGGTGCCGTAGCCCGCAACCTGGGCGTGCGCGCGGCCACGACGCCGTACGTCGCCTTCGCCGACGACGACTCGTGGTGGGCACCCGGTGCCCTCGACCGCGCGGCCGAGCACTTCGATGCGCATCCACGACTCGCCCTGGTCGCGGCTCGGATCCT
>JAOPXC010000382.1 GCA_025965335.1 Nocardioides sp. | reverse complement strand
AGGGCGAAGAAGGACAGGGCGACGCCGCGGCGGCCGACTCGTCGTTTCAGGGTTGGCCACAGCCGCATGGGCCCGCCTCCTCGCAGGTTGGGGTGCCGCCCGCCGGAGGTCGGTACGGGCGGCACGACTTGGGTGCCCGGTGGGCGGGTCAGGCGCGGATCCACAAGCAGGAGAAGAACACGGGCGCGTTATCGATGTTTGGGGAGACACCTAGCGTTGTGGCCGAGTCCTGCAACACTTCGACTTCGACGTAGTCGTTCACCGCCAACTGCGCCACCGAGAGACTCACAGGAGTCCCCTGGCCGGTGGAGTCGGTGGAATCGAGAACAATCTCGCCGGGGAGCGGGTTGCCTGTGCCGTTCTTCCGGAACCGGATCCCTCTGTGCCCAGTCGTGTTGCTAAAGAAGGCGACGGTTGCGTAAAACTGCCACCACCCAGCGGTTTTAATCGTGTACCTGCTGTTGTTGGTGACGTTGTCGTGGCCGCCGTCGACGTCGGACTGCTCGCTATCCCAGGGGACGATCGTCCACGTGCCGCTTGTCGTGGACGGCAGGTTGCCGGTCTTCTGCAGCAGTGCGAACGGTGGGGCGAGCAGGAAGTTCAACCCGTCCCGCAGGTCGGTGTTCAGCTTGGCGGCGGTCAAAAGCTCGCCGACCGCCCACGTGCGCGGCGAAGGAACCGTGGCCACTCAGACCCCCAACCCGTGCGTGCCCGTGCACGAGAGGCACAACGGACGCCCGTCTGCGAGCCAGGGACGGCAGGAGATGCACGGCCAGAACTGCAGCATCGACGGCAGCGACTCCAGGTTGAGCGTCAGGGCATCCGAGCCGTCAGGCCAGACGAGCGCCGCCGTCAGCCCGAACCCGCCCCCCGCGCACTCGGTACACCACATGCGGGTCTCACCCGCCGGGAGGATGAACGCCGCGCGGCACCCCCACGGGCAGTCCGCCAACCACCGCCCGTCATCCACCCTCGCGAACGCCCGCACCTCCGGGTTGTGACCGGTAGGCCGGGGCACCAGCGGGGCACCAGAGCGCCCCCGTTGGGAGTCCAGGTAGTCCCAGAAGTTCTCCCAGCGGCGGATCGGGGCCGGTGCCGGGTATGCGTGTTCAGCGAAACGAAGACGGGCGCGAATCACCGTGATGCCACCTCCTAGAATCCCAGCGCGTTCTGATCGAGCAAGCCCAGCACGGGATGATCCAACGCGAAGAACGACCCGTACTTCGTCGCGCTCTGCAACGCCCACGTCGTGATCCACGTGGCAGGCCCGGTGACGTGGGAGATCCCCCGGATGAACACCTCCCGGGTGATCGCAGTCCCGCCGCCCGGGGGACGGCGCACGATTTGGATCCGGTCCCCGATCTCCCGCGCCAAAACCTGCGGGAACAGGGTGGCCGGGTCGGCGTGGGCGTGGACCACAATCGAGTCGAACCGCACCTCGGGGTCCTTACTCACATACAAGATCCACCCGGCGTAGCTCTCAACCTCGGTGTCACTGGTCAGCAGCAGATTCGACGCCTGGAACGTGCGCGTCAGCAACTCGGCTTGACTCGCCGCATCCCCCGTCACAACCTCAACGCCGCCTGTCCGCTGCGCCCGCACCTCGTTGTAGAAAGTGGCGTCGTCCGTGTTCAGTTGCGTCTCGAACGGGGCAATCGCCGTCGACGGGTTACCGAACGTGGCCTGCACGGTGTTGCTACGAGAATCCAGCAGCAACGCCGAACGGCTGCGGAACACCACCCGGCCCGAACCATCGATGTACAGCTCGCCGATCTCAGAGTCGGCGGCGGACTGCACCTCGCTGAGTGCGTCGCCTTCCAGGGTGGTGGCCTGCAACGTGCTGCTCCCGGTGGCGATGACCCGGTCGGCCGCCGGCCAGCCCGCCGAGTTGAGGATCCGCGTCACCCGCGCGCCGGTGTCCTCGTTTGCTCCCACCGGGGTGACGGCCGCGCGTTTCTTGTTGCGCAGCACCTTGAACCCGTCGCTGGCCCGCACCGTGACCTCGCTGTAGACGTCGGCCACCCAATCCACGTCCCACTGGTCGACGAACCCCCGGAACACGTCGTAGGTGACCGACGCCCATGTGGCGCGGATGCGGATCGGCCGCATCGGGGTGACCTGGCTCCGCCCGGCCGACACGTACGGCCCGCTGGTGTTGGTCGGGTCGAAACGGCGGTCGCTGTTGTTCAGGATGGCCGTGGCGGTCCCCGCCTCGTAGCGGATGATCGGCGACTCGATCCTCGACGATCCCCGCCGCGTGCTGATTCCGTGCTTCCCCCACGACGTGACATCCGTCCACGTGGGGCTGGTGAACATCACCTCTACCGTGATGACGGGCAGGGTCATGACGTGCGCCGCCAGGTCGCGCCCGACCGGCTCTCATACGCCTGGATGGCTTTCACCGTCACCGCCCCGGCCGCAGCCAGGTCGCCGCCCGGCGGGACCTGCACCGTGATGTTGTAGGTGTTGCCGCCCTGCCCCATGGCCATCGCGGACCCGCCGTCCCCGCCCCCAGCCGGCGCACCCATCGGCTTGAGGAACACCCCGCCGAAGTCGCCGGCGACCTGTGACAGCAACCCTTCGGCGCGTTGGCGATACGTCTGGTCGTAGGGGATGAACGCCTCATCCCCCTTCCCCTCACCGAAAAGAACCGTCGGGCGGGTGGCCATCGTCGGGCCCGCCGGGCGGCGCAAACCGCCCATGGCGTACCGCTCAATCCCGCCCGACTCGTACCGGTCAATACCACCCGACTCCCGGGTGACGGCCATACGCAACGCCTCACGCGACAGGTCGTCCTGGTACTCGGTCTTCACGAAAATCGTGATCGTGTGGTCTTTACCGACACCCTTGATGATCTCCAGGCCGAGCCGGTGTGCCGCCTCGTACACCGAGGTGCGGCCACCGTCCATTCCCTCGCGGACCCGGTTCGCCACCTCCTGGCCGCGCCTGAGGGCGATCTCCCGCAGCACCGGACCCGCATCCGCGAGATTCTGCGCGAACATGTCGCCCGCCGCCTTACCGGACCGGCCGTGCAGGTCGATGAACTTGCGCAGCTCCGGTTCGCTCATCTGGGTGGCCAGGGCAACAACCTTGGCGCCGCCCGGCCCCAGCGCGGCGAGCTCGGACAGCATTTCGTCCGGCACCCGCCCCGCGAGGCTGACGAGGTTGGCGGCCCACGTCTCCTGGTCCTTGACCTGCTTCTCCGTCTCCTTCAAAAGCTGGTCGGTCGTTATGGCCGCGGCGCCCGCCAGATCACCCCACGATTTGCGGACGTCGTCGTTGGCCTTCAGCGTGTCCCGGTCCGCGTCCAGGCGCGCCTGCCGCACCGACTCCTCGGCGTCCTGCACCTGGCGCGCGGCGTCCCTGGTCGCCTTTGCCGCCTCCGCCTCGGCGTCCGCGATCTCACGTTTGGCGTCCTTCGCCGTTTTGACCGCTTCCTTCTCAGCGTCGGCGACGTCCCGCTTGGCCTTGAGCACGTCCTTGGCGCCATCGATGCGGGATTTGTTCAGCTCCGCCTCGGCTTCGGCCAGGGTGCGCTGGGCTTCCTCCTGCTGGCGGGCCGCGTCGCTGCGGGCATCGGCCAGCGCCTGCTCGGCCGCGGCGACCGTCTTGGCGCCGTCCTCGCGTGCCTTGGCCAGCGCCGCCTCGGCCTCCAGCTCAGCCTTCTGCGCCTGGCCGATCCGCTCCTTCGCCGCGACGACCTCCGCGCTGCCCTCTATCCCGGCGCGGTTGGCGTCGTCGATCTCCTTCTGCAGGTCGCCATTCCGCTGCCGGATCTCCTCCAGGCGTTGCACGGCGCGACGGAACGCCAAATCGGCTTCGTGCCGGTCCAGAGTCGTCGACGTCGGGTCGGCGTTGACCTCGTCGAGGCGCTGCTTGGCGCGCTCGATCGCGATCTGCGCGCCCTCCTCATCCAGCGCGCTGGAGGCTTGCGAACGTGCGAGGTCTTCCAACCGCTGCGCCGCATGCTCGCGGGCAGCGGTCAGATCCTCCACGGCCTGGGCGGTGCGGGCGTGGGAGTCCTGCAACCGGGCCTCAGCGTCCAGCTCACGCTGCGCCGCCTCAGCCTGGGCGTCGCTCACCCGCTGCGCCGCCTGCTCGATCTGGCGGCTGGAAGCCAGAGCAACCTCGGCCATGCGTCGCCGGGCGTCCTCCACCCGCTGCTCAGCCTGCGCCTCACGCGCGGCAGCATCCTCGACAGCGGTGGCCAGGGCCTCACGGGCGTTGCGGACCCGGGCCTGGGCCTGCGTCACCTGCTCGGCGGCCCGCGTATGGGCATCGGCCACCCTGCGCTGCGCCTGCACGGTCCGGTCGGCGGCCTGCTCCTGAGCGTCAGCCAAGTCACGCTGGGATTTCACGATCTTCTCAGCGGAGGTGCGCTGCACCTCGACCAGCCGCTCCTGCGCGGCCGCCACCCGGTCCTGCCCAGACCCCTGCGATTTGCTCGCCTCAAGCGCCCCGGACAGGGCCGCGAACTGGGTGAACGCCCGACTCCACGACTCCGTCATCGCCTTAGCCGCACCAGTGCTGGCCGTCGCCAGCACATCCGCGCCACGCGCCGCCCCGACGGCCGACTTCTCCAACCCCCCGGCCTGCTGGCTCGCCTTGAA
Source organism: Nocardioides sp. (assembly GCA_025965335.1). GTDB lineage: Bacteria > Actinomycetota > Actinomycetes > Propionibacteriales > Nocardioidaceae > Nocardioides. Next base: position 3,061 of record JAOPXC010000382.1, on the reverse strand, counting down.
CGCCTCGATCCCGAAATGCGACAGGATGCCCGCTGCCGGGTTCATGATCCCGGCGAACGCCACGAGCGCCGAGGTGTTGTCGTGCAGCCAGTCGGCCAACTTCATCAGCCAACCGACGAGGGTGCCCGTCCACTCGGCCAGCACGGAGATGCCGATGACCATCCGTTCGATGACCTGCGGGTTTTTCTCAACCGCCCCGGTGATCTCAGTGACCGCGGTCGCGAAGTGCATCATCACCTCGGGCATCGCCGGGCCGAGCTGTTGCAGCACCGCGGAGAACGCCCGCTCCACCCCGGCGATGGCCGGTGTCAGCTGTTCGAGACTGGCGCCCGCCTGGTCGACAAACGTCGACACCTCAGGCGCCAGGTCGGACAGAGCGCCCCGCACGGTCGGCGACAGGGCCGCCAGTTCCCGCTCGGCGACCTGGACGATCTGCACCCAGACCCGTTCGAACGGCTCGCCTATCCGCGCCGCCTCGGCCTTCGCCGCCTCCCGCAGGTGAGCCAGCGCGGCCTGCGCCTTCTCACTGCCGTACGAGGCGGCCAGGCCGAGGCCGGCAAGCGCCCCGCCCAGACCAACGACGATCGCACCCCCAGCCGCCGAGGCGATCGCCGGAAGCGTCAAGATCGCCACACCGACCGCGGCGACCTTCGCCGGGCCGGCGGCTTCCAACGCGCTCAACGCGCCGTCGATCAGGGCCATCGTGGCGACCGCGGCTGGGCCGCCGTCCACGTCGACCTTGATTTTCGCCAGGCGGCCGTCGACCTTGCGGACCTCCCGCTCCACCGCCTCCAAGGCGGTCATCGCGCGTAGGACGTTGGCCTCGACAACCACCTCCGGGTGGGCGTCGGTCAGGGTCATCAGTTCCCGGCGAATGTCCCCCACCCGCTGCTCAACCTGGCGGGGGTCGACGTCGATCCCGATTTTCATGCCCGACAGTTCGCGAAGCCTGCCGGTGAGATCGGCCAGCTGCCGTTCGGGTTGAGAGGTGTCCGCTTGGACGTCGATCCTGGGGAGCCGCTTGGTGGCGTCCTCCAACAACCGGCGGGTCCGAAGCGCCGAACTGCCGATCGCGTCCAGCTGCTGCGCGGACCGTTTGGCCTGGACATCCTGCGACGCCAACGCCCGCTCGAACTTCTTGGACTGCTCCTCGGTCTGCTTCAGCCCTTCGCTGGCAGCAGACGTGCCCTTGCCGTCGTACTTCGACTTGATGTCGATGGTCAGGTCACGGGTGGCCATGCTCGGTCACCTCCTTCCGGTTCCGGATGAGAACGATGCGCACGCCGCGGCCTTCGTCGCCGACCAGGCTGGACTGCGCCGCCTCTTTCACTTCGCACCCGCGGCACCGCTCCAGATCGCCGATGTAGGCGTTGCGGTCGCCGCCGCGGGTTTCGTCCCACTCCTCCGGGCGGGTCCCGCATGCCTGGCACTCCTGGCGCTTCCGGATGTGCTGCCAGATCGCCTTGTCCCGGTCGTCTTGATCCCAGGCCAAGAACTGGCTGTGCGGGATGAGGTAGTGGTGGCAGACGGCCAGCTCAAGAGCTAGGACTGGGTCTGCGTCCAACCTTTTGGGAGCGTGCTATCCGGCGCCCTCACGTTGACCCGGATCGCCGCGTTACACAGTTCACCCTGCTCGCCGTGGTTCAGGACGTCCGCCCAGACCTGATCCCACTCCTGTGGGGTCAGGTCGCTCTCGACGCACTCCATAAGGCACGCGCGGGGGAACGTGTCCAGGTTCCATGCCTGGTCCTTAGTCCCCTCGCGCGGCTTGTGCCGGCCGATCAGCGTCTCGAAGTCGCCTGGCCGCATGGCCCGCAGGGTGACCGGCTCATAGCAGGCCGCCAGCACGGATTCCGCCTGCTCCAGGTCCTGTTTGGCCGAGCGGACGGCCGACTCGTCGGCCGCCTCGCCCTGATACTGGAGCAGCCGCAGGAGCGTCCAGGCCTGCTCCACACCCTTGCGCGCCTCAGTGTCGTCATCGACCCGCAGCGGATAGGTGTCGAACGGGCGCGGCCGGTTAAGCAGGCGGTCGCGCAGGCTCACGGAATGGTCACGTCCTCGGCGGGCACCGACGAGATGGCGTACTGGATGGTCAGGCGTGCAGCCTCCGCGCCCATTTTGCGTTCCTTGCCGACGGACAACACGCGCACGGGGAAAATGTCCATTTTCCGCCCGGCGACGTCGCCGCCGTCGAGCCACACGATGTTGCCTGCCGTGGGGCGCGGCATCAGGGAGCGCACGTCCACACCGGTGTCGCCCGCGTAGAACGTGATGGACGACTCGGCAGCCGATGTCAGGCCGGGGATGTTGGACACGAAGCTGCTGTTGAGGTCCGGGGTGTCGATCTTCGCGCCGGACACCATCCAGCCGCTGATGTCGGCGACATCCTTGGACAGGTCCGAACCGGCGTTCAGCTCCAGCCTGGTCGGCAAAAGGTAGTTGCTGATGGAAACGACCCAGTACACCTTGGTCGTACCGGGCCGGAAAAACCTGCTTGCCGGAGTGATCGGCGTGGCGGCCATTACTCATCCCCTCGGGTGGTGGTGCGCCGACGCCTCGGCGACTCGTCTGGCAAAGAAGAAGCCCCGGCGTCTGCCGGGGCTCCATCGGTTTGGTCTGCGGTTTTGTCGGGCGGGTCGTCGTCGGGGCCGGGGTCCGGCTCCGGGAGCGGCGGCGGGGGCGGCGCGTCGGTCTCCTCCCACCCAGCACGCTGGTGATGCGGCAGGGCGGAGACAGGGACCTCGACCTTCCGGTCACCGAGATTGGGGTGTGCGATCCACACGGTTTCCATTCGTGCCTCCTACGCGGACGCGCCGACGATGTGAATGTCGTACGTCACGCTCGTACCGGCGCCGGAGTTGACCAGGTTCAGCAGGTCGCCAGTAGCGGGCGTGACAACCACCCCTGCCGCGGACGGGTCGTACCAGACGAACATGCCGCTCGGCTTGACAGCGACGCCGTCACCGGCCGCCAGAAACAGCGGGACGCCGTTGCTCGCGGGCTGCACGACGTTGACGTTGTTGGTGTTGCCCGACGCCGCGAACACCACGATCATCTTGAT